>DFNY01000132.1:12411-18322 GCA_002376595.1 Jonesiaceae bacterium UBA3555 | reverse complement strand
CGGGCACGATACGCATGTATCGTGCCCACACTCTTTTTGTGGCGGCAACGTTCCCCCTGCAACGCTCCCTATGCGCACACAGCTTGAGCGAACAAGCTAGGCAGCAAGCCATATTTCTTGGGTATCAACCCGTTGATGTTTCCATTGTGAACCTTCATCCGCTCGGTGCAACTTATTGGTCAGCCAAATCGTTGCGTCCGGTGACCAGCCTGCGATCATCGTTGCCCCAGATCGCAGTCCGATCCGTTTTGTGGCGCTTTCCAAGTAGGTAGCGACGCTGAGGTGTACGGCGTCATAGTCTTGGGCTATTAGGCCCCAGTGCGGTATGTACCATTCGTCGTGGGTTCCGGTGACACTGTGCCAGTTGTGCTGCCGTGATGCGGTAAGTCGAAGCGGATAGTTTTCCACCAGGCCTGCGTAGTCGTGAATGCTGGCGATTTCCAAGATTTTGGAGTCGTCATGCGCTTCAACGCTGTATACCTGTGCGCTGTCCATGGCAGGCAAGTCTTCTTGTGCCCACAATCCAACTGGTCCGTCTTGCCCCAATGATCGGGTGGTCATGGGGATGCTTGGGTGTGCTGGGATGCTCCACCACATTCCCCCGTATTCGGCATCGGCCTCATTGTGTTCGAAGGTGCGTTCTTCGTGCACGGTGTGCTGATACCAGTCTCGGATTCCTGCAGATGGGTGCCACATCCCGGGATCTGCGAGAGTGTTTTGTCCTGGCGTTTGGAGCCTGAACTGTGGAGTGGCTGCGCGTTCACTCCACCAGTCCGGAGCATTCTCAGCTATCACCTGTGAGAGCTTTCGTAATGCGTTCTTGATGGGTTCCAGTGCAAGGAGCTGGTCTTCGGTATCGGGGGCTTCCCAGTACTTGGCGGACCGGACGGCTTCGCCCAACGATTGCACAAGTTCACGGCTGGTGGGTGGCTGGGTTTGGAAGAGACTTGCAGAACGGGCAAGTTCAACGATGACCTTTACCCTGCCTGCGGCGTCTAGCCCCTGTACTACATGGGCGTACATCAGCTGTTCTAGTTCCGTGTTTCTCAGGCATGCCAGTTCGAGCAAGAACCGCCGTCCGCGCGGGCCTGCTAGTAGTTGGTGCGAGTAGATGCCGGTCACGAGAGTGCCTTCCTGAAAACTAAAGGTTTAAGTAGTTCGCCTGACCTCAAAGAGGGTGAAATTTTGCGATAACGTGCAGTTCTCGTTAAAAAGCACATTGGCCGCTGTGGAACGTCATTGCTTGTGTGTACAGCCGTCAGATTAGTTGTTTTCAAGTGGTAAAAGTTCGACTAGGTGAGAGATACCCATGCCACACCATGTGGAGTTCTCACCACTGCGATCCGGGAAGAACGTCCTTTTCGGCCCTGAACTGAGCATTTACCCACATGTGAGGAGTATTCATGCGTTCGAACCAAACCCGGCGCTCCGTGGCGATGCTCGCAGGAGTCTGTCTGGCCGTAGTGGTGTCAGCTTCTGCGTGCTCAAGTGATTCAAACGCCGCAGCCAAGTTCAACCACGAGAAGGCTGCGGAATCGGCTGCGGACTTCAGCAAGGGCGGCGAGTGCACGGACAACCAGAACGTCTCCGTGCAAGCATCCGACGCCACCATCACGATCACAGGCAAATGCGGCGAGGTGCACGTTGCAGGCACCAACCTCAACGTGTCAGTGGCTCAAGCAACAGCGCTCGCCGTCCGCGGCGAGAACAACACAATTTCCGGAGACGTATGGGGGCCCACTTCCATTGAAGGGGTCAGTATCTCTGCCGAAGCCACGAGTGTGGGCGAACTCGTTGTATCCGGAAAACAGACCTCCATAAAAACCACAAAATCCTCCAGTCTGAGCATCACAGGCGAGGAGAACGTTGTGGACACAGGGGGTACCGAATCGGTGGTGGTGAGCGGAGTGGGCAATTCGGTTACAGCCGCCACCGTGTCGAAGTTAGTTGAGGTTACAGGCTCCCAAAACACCATCACCTGGACAGGTGGTGTGGAAAAGCCGGCCAAAAACGAAGGTGTTGACAACAACTTCAACAGGTAGAGCCCTTAACGACGAGTGGGCTGGTAGCCAACGCATCATAGCTACCAGCCCGCTCGTCGGGAAACGTGTTGCGCACAGCGCAACACTCGCCTTATCCAGCCACTAAAGGCTGAAGAATGTTGATGGCGATGACGAACATAATGGCGGCAATGGCCATGTCGAGAATCTGCCAAGACTTAGGGCGAGCAAACAGCGGTTGCAAGAACCGTGAGCCGAAACCCAGCGCGGAGAACCACACCGTAGTGGCCACCATTCCGCCCAAGCCAAATAGCCATTTTTGGTCGCCATAACTGTTTGCAATCGAGCCCAATAGCACCACGGTGTCTAGGTACACGTGGGGGTTGAGGTACGTGACTGCGAGAGTAGCGCCGAGTACCGGCAGAAGTGACTTCTTCTGGGCGTTGGCGGTGGCATCCATCGCGCTAGGTTTCATGGCTCTTCGAGCCGCAGCGATTCCATAGAAGATGAGGAATCCGCCGCCAAAAACCCGCATAGCGGTAACGAGCCAAGGAGCGTTTTCAACAATCGCGCCAAAGCCTGCGATGCCAACGCTCATCAGCATGATGTCAGAGCCCACGCAGATAGCGATTACCGGAAGAATATGACGCTTCATAAGTCCTTGACGTAGGACAAAAGCGTTCTGGGCACCAATCGCGACAATGAGCGAGAGAGTGAACCCCAAACCGGAGGCGATGACTTGAAACGTTGACACGTGAACAACCTAGCCAAAGGTCATTACTAAGTGTAGTTAAAGAATCTGAACAACCTTTAGAATGTCTAATGTGAAGATAGATTTGGGGCACCTAGAAGTACTCCTGGCCGTAGTCAACGAAGGCTCATTTGATGGAGCAGCAGCCGTGCTTCACGTGACCCCATCAGCAGTCAGTCAACGAATCAAAGCACTCGAACAACAAGCTGGACAAGTACTCCTGCAACGCACCAAGCCCGTAGCTCCTACCGCCGCAGCGATCCCGTTCCTGCAGGCAGCACGCCAGATCAGCGCCGTAGTTGAGCACACCCTCACCCCAGCCGTTCAGGGTGAACCCGGGCTACCCGCAATCCCCCTCGCAGCCAACGCAGACAGCCTCGAAACCTGGCTCATCCCGGCCCTCGCCTCCGTGCGAGACATAGCAACCTTCCACCTATACCGCGAAGACCAAGATCACACAGCCGAACTTCTACGGTCAGGCACCGTAATGGCCGGAATCACAAGCGACGAGAAACCGATCCAAGGCTGCGAATCCGTTCGACTCGGCGTGATGCGATACCTACCACTCGCCTCTCCCGAATACGTGGCCCAATGGCTACCCAACGGACTCAACGAAGCCTCCCTAGCCAAAGCACCGGTGCTGTACTACGACCGCAAAGACAAACTGCAAAACAAATTCCTCAACACCCTGGGCCTAGACCACCTCAGCCCGCCATACAACACCATGCCAGCCAACCAAGCGTTCAAAGAAGCAATCCGCGAAAGCATCGGCTGGGGCATGGTGCCGGAGTTCGTTGCCGCGCCGCTAATCGAAAGCGATGAGGCCATGCACCTCGGCGGCCACTTCGACGTCACTCTCTACTGGCAGCAGTGGAAGGTATCGTCACCACAGCTCGACGCCCTACGCCAAGCAATTGTGGACGCCGCAACCTACTCGCTGCGGATTGCCTAACAGGCTCTCTCAAGAGACGCTCCCAACAAAGGCAAAGGCCAGCCCCTGAATTTCACCCGCCCGCAGATTTGGTCATGCCAGCACTGAAGTGCGGGTGAAACCGCATAAAATCAAGGTTTCCAGCGAACCCTTTCGATGGCCAGAGGTTAAGGATTCGCAACGATTGCCCACACCGTGTCAGAGGGTACTGCGAAACTCGTCCCATCACCTAGAATCGTCCTGATTCGGGTGATTTGCAGAAAAACTGCGCCTTGCCCAAATTCAACCGCCAACACCTCGCGCAGCATCGCCCCCACCCACCATGGAGACCACATATGCGAGCAACATCCCTGCCCAAAACCACACGCGCGCTGAGCGTCCTCAGCCTTGCAGCGCTCGGTCTCGGACTTGCAACCGTCCCTGCCGCGGCCGCACCCGCGCCGGTAGTTGCCCAATCGTCGCAAAGCACCACTGACACAGTCAGCGTGACCGGCGTGCTGCAACGCGCAATCATTGACACCCACGAGGGGTTGGCCAACGAGCACCGCTCCGAACTACCTGCAGCCCACGCACTGAGCACATCATCGCAACTCCACGAAAAAATCGTGCTCGGTGTGCGCGTAGGCAAAACCGTGCTGCCAGTGCAAGACCCAGACGGCGAGCTCGACAAAGTAGACACCGGAAAAACCGTCACCCTTCGCTTGGACGCCAACACGGCAGACCTAAAGGAAGCAGGAGTCGACGGTGCAACCCCTCTCACCTCGGCGAACGTCTCCGCACTGACCGAATCGGCAGCTCAACCGCTCACGGTAGCCTCGGTAGTAAAGACTACCACCACCGCCGCCGCGGTAGCGCCACGCTCACACGACGTCTACCTCGCGATATTCGTGCCTTCAGACGTTCCAGTAAGCCTGCCAACCGAAGCGCAAGCCCGCGCCACGATTAGCACCGCCAGCGGATACTGGAACTCACAAACCTTTGGCGTAGTGTCATCGCTACAGGTCAAGGGCGTGAAGCAAGTTTCCACCGCACTCACCACAGCGCAGCTATGCTCCGCAACCGCCGGAGCCTATGACATCTTCGCGCTCGGGCAGCAGGCATTCCCAACCGTCGACACCGACACCTCGCACATCATCAACGTGCTTCCCGCATGTGGACACAACATTGCTGGCGTAGCCACAATCGGGTTCGGCCTCAACACAGGTGGAGACGTACTCCTGCACAGCCTTGCACCAGACATCCTGGTCCACGAGCTCGGCCACAACTTCTCGCTAGGTCACTCCAACCTAGAGATCCCTGAAGACTACGAGTACTACCCGTACTACGGATTCCACAGCCCAATGGCAGGCGGCACCTACAGTGCCATCAGCCCAGCGCTAGACGTCGCCTACCAGAACCTCCTAGGCGTACTGCCAGCCAACCAACTGGCAACACTCAAAGCATCAGGCAGCGTCACCCTGGNNGCGTGGAGTAACCTTCACCGACCCAGTCACCCAGCGCAAGTACTTTGCGGAATACCGCACCGGAACGGGCCGCGACGCGGGAGCCGACTACAACGACCTTGAGATCTACAACGACGACCTCACCCTCAACGTGCGCTACGGCCCCGGCGTTCGCGTCTACGCAATCGAGACCGATGACTTTGATATCCCGTCAGTTCACACCATCGGATTCAAGTCATCCGGCCTACTGGACTCCTACGGATACGAGTTCTCTCACCTCACCGCTCTGCGCGCAGGAGAATCGGGAGCCGGCTACGAGGGTGGATTCAAGGTCACTGTTACGGCTGCATCAGCCACCGCAGCCACCGTCAAGATTGAGCTGAAGAAGTCAGCAACGTCCATTGCTGCCAGCCCCGCCAAGTCCACCTACGGAACCTCCGCGGTAATCCCAGTAACCTTCAACTCATCCGGAGCCACCGGCGGAGTGATCGAAGCTTGGTCTGGCACTACCAAGATAGGTAGCATTAACGTTCCCGTAGCATCCGGCGCGCGCTCACTACGCGTACCAGTGCTCAAGAACTTGGGCGTCAAAACCCACCCAGTGACAGTCAAGTTTNNCCTCCGTGACCGTGGCACGCGCGGCGACCAGCCAAACCGCTGCGCTATCCAACCTGTACTACACGCAGGCCGGAAAGGTATCACTAGTTGTGAAATCTGCTGTCGCGCCAAACGGTGTGGCATCGGTATATGTGGACGGAAAACTCATCCGCAAGGTCACCGTCACCAA
>DFNY01000132.1:12175-12374 GCA_002376595.1 Jonesiaceae bacterium UBA3555 | reverse complement strand
ATCACCAATGGAAAGGCAGCCTTCACACTGCCAACCTCATTGAAGCTTGGCAACCACACACTGCGCGTTAACTTTGCACAAACGGGAACACACAATGCATCCGTAGTGTCCAAGGTCTTCACCGTGGTGAAGAAGAAGGGCGTGATCTCCGGATTCGCTACGGGAACCAAGAGCGTCAAAACAGGTAAAACCTACAAAG
>DFNY01000132.1:8190-12029 GCA_002376595.1 Jonesiaceae bacterium UBA3555 | reverse complement strand
TAACCCCACCGCCTCTTTTGGTTACTGGCTACCGCGGTCTGGGCCGCCCGCTTCTTTTTCGCCGCTGGCCGCCCACCAAGCGCAGATTCCCTAGTGCGGGTCAGAAATACAGAAGACGTTTCCTTCAGGGTCCCGGAGTACCGTCCACATGAATCCGTCCGGTTCGCCGTGGTCTTCTACTCGGACCGCGCCATTCTCCACGAAGGATGCGACCGCACCTTCGCGACCACCCTCTTCTACTGTGGCTACCAAGTCCAAGTGAACGCGGTTCTTNNTCGAATCCCAACCGAGGCGCCCCCTCAAGTTGGACCATGCAGAATTCGCCACCGAATTCGTCGATAAGGACGCCGTTTAGGCGCTGTGCCCACCATGAAGCTTCTTCGCGAGCATTGGTGCAGTCGAACGTGATCATTCCGATTGAGGTCATTACGTGCCCTATCTCAAGTAATTGTGGATGGTGGTCAGGGCGCATCGAGCTACACGTGGATCGTCCGAAAGACCGCGTGCAACCAGTTGCGAGGTTGCACCCGATTCTATTCCTCTGACGCCGACGCAGAGGCGGACTTCGCAACCAAGAAACGCAGATGTGTTACTCGCTCGCCCCGAATCACCTCAATGGGATCTTCCAATGACTGTTGGGTGTGCACGGGCCCAAAGAACCGCTTGCCCGCTCCCATCACTACTGGGACCACGTCCATGCGGACTTCATCGACGTATCCGGCAGCGAACACTTGCCCGCCAACATCGCCAGCTGCCACCTCAACGATCCGTTCCCCGGCCAGCTCCTGCGCCTTCGCTACGGCGGTCTCAATGTCTGGCACAAAGTGGAATGGGGCGCTCTGGTCCCATCCGTTAGGCGGATCACGATGCGTTACCACCACAACATGCTCCACTCCGCTGGGCGGAANNTCCCACCCGTCGGTCATGTCGAAGACGTGCCGGCCCACGATGGTCACGCCGATGCGATCCCAATAGTCGCGCGTGTACTGCTGAGATGCTTTTGAGACTTTCAAAAACCCGGAATCGTCTAGCAGTGTGTCTCCGCTGACCAGCCAGTCGAACAGTGGGCCGGGTTGGTCGGCCGGATCCGCAATGAATCCATCAACGGACACTGACGCGTACATGACCACTGTGCCCATGATGGACTCCCTCGGCGTTGGGCGGCTCTAGTTTGAACCTACCTGCGGGAAAGGGCGCCGGCAACCTAGTTTGCCGGGCTTTTTTTCGTTTTTCTTTCCGACGAGTCCTCCAGTTTCCAGCGCAGAGTATGGCTTGTTGTGGCGTTGGTGGGGAGGCCGGTTCCAGCCGAGAAGGTTTGGGTTTCAGGTGCAAGTTGCGATTGGGGCAGCAAGGTAGCAGGGCGGCTTCAAAGAAAATATGGTCTGCCAATGAACAGCGCCCCAGTGGATAAGACTCCCGAGAACAAGCCCGCGGAGTGCAGCACTCCAGAAAGCTGTGCGGAAGAAGTGCACGATCACCCTTCGCCTACCGCAGACCAAGATGGTCTCAGCTAGTTCCAAGAGGTTGCGAAAGGTGGGTTTGTCCAAGACAACGCAGAAACCGACAGCGACGGACACAATGACGGTTACGAGGAAGAGAACCGCGAAACTCAAGGTCTAGACCCGCTTTTCGAGGACGATGATGTATCTGTGTGGGACTACGGGAGCGAGTTCGCAAAAGGCGCGCTAGTCGTTGCGCTCAACAAGGTTCCGTTCACCATCAACCCACCAACGACTAAGTAATGCCGGCATTGCGAGGTGCTTGCGGCGTACGTAGCTCAACCCTCACTGTCCCTCTCGTGTGAGCGTGCGACGCGCTAACCTGCTAAAACTTACCGCTTGGTGAGCATTCGCCAGCGAAGCGGATGAACCCATCCGCATAGAGGTGATTTTCACTACATTACAGTTGGAGAGCTCTTATGTGTTACCTATATGGGATTTTGTCCGGTTCTGCGCCACCAACGCTTCCCATCTGCGTAACTATGCGCATCACGGAGGTGCTGTTTGATGGAAATTGTAGAAAATCTGGCGGCGACACTCCAGAGCAGCACTCAATGGGTACTTTAGCCCTGCGAGCAGGTATGACATTATTCTTAGCGGGAACAGAATGCTTTACTACCTGAGAGATACGTATAGCCGTGGAACTGCGCGATTACATCCGGATTTTGCACAAGAGTTGGGCGCTCATTGTAGCTGCGACCCTGGCAGGGCTGGGAGCTGGCGCACTTGCCTCTCTTTTTGCCACCCCGCAGTACGAGTCACGTACACAACTGTATGTATCTGTGCGCTCGGACAACTCGGCAACCGGCGACCTCGTCCAGGGCACCAACTTTGCACGTCAAATCGTGGGTTCATACGTAGACGTTATTAAGACCAACGTTGTGCTCGACCCAGTAATCGAGGAACTCAACCTCGACATGACAAGCGGCGAGTTGGCCAAGTATGTAAGCACCAGTTCGCCGCTTAACACGGTCCTTATCAATATCTCCGCCACTAGTTCTGACGCCGAGCAGTCAGCACAGATCGCGAACGCAGTCGGGGCAAGTTTCAAAGAGGTAGTGCAGACCAAACTTGAGGTGACCAACTCTGAGGGTCAGAGCCCGGTCCAGTTGACCACCACGCAGAATGCTGTCAAGGCCGCTGCTCCCACCTCGCCGAACACCAAGATGAACCTCGCGCTCGGCCTTCTGGTAGGCCTCGCGCTCGGCGTAGGTATCGCGATTCTGCGTTCGGTACTGGACACCCGCATCCACTCGCTACACGACATCGAGCAAATCACAGACAAGCCACTACTGGGTGGAATCGCGTTCGACCCGGAGACTAAGACCCGTCCGCTCATCGTGCACGCAGACCCACGCAACCCACGCGCAGAATCATTCCGCTCTCTACGTACCAACTTGCAGTTCCTGAACGTTGGAGGCGGAACCAAGTCATTCGTGATCACATCCGCCGGACCATCCGAGGGCAAGTCCACCACATCTGCAAACCTCGCAATCTCGCTTGCGGAGACCGGCGCCCGTGTTGTCCTCATCGAGGGTGACCTCCGTTTGCCAAAGGTCTCAGAGTATATGGGCATTGAGAGCGGTGCGGGCTTGACAGACGTGCTTATTGGCAAGGCCGATTTGGCAGATGTCATGCACCGCTGGGGTCGTGGCCAGCTTTACATGCTGCCTGCCGGCCGTGTACCGCCAAACCCTTCCGAGCTGCTGGGATCTCACGCCATGGACCGCGTGCTTGAGCAACTGAACGGTCAATTTGACTACGTACTGATTGACGCTCCGCCTGCGCTTCTAGTCACCGACGCAGCGGTTGTTGGCAAGAAGACCTCCGGCTTGATCATGGTCGTTGCATCCGGTTCTACAAAGAAGCAGGGCTTCGAGGCTGCTGTGCGCACACTTGAGACTGCTGGGACCAACATTCTTGGAGTGATTGTGACCATGTTGCCGACCNNCAGATAGTTACGGCTATGGTACGTATGGTTATGGCGTTGAGGAACTTGTGCCTACAAAGGCCAGCAAGCGGAAGTTAGCCAGGGGAAAGCGCAGGTAAGTCATGTCTGACAAATTCACTATTCTGACTGTGTGCACTGGCAATATCTGCCGGTCGCCACTGGGTGAACAGCTGCTTGCTCTCGGCTTGGCAAACGTCCCGGAGGTCCACGTTGAAAGCGCTGGCACCCACGCACTTGTGGGTAAGGGGATGCCTGAGCAATCGCAAGCGATTGCTTTACAACTAGGCGTTGCACACCCAGAGACTCACGCGAGCCGTCAGATAACTGAGGAAATCCTTGACCAGGCAGACCTAATCTTTGCAATGTCCCGTGATCACCGCCGCGAAATC
>DFNY01000132.1:5965-8167 GCA_002376595.1 Jonesiaceae bacterium UBA3555 | reverse complement strand
GACGGCGGTTTCAGCAGCCTCCGCGAGCCGCGGAATGGTTCTTCCACCTGAGGACCCCGAACATGACGATGTCATCGACCCCTACCGACAGAGCCAGGCGGTCTACGACCGCTCAGCGGCTGAACTCAAGCCAGCAGTGGACGCAGCCGTTCAGTTCCTCCAAACGGCACTGACAATCGAGGTGTGATGTGGCCAAGAAGCCTAAGGGTCCGCGTAGAGCAAACTCTGTAAGCACTAAGGCGCTTATAGCGATTCTCTCAATCTTCGCAGTTGCTGTTCTTGCAGTCTCTGCGATCGCAGTCAAAGGAGCTCCTGGCAAGGAAGGCGACGGGTTCCCAACTATCGCAGGTGGACACTCACCAACCCCCACGGTAGAAGACTCAAGCGACCCCGCAGAAGCGCCTTCACAAGAACCGTCACAAGAGCCTTCGGAGTCGCCAACTTCAGAGGAGCCAGCAGCCCCAGCCGAAATCGAGCTCATCCCACCAAAGCGTATTCTCGCCACGGTAAGCAGTGATCTGATCATTCGTGCAACTGTTGCCTCGTGCGATTCCAACACCAAGTTCGAGATTTCAAAGGACGGCGGTGCGTCGTGGAACGCCTCAGCCGCGATTGAATCCACTGGTGCGACTAAAGCTCTGCGTATCATTCCCACTCGCGCTGAACTGATCCAGTTGGTCTCCCTCAACGCTGACTGCGAACCACAGCTTGTCCGCACGGAGAACCAAGGAACCTCATGGCTCGCCCCTATCGGCGCAACCGGTGCCTGGTACCTAGACCCAGCACAGCCAACCTCCCTTGGGGGCCCTGACGGGCGCCTGGACATCGCCTGCGAGGCAGTAAACTTGGCGGCTATCGCTGACCGCGCGGCAGTCCTGTGCTCCGATGCAACGATCATCACCAGCACCGACCGCGGTGTGTCCTGGTCCGAACCAGTCGATGCCCCGAACGTCACGTCAATCGGCCTCTCCGACGACTCGTACATAGTCTCGCTCGGCAACGCCGACGAATGCGTGGGCGTGCAGGCGGCGTCCTTCAACGGAACCAAGATCGGAACTCCTGGCGCTTGCCTCGAGCGCACCGTAAAGTCCGGCGACACGGCCATCGCACAGACCGGTGACTCGGTATTCGCTTGGTCCGGCAAAGACTTCTCAACTTCAATTGATGGTGGCAAGACGTGGCAGTAATGACCAAGCCAGTAACGGAGGTGGGAACCGGCTGGCAGCGCTCGTACAGTAGCCGCCTCCTTACCACCGACTTCTTGGTGATCCTCGTATCGGTGTTCGGTGCACAACTCATCAGGTTTGGAACTAGCGCGCAAGAGCTCCAGATCTCGGAGAGCAAGCACTGGCAGTTCGCGCTCAGTTACACCCTTGTCTCACTCATTCTCGTGTTCACGTGGATGGCAGCACTAACTATTTTCGATACCCGTGAATTGCGTGTTGTTGGCACAGGTCCCACGGAGTACAAGCTCATAGTCGAAACAGCACTCCGGGTGTTCGGGCTACTGGCGATTGTCGGCCTCTTGTTCCAGTTCCAGATGGCGCGTGGATATCTACTCATCGCTTTCCCTGCTGGTCTAACACTTCTTCTTGTGAGCCGCTGGCTCTGGAGACAGTGGCTGATTAGTAAGCGGCAGCAAGGCGAGTTCCTCCACCGTGCCGTCCTTGTTGGTGAGTACAAGAAAGTCGATCATGTCGCCACTCAGATCGGCCGTGACGCCGCTTCTGGGTTCCAGCTCGTCTCTGCAATCACTACGTCCGAGGACAGCAGACGACTCGACATTGCCGGTATTCCAACGCTTAACAACTATGACGCCATAGTCGAGACTCTAGATAACACGCAGGCAGACACACTCATTCTTACAAGTGCTGATGTTCTTGGCCCCAAGAAGATGCGGCGCCTGGGGTGGGAACTTGAGCAGCGCAAGATCGATCTAGTGNNNNAGAGTTCACTGGTCGCAAATACTGGGTAAAACGAGTATTCGACATCATTCTGGCCAGCATGCTTATCGTCCTGCTTAGCCCTGTTCTGCTCGTCGTCGCTCTGCTGGTAAAGAGTGATGGAGGTCCAGTCATTTTCAAGCAGGAGCGAGTCGGCCAGAACCACGAACCGTTCAAGATGTTCAAATTCCGGTCAATGGTCGTAGATGCGGAGCTCAAGCTCGCAGCACTACTCGACCAAACTGATGGCAACGGTGTC
>DFNY01000132.1:3465-5930 GCA_002376595.1 Jonesiaceae bacterium UBA3555 | reverse complement strand
AGTCCTCGCCCACAGGTGGCCAGAGAGGTGGCCGAGTACACCGGTGACCTCCACCGTCGACTCCTCATCAAGCCAGGCATCACCGGCCTGTGGCAGGTCAGCGGACGATCGGATCTCTCCTGGGAAGACAGCATCCGCCTCGACCTGTACTACGTCGAGAACTGGTCACTCATGGGTGACATCATCATCCTTTACCGCACTTTTCGGGCGGTCTTTGCGTCCGACGGCGCCTATTAAGACAACTATCTATTTCTACCTAGAACTCAACCTGGGTATTTGAAAGGGAAACATGAAGGGCATCATCCTTGCAGGCGGTTCGGGAACGCGGCTCCATCCCGTAACTTTGGGCGTTTCCAAGCAACTGGTACCGGTTTATGACAAGCCAATGGTGTACTACCCATTGTCCACGCTAATGCTTGCAGGAATTAGAGACATCCTTGTTATCACAACTCCTCACGATGCTGCACAGTTCGAAAGACTCCTTGGCGATGGCACCCAATTCGGCGTATCCATAGAATATGCAGTGCAAGCCGAGCCGAACGGACTAGCACAAGCATTCGTGATTGGCGCTGACTTTGTCGGCGAAGATGACGTCTGTCTTGTCCTAGGCGATAACATCTTCTACGGGCCTCGAATGGGAAGCCAACTTGAACGCTTCTCCCAGATTGATGGAGCAGCGGTGTTCGCCTACTGGGTATCTGAACCTGAAGCGTACGGAGTGGTGGAGTTTGACTCCAATGGTTTGGCAACCTCCATCGAGGAGAAGCCAACTGAGCCAAAGAGCAATTATGCCGTTCCTGGAATCTACTTTTATGACAACAGTGTCATTGAAATTGCCGCCAATCTCAAACCGTCAGCACGCGGAGAGTATGAAATCTCTGATATTAACAGTGAGTACCTCCGCCGGGGCAAACTGCAAGTAGAGGTCTTACCTCGAGGCACCGCTTGGCTTGACACTGGAACCTTTGATTCAATGGCTGATGCCGCCGAGTTTGTCCGGACAATCGAACATCGTCAGGGTCTGAAAATCGGGGCGCCCGAGGAAGTCGCTTGGCGCCATGGCTGGCTATCGGACGAGGAACTGCACCAACGTGGTACCGCACTAATGAAGTCCGGCTACGGTACGTACCTGATCAACCTTCTGAAGCGAGGTAAAGACGCGTGAGCACCCTACTAGTCACGGGAGGCGCAGGGTTCATTGGTTCGAACTTTGTGCATTATGTTCTCAAGAACTCGAACTACAATGTCATTGTCCTCGACAAGCTGACATACGCAGGAAACCTCAGTTCTCTCGAAGGGCTGCCCGGTGATCGTTTCGAGTTTGTCCGCGGCGATATCACGGACTCTTCCCTCGTCGAGGATCTATTTATGCGCGTTGATGCTGTTGTGCACTACGCCGCCGAGTCTCATAACGACAACTCACTAACTGATCCTCGTCCTTTCTTAGAAACAAATGTGGTGGGCACCTACACACTTTTGGAAGCTGCGCGAAGGCACAACAAGCGGTTCCACCACGTCTCAACCGATGAAGTGTATGGTGACCTCGAGCTCGATGACCCAAACAAGTTCACCTCCACGACACCATACAATCCTTCCTCGCCGTACTCCTCAACGAAGGCGGCAAGCGATCTGCTCGTACGCGCTTGGGTAAGGTCATTTGGGGTCAAAGCCACTATCTCCAACTGCTCCAACAACTATGGCCCTTACCAGCACGTAGAGAAGTTTATTCCCCGCCAAATCACCAATATCCTCGCTGGCCTGACGCCGAAACTGTATGGCAATGGCGAGAATGTCCGGGATTGGATCCACGCGGATGACCATTCTTCTGCCGTACTGACGATCCTAGAAAAAGGCGCCATCGGCGAGACTTACCTTATTGGGGCGGACGGTGAACAGAATAATAAGGACGTCATCGAGGAAATTCTCACAGTGATGGGACAGCCACGCGATGGCTACGAGCACGTGGTCGATAGGCCCGGGCACGATCTACGGTACGCGATCGACTCATCTAGACTCCGTAGCGAGTTGGGCTGGGAACCGAAGTTCACCGACTTCAAGCAAGGGCTCCGCGCGACAGTTGACTGGTACCGAGCGAATGAGGCATGGTGGGGGCCCCAGAAACGCTCCACTGAAGCGAAGTATGCAAAGCAGGGCCAATGACTAGCTACGAAAACACTCTCAGAGTCTCACAAACGGCAATTGACGGTTTGCTAGTCGTTGATCTCCCACTTCACGGAGACAACCGCGGATGGTTCAAAGAACACTGGCAGCGCGAGAAGATGGTTGCTCTCGGATTCCCTGACTTTGGTCCTGTACAGCAGAACATTTCTTTCAACGCGGAAATTGGGACAACTCGAGGTATCCATGCGGAGCCATGGGACAAATATGTCTCCGTCGCGAACGGGCGGGCATTTGGTGCTTGGGTTGATCTACGTGAGGGCAAAACGTTCGGCGCCACATTTACG
>DFNY01000132.1:0-3323 GCA_002376595.1 Jonesiaceae bacterium UBA3555 | reverse complement strand
AGCCCATTCCACTGGCGAGTGCTATTGTCTCGGAAAAAGATAGGGATCACCCTTTCATTGAAGATATCACTCCAATCCCTCCACGAAGAAAGGTGGTTCTTGGAGCTACCGGCCAACTTGGCCGAGCTCTTCGTCAACAATTTTCAGAAGAAACCACAACTTTCCTCACCCGAAACGATATAGATCTCTCATCTCTCGATTCAATTCTCGCGTTTGACTGGAATGACGTTGGAGTAATAATAAACGCCGCAGCCTATACCGCGGTCGACTCCGCCGAAAGTCCCGAAGGGCGAAAATTGGCATGGGCAGTCAACACCACTGCAGTTTCCGCCCTTGCCCAAGTCGCATCACAAAAGAATATCCCTCTCGTTCAAATATCCTCGGACTACGTATTTGATGGTACATGCAACATTCACACGGAGACTGAGCCATTAAGCCCCCTCGGCGTGTACGGCCAAACGAAAGCTGCCGGCGATCTAGTTGCCGCTTCCACAGCGAAACACTATATTGTTCGCACAAGCTGGGTAATTGGAGAAGGAAAGAACTTCATAAATACGATGAAAACACTGGCAACCAAGGGAGTCTCCCCTGAAGTTGTTAGTGATCAGTATGGACGTCCAACATTCACAACAGAACTAGCTCGCGGAATTGCACACCTAATCGACTCTGGAGCCCCCTACGGGGTCTACAACATCACAAACGGCGGCCCGACAACTACTTGGCACGAGCTCGCAGTCCGGGTCTTTGATACCTACGGGACGACGGGGGCAACCGTACTCCCTACATCAACCCAAGAGTATTCGACCCTTCAAATGAATCGCGGTAACCAGTTCGCAGAACGCCCAACCTGGAGCGTACTAGATCTTCAGAAGATCCGCTCAACCGGTTTTGAACCCCGCGATTGGCAGGAGGACTTAGCCAGGTACCTCGCGCAACTTTCTGAAGAAACTACCAAGTAATGCCTCCACGCCAGACAACTCGCAATAATCAGGCATTGTCAACCAGAGTCCAGCCACGAGACCTCTCCAGGGCCAGCCGTCTTGTAGCCGCTGGCTTTGCGACGATAATGTCCCTTGCGGCTGCTATAGCGGCGCAATTCGGCTACACGGCACTTTTCGTAACGGCGTTGACTGCCGCCGCATTGACTGTCTGGCTTGCCGTGCCTTGGGTAGCAAAGAATGGCACCTTCGCAGCTTTAGCAGCATTTTCGCTTGGTGCCGTGGCGAACAATAACGCCCCAGGAAACATCCAGGCGCTCCTAAGCCTCTGTGCATGTGCCCTAGTTTTGTTCAACGCAATAGTCACACCACGCGTTGGGCACAAACACAGGGCTCTCCCACTAGTCCTGCTTTTCACTCTCGTTGCCACTGAGTTCTTTTCGACCATTAGGGAAGGTTCCGAAGATGTGGGCGTGACACTGATGCGGGGTTCCAANNCCACTAGTTGTCTTCGCTATTTCCGCACAAAGGTTCCTGCAGCGTGATTGGCACGCGTTTGCTAAGATCACATCGCTCTTTGTCGCATTCCAAGTGCCCATAGTAATACTCTCCCAGCTGGGGACAGACACGTCTATTTGGGGCTACTCAACACTGCCAAATGGGCAACGGTATTCTAACGTATTGCTTCCCGCGCTCGGATATAGAGAAGAGGGACTACTTGGCCACCCCATTATTCTCTCTTTTTTTGCGGTGTTCGCGATACTCTTCTCAGTTATTGGAATCGGATTTGGCTCACCAAGCGCAAGATTGGCATTCCTAGGGCTCGCGGCCATCGCATTAGTCTACTCGGGCTCGCGCAGCGGTTTCTTGGTGCTTCTTATCTCCCTCACCTACCTTGTAGTTGCAAATACCCGAAATCGTTCGTTAAAGGTGTTCTACATTGGTTTAGCGCTTATCGGCCTACCGTTCATAGCCCCAATCCGGGCTTTCATTTCCGNNCGCTGAATACGTTAACTAACTCTGGATCCTTTTCCCACAGACTAGGTGCGCTTTCCGCAATGCCCGGACTTATCAACGCACGACCGACGACCGAGGCTCTTCTCGGATCAGGGTTTAACTCACAGAGCTCCTTATTTCAACGCAGCTTGTTGCAGGATGGTAATCTTCTCGTGATTGATAACCAGTTTGTTTCAACACTTGCGACAGCGGGGATCATCGGCTTGCTGGCTCTGGTTGGGCTCGTTTTTGCTGCCTTCAACGGCCGAGGGCCGAGTGAGATTGCCATCCTACTCGCTGCAGTCTCTTTCTTTTTCATCTTCGACGCACTTCGATGGCTCGGCCCGGCCGTGTTCATTATTGTGCTCTTTTTTCAACGCAGTATTGAACGCCGAGCGTCGGCGGATACTCCTCAGTTTGGCGGTGCGAATTAGCATGAAGAAACTATCAAGTCTCGCGCTCGACGCGGTCCGTCGGATACGTGTTGAGGCCCGTGAATCACGACTGCGAAAGAGTTCTGAACTACTGCGCTTAGAACCCCGACTCACGGAGCATGATCTCGCGCTATGTGCGCCCCTTTCCGCAACTTCAGGACGTTCCGTTCGACTTGTCGTCATGGATATCGGAGATTCGATGATTTTTTGCGGGTATCAAGACCGCACTAGAGTTCGCTGCAGGTGTCGCAGTTCGTAACTCGTGTGAGCTTGTAATCCACAACCTTTCAGAGTACGATCGCTCAGGCTCGCACAGCGTCATTGACTCGATACTGAAAAAGAAGTACGGCTATGATGCACCAGCGGTCAGCATACGGACCGCCTCATCGCTCCTAAAGGACCCTGCAGGACACGAAGACATTTGGATCGCCACTTATTGGAAGACCGCCCATGCTCTTGCAAACGCAGTCCGTCTGGCGGGAATTCCTAATAATCGAGCAATTTACCTTGTTCAGGACTATGAACCATCCTTCTACCCTTTCTCCGCATCGAGAGAACTTGCACGTAATACCTACCACTGCGGTTTGAACCTCGTAGTCAACTCGTCTCCTCTCGCGAACTATTTGCGCCAAAATGAGAACTTAACAATCGATTCTGCGGCTGTCTTTTTTCCGCAAGCAAGCTTAGAAAAGCACGACAACGCAATCGATCCGCTGCCACAGGGGAACAAGAAGCGAGTGTTCTTCTACGCTCGACCCGATAAGCCTAGAAACATGTACCCGATCGGCGTGGCCGCTCTCTCGGCTTTAAGTAAGGTCAGTCGCGAGTATGACTTTGAAGTACACACGGCGGGCACCCCTGGTGCCGAGTTTTCACTTGACGGTGTTAGCGTAATTGCGCACGGGAAACTTAGTTGGTCGCGCTACTTCGACCTCTTAGGTCAGTGCGACGTCGC
>DFNY01000110.1 GCA_002376595.1 Jonesiaceae bacterium UBA3555 | reverse complement strand
GGTCCCAATCGTTGGCCCAATCCTCGGTGGAATCTTGGCTGCAGTAGTCGCAATGGCAGCCGGACTCGTCTGATCCCCGGATCACAATCACACAAATAAACCGACGATAGTCCGCATCTCTTAGACACCGTGCTTACCCGCAAGGGAACACACACGGGTTGGGGGCGAAAGCCCCCAACCCAACCGCGGACCACCCTCAAGCGTTCAACAGAACTAGCAACATCGTCGAAAAGCACCTCACACAAGCACGAAACCCNNCTCATCGACCAGGGAACCACCTCATCCCGCGCAATCCTGTTCACCCACAACGGCACCATCCACTCAGTAGGACAGCTCGAACACGACCAGATCTTCCCTCAGGCAGGCTGGGTAGAACACAACCCAGACCAGATCTGGAACAACGTCCGCGAAGTAGTAGGCCTAGCACTCACCCGGGGCAACGCAACCCACGAAGACGTAGCAGCAGTTGGTATCACCAACCAGCGCGAAACTGCAGTGGTCTGGGACAAGAACACCGGAAAGCCTGTCTACAACGCAATCGTGTGGCAAGACACCCGCACCCAGAAAATCGTTGACGAAATCGGTGGCGAAGAAGGCGCAGACCGCTACAAGAAGGTCACCGGCCTCCCACTCGCAACCTACTTCTCCGGACCAAAAGTACGCTGGATCCTCGACAACGTAGACGGCGCACGCGAAGCAGCTGAACGCGGTGACCTCCTCTTCGGAACCACCGACACCTGGGTCCTATGGAACATGACCGGCGGAACCGAAGGCGGCGTACACGTCACCGACGTAACCAACGCATCACGCACCCTGCTCATGAACATCGAAACCCTCCAATGGGACGACGCCATGTGCGAAGCAATCGGCATTCCAAAGTCGATGCTCCCAGAAATCAAGTCCTCCTCCGAGGTCTACGGTGTAGGCCGCAAGGGCGGACTCGTCCCAGACGTCCCAATCTCCGGTATCCTCGGCGACCAGCAAGCAGCCACCTTCGGTCAGGCCTGCTTCGAAGTTGGAAACGCAAAGAACACCTACGGCACCGGTAACTTCATGCTCATGAACACCGGAAGCGAGCCAATCCACTCCGAAAACGGACTGCTCACCACCGTCTGCTACAAGATCGGTGACGCACCAGCCGTCTACGCACTCGAAGGTTCCATCGCAGTCACCGGATCACTCATCCAGTGGCTCCGCGACAACCTGGGCATGTTCGAAGACGCACAAGACGTTGAATACCTAGCAAAGAAGGTAGACGACAACGGAGGCGCCTACGTAGTGCCAGCATTCTCCGGACTGTTCGCACCACACTGGCGTCCAGACGCACGCGGCGCAATCGTAGGACTCACCCGTTACGTCAACAAGAACCACATTGCACGCGCAGCCCTCGAAGCAGTCGCATTCCAAACCCGCGAGGTAGTGGACGCAATGAACGCTGACTCCGGCGTGGAACTGACCGAACTCAAGGTAGACGGCGGCATGGTAGCCAACGAAACCCTCATGCAGTTCCAAGCAGACCAACTCGGCGTAGAGGTCATCCGCCCACAAGTTGCAGAAACCACCGCACTCGGCGCCGCATACGCAGCCGGAATCGCAGTTGGCTTCTGGAACGGCGAAGAAGACGTGCGCAAGAACTGGGCAGAAGGCAAGCGCTGGGCGCCATCCGCAACCCAGGACGAGCGCGGACGCCAATACCGCAACTGGAAGAAAGCCGTATCGAAGACCCTCGACTGGGTCGACGACGACGTCAAGTAATTGTCTTGCTTGCAAGCTTGCAGGTGACTGCTTGCGATTGACCTACTTGCTCCAAAAAGTCTAGGTGGCTACCCCTGTGGCATAACATTCACAACTGGTAATCTNNCCTAGACCCGCGGACGAGTACAGCCCCTGCCCCAAACCACCGGTTTGGGGCAGGGGCTACTTTCTGTGGGTGCAGTTCTAAACTTTTTTCCGCTTCCCCCAGCCCGCAACCGAACCAACCCACCCCGCTTCTCCCCACCCCGCTTCTCCTCTGCCTGCTCCCCCTCCCCGTTCCTCCCGGTGAGATGCGTATTAATCTCCGATTCCGAGCACTTTCAGGGCCCGTTCCGCAGAAAAACCTACATCTCACCGCCCACTGCAAGGCATCGTCGGAAAATTACTCCGAACGAACGACGATCCGTCCGTCCTCAACCTGCGCGCAAACCCACTTATCCACATGAGGGCGTCTCTAACGGCGCCCTGTGCTCACCCTGCGAACTACCCTCAACGGATGGCACCCGCTTCAACCAAAAACAACTTGACCGTGCAATCCACGGAGATCTCAAGCTACCAACTCAGTTCTTTGCAAAAATCGGGGGAACTCGCAAAGGTGCAGCCAGGGCTATATTCACGGCGCGCCACAAGTGAATTTCCCGACGAGAACGCGGCCCGCGAGGAACACTTCCGAGAGCTCACAAATAGCTATCGACAACCCATCGCTCATGCCTCACGGAGGTTTCCTGACTTTATCGTCAGCCACCAAAGTGCAGCCTTGTTACACAATTTGTCCCTACCAAACTTGGATAGGCAAGTCTGGATGACTGACTCAAAACACGGAAGTACCAAACTCGTTGGAATAAAACGCATCAGATCAGTTGTGCCATTGGGACAGACCACTGTGATTTCAGGAGTCCCAACTACCACGTTGCTTAGGACCGTTGTTGATTGCGCGCGCAGCATGCCAGCAATTGCGGGTTTGGCTGTGGTTGATGAAGCCCTAAACCGGGGCCTAGCACTAGAGGACATGCGTAGCCTCAACCATGAAATGGATTCAAAACGAGGCCGCGCAAAGGCACGGTGGCTATTCGAAGTTGCGTTGCGCGGCGTTGAATCAGCCATGGAGTCACGGCTGCGTTTCATTCTCATTTGTTCCGGGTACACGAGCCCACAAGTACAGTTCCACATTCGGTCGTTGACTGGAAGAGACTACTATGCGGATATCGCATTCCCTGAGCTCAAGGTCATCTTCGAGTACGACGGTCGAATCAAGTACCAAACCAATGCGGATCTACTGAGCGAGAAAACCCGAGAAGACGCGATCCGTCTTCAAGGATGGAAAGTTGTGAGAGTGCAAGCGTCCGAGCTGCGCGATCCATTGGTGGCGATCTCCTACTTTCGCAGAATTGCGAACCAGTTAGGAATTCGCTTGGCAGACCCCTGCACGCTACGTTCACCGGGGCGTGGTAAGCGATGCGGGAGCGGCGTGTTTACGAGGAATGAGGTTCGGGTTTTTCTGTGTTTGAGGCCACTTCTTCGGACCCGATCAGAGAAAAACCCACGTCTCACTGGGAAGCGGCAAGAGTTGGACGGACACCCGAGCCGTAAGTTAGACGGCCATCTGGCCAGATTTACTTCAGCAGAATCCACCGAACCCTACTACTGGGGCAAAGTGCTGTCGGCCTGCGGGTAAGAAGCCTGCGCCCCGAGCCGTTGGACTGCGTAAGAGCCAACCCGACTTGAATATCGCGCCGCAGATTCGAGGTGGTCACCCTGTGCAAGCCGGAAAGCGAGCGAGCCTACGAACGCGTCTCCTGCTCTGNNCCGGCGGCCTTCGTCGCTGGAATTGCAATGACGTGGTCGGTCTGGGCTATGATCGCCCCTTCACCGCCAAGTGTGATGATAGCGCTGCGCGGGCCAATGGTGAGCAGTGCTGCTGCGAGTTCTCGGTAGTCCGTTGGGTCGGTCACTGTGTGGCCGTGGAGTTCTAAGACTTCAATTGCTTCGTGTTCGTTCACTACGAGTGGGTTGGCCTTGCTTAGGAGTTGCTGGCTCATCTGGACAACGGGAGCTGGGTCCGCTACGAGCCTGCCCTGCGCGTATGAGGCTGCGGCTTCGTTACCGCTGGATGGGATTTCACCTTGGAGCACTACCACTTGGGCTGCTCCGATTACGTCGCGGTGTTGACTCACGTATTCCGCGTCGACGGTGGCGTTGGTTCCTGGTATGACGACTATGGCATTTTCGCCATCTTGGTCAAGTGTGACTATGGCGAGGCCAGTCGGGGTTTCTGCCACACGTGCTACGTGCGCTAGGTTTGCCCCTGATTCTTTAAGTACAGCGAGAGCCGCATCCGCGTTCGGGTCAGTCCCTACTGCGCCTATGAGCGTTAGGTTGGCCCCGAGTCGCGCTGCAACGCAAGCCTGGTTCGCACCTTTTCCTCCAGCGAGTACGTTCCCGCCGGAGCCCTTGACAGTTTCTCCTGGTTTAGGGTGGCGTTGCACTTGGATGTTGAGATCCGCGTTGATCGAACCAACGACTACAACTGCGTTGCTCATATTGTCTTCTCCTTCATAAAACGGGTTGAGAACCGCCGCCTGTTTCGCCACCCGTTGGTAACGCGTGTGCNNATGGCTATGCGGTGAGCAGCCGTTGAGGGTGGGTGGTCACTAGAGCCGCACAAGTTTGTGCCGATACGCCTTTGGACTTGAGCAATTCAAGGAAGACGTTTGTCACGTAGGCGAAGCCATTTCCACCGTTTTGGGTCCACATTTGTTTTAGGAACAAGTCGTGGGACATAACGATCTGGTTTTCGTATCCGGCTTCGATTAGCCCTACGATGGCGCTGGCAGTCTCATCTGGTGTTGGTGACACACCTTCTCTAGGGAAAGTGATGTCTAGGCCAANNNNCGGAGGGATCGCTGTGAGCGAGTGAAACCTTGTGTGGTGGCACTTTGATTTCATTGAGCACGATGTCTAGCACTTCATCGCCTCGGCGTTGCCAACCTGGCATGTGAATATTGAGTGCCACGTTTGGGCACTGTGTTGCTGCGAGTGCAGCTGCCCGTAGTGCGGCTTGCTCTGCCTGGGTGAAGAACGGTGAGACGCCGATTTCGCCGATCATTCCAGCGCGGATACCTGTTTCTCCGACACCGTTTTCTAGTTCGTTGACCATCTCTGCTGCTTGAGCGTCGATGCTACGTGCGGTGATCCGTTCGCCTTCAAACTTTTCTAGGTAAGGCCCGGTGGACATCACGATGTTCAGTCCGGTGGCGTGTGCTACCTGCGCTAGTTTTTCTGGTGCTCGCCCAATTGCTGCGGTTCCGGTGGCGTCCACGATGGTTCGCCCGCCGGTGCTGGCGAAGGCTTGGACTTCTGTGACTACGTTTTCCACGGGCTTGGGGGCCATGTTGTCTGCGTTGCAGTACGGGTCTTGCCGCAGTGCCCACGCATTGTGGGCGCCTACGTCTTGGCCTACCAGGATGTGTGAGAAGTCGTAGAAGGGTTCGTCAACTACGCCGGAGAGATCGTTGAAGAGGTGCTCATGTGGAAGTGTGATTCCCATGTCTTGCGCGGACACAGGACCCAGCACGGTCATGAGGGTGTTGTTGTTGCTCATTAGTGTGCGGCTTCCACGGGGTCGTCCTTTGCCATCTTTTTGGATGGGATCATTGCGATTCCGGAGGCGAGCAGTGCAATCAGTGCACCGATGACGGTGACGGTGTGGACGGTGTGCCCGAGGCTTGGGATCAGTGAGTCAATGAGCACCGAGCCAATGAGTTGACCGGCTGTTGATGCAAGAGCTAGGAGCAGGAGTCCTAGGTGTCGGACGAGCAGTGCCATGGCTGCGATTGATGCGAGGCCAAGTGGTCCTCCGAGGTACATCCACCAGGTGCTTGGGAGTACGAATTCTGCGGAACCGAGCATGAGGCGGATGACGAATACAAGGGTCAGCGCGGTGAATCCGACGATGAAGTTCCAGGTGATCGATACCAGCATTGAGTCTGCTAGCTTGCCGATGTTCGAGTTACCAGCTGGCTGCCATCCGGCGAGGAGACCACCGAAGAATGGCAGGATTGCGAGCGCGATGACGTGTGGTGCTTGGAAGTTCGGTGATACTACGAACAGGGTTGCAACGATTGCGAGGACTGCACCTGCGATACGGGTGGCAGAAAGTGCCTGCTTGAAGGTTGCACCGATTCCCAATCGGTCGCACATGACACCGGAGATGACCATACCGGAGATCAGTGAGGTCTGGAAGGTGGCAACACCGAGGGCACCTACGGAGACACCTTCCGAAAGGACGATGACCGCTCCGCNNGGCCATGGGATGACCTTGCGTCGTAGTTGCCCTGGGATGGCTACGAGTGCTTCGCGTGTTTTGGTTCGGGAGAGCACCACGATGAGCATGAGTACGAGGCCGGAACCGAAGGAGATGACTGCTGCGAGGTGTCCGTCGGATACGGCTTTTCCTAGTTCACCGTTGACTGCGGACTGCATTGGGCCGAGCATTCCGGCGAGCACGGTCAGCAGCACGAAGATCCCGGCTGCGAAGCCCACTGAGGCTTCTTTCTTCCCGGTTTCGAGTGGTGTTTGGAGTTTTGGCTCGTTTGAAAGCGCCATTGCTCTCTTCCTTTTCTGTGTTGTTTTCAGTTTATCCGTCGCAATTTGGTGGTCACGACGATGTGGTGTGAGTTTGTTGTGCGGTCGATGTGGGTGGGTGTTTTGGGTTAGCGGGCTAGCCAGGTGACGCAGTTGTCGAATAGCTGCTGGNNCGAGGTGAGATGTCTGAAGCGAAGGCAAGGGTTCGTCCCTTTCCTACTTCTCGTACGGAGAGCAGTGGGTTGCCTTCAATTTGTGCGAGTACGATGGCGTCTTCTTTGGCTTCAAGGATTTGGTAGCCGAGCAGAATTGGCCATTCGTTGTCGAGGTTTTCGACTACTTCGTGTGCCGTTCCTGTGAGGGCGCCGGAGATTCCTTCTGGGGTTTCTTTGCGGTCGTCCCAGCGGGAGATATTTACCGGCAGAATTTCTTCTATTGCGGTGCCTGCGTAGTTTGCCATTCCTTGGAAGCCTTGGAATGAGAGGTATCCGCCGGCCATCATGAGTCCGCCGCCGTCGTTAACCCAGTCTTTGAGTAGGTTGAGACGGTTGGTTGCTGGTCGTCCTTGTTCGAAGACTTGTGGCGGCAGGAGCATCGTGTTCGAGCCGATGTCAGAAAGGACCACTACGTCGAACTGGTCAAGTGCTTCGCGTGTGAGTGGGAAATCTGCCGCGACGTCATGGGACTTGATGTGGGTTACTTCGTGGCCTGCGTTGCGCAATACTTCTAGGAACTTTGCGCAACCGATGTGCACTTGGGTGTGTGGAAAGGCGTCGTAGCCCTTGTGGTCGATGACTGCACTAACCCAGGACTCTCCTGCGAGTAGGATTTTCGCCATTTTCAAACCTCCGCAAATCTTTGCGCACAATTTGCGCAACGCTGTGTTCCTGTAGCATAAGATGAAACAAAGAAATGCGCAACGCCGCCACCGAACGCGGCTGACAGCATGCCCGTTCACAAGGAAAAACACATGGCTTCCTACTCTGCGATTGCGCGAGCAGCTGGACTTTCCGTCTCTACGGTTTCGCGATACCTCAAGGGCGAGCTCGCACTCAAAATCGACACTGAGTCAAAGATCATTGAGGCGATGCAGTCACTCGGCATCACCCCGCCAGCCCCTACCACAAGCCAGCGCGTGACCATCATTGTTCCCGAGCTCACGAACCCATACTTCGCCGCTTTGGATGAGGCGCTCGCTCGTGCGGCTTCAGTAAGGGGATTGGATGCCAGCATTTGCCTAAGCGGCGGAGACCCCAAGAACGAATCAGACCTCATTGATCGAATGCTCGAATCCGATGAGGATTTGTATGGTGTCATCTACGTGGGCATGAGCAGCGAAAGCCCAAACCTCCAAGAACTAGCCGCCAAATTCCCAGTGGTAGTCACAGATGAACCCATAGAAGACACCGAAGCTGGCCACCTACCTTTTGTGGGCGCGGATAACTTTGCAGGAGCCTTCCAGGCAACTAACTACTTGATTTCCATGGGCCATCGCAGGATCGCGCATGTGGGTGGCCCCATTGACCTAATTTCCGCACAAAAGCGCCAGCAAGGGTACGAAGCCGCATTGCGTTCCAACGGGATCGATCTCGATCCCTCACTCGTGTTTCACGGGCCATACTCAGAGAAATTCGGCGCCTCAGTTCTGACCCAGTTCAAACTCCTCGAGAACCGCCCTTCGGCGGCTTTTGTATCCAGTGACATCGTGGCAATTGGAGTCATCTCGGCAGCCCCGCTGTATTCAATCAACGTGCCCGGTGATTTGTCTTTGATTGGCTTTGACGGCATTCGGGTTGGCGCATGGCTGCGTCCTCAACTGACAACCATCTCGCAGCCTGTAACTGACATTGCGAACGCTGCCTTTGGTGAATTAACCGCACTCCAGCAAGGCCATCACGCCACCGATCATGTACTCCCTATGGAACTCACGTTGCGCGAATCGGTCCTTCGCATCGAAAATCTCTGACCGTCCGAATCCAATAACACCCAACGCCATCCCACCTTCCCCGCAATTCGAACATATGTTTGAATTTCAGGCGTAACCCTGCACAATGGTTGTATGCAATTTGTTGTGTCGCGCCCCAATGAGGACACGTGGCGTTTCCGCCAGGTGGACACCGATGCCTCAGCTGGGTCGGTGCAGCTTCTCGACGACACCCTCGTCCCGTCCGCTCAGGCACCGGGGTGGGTGGCCGAGCTTGAGTCAAGCCATAGCCCGCGCTGGGTGTGGGCCGATTCGGCGCGAATCTACCCAGAGTTACTGACCGCGAGTGTGCGGGTTGATAAGGCTTACGATCTGCGGTTGGCGCGCGCGATCATCCAGAACAATCAGTGGACCACACACGATGCGTTCTTTCCACGCGTGGAACCAGATGCAACGGAGTCTGCGTCGTGGCGCAGGCCGGCACCTAAGCGTTCGGATGCATTGTTTGAGGCGAAGCCGCGTGTGGAGGCCGATGAGTTGGCGGAGTATCGGCGCCAGCACGCGGTTCTTGCCACTGCGACTGCTGAGCATCGCGGCAGGCTCACGTACTTGTTGGCGGCGGAGTCGGCTGGTGCGTTGATTGGCGCGGAGATGACGTTTGCGGGCATTCCGTGGGACGCGAAGATCCATGATCAGATTCTGAGCGATGCGCTTGGTCCTCGTCCGGCGGCTGGTCAGCGTCCCGCCAAGTTGGAGACTCTGGCCTATCAGATTAGGGACCTCTTGGAGGCTCCGGCCCTGAATCCTGATTCGCCTAAGGACTTGCTTAAGGCATTGCAGCGGGCTGGGCTGCCGGTGAAGTCCACTGCGAAATGGGAGATCAAGGATCATAAGCATCCTGTTGTTGAGCCACTTTTGGAGTACAAGCGCTTGCAGCGCATGATGACTGCAAATGGTTGGACGTGGATGGACGAGTGGATTAGGAACGGTCGTTTTCGTCCGGTGTACGTTCCTGGTGGTGTGGTTACGGGCAGGTGGGGTGCTGATGGCGGCGGGGCGTTGCAGTTGCCGCACTTTGTGCGTCCGGCTGCGGTTGCGGATCCCGGCTGGTGCTTTGTTGTGGCCGATGCGGCTCAGTTGGAGCCTCGAATCCTAGCTGCGATGTCTGGTGATCACGCTATGGCGCAGGCAAGTGCTGGTCATGACCTCTATCACGGCATCGCGGATGCGGGTGTGGTGGAGTCGCGTTCACATGCCAAGTTTGGGATGTTGGGAGCCATGTATGGTGGCACCACTGGGGTGAGTGCGCAGGTTCTGCCTAAGTTTAGGGTTGCGTTCCCTAGGGCTATGGCTCTGGTTGAGAGTGCGGCGCGCGCCGGTGAACAGGGTGGCCTGGTCCATACGTGGTTGGGTAGGACTTCGGCTCCGGGTAATTTTGCGTCGTCGGGTGAGGGCGAGGACGCGTCCTCTGCCCAGGATCGGCGCACTCGGGCGCGCAGTTACGGCCGCTTCACGCGTAACTTCATTTGTCAGGGGACGGCCGCGGAGTGGGCGCTGCTGTGGATGACGCAGGTGCGTTCTCGGCTGCGGGATTTACCGCGCGACGAGGGCTCACATCCGATTACTGGCGGCGCTCACTTGGTCTTTTTTCTTCACGACGAGATACTCATCCACACCCCGCAACATCTGGCCGAGCAGGTGGCTGAGATTGTGCACGAGAGCGCTAAGGTGGCAGGTAGTGTGCTGTTTGGAAAGTCGGAAGTGGAGTTTCCCGTTACTACTGCAGTGAATGTTTCGTATGCGAATCCAAAGGACTGATTGTGCCAACTGATGCTTTAGTTGTTTCTGTGGTGGCGGCTGTGCTTGTTGGCATGGTTTTTGTGTTTGTGATCAAGCCGCTGGTGATTCCACCTCGTGATGAGCGGTTGAAAGATCATGAAGCGGTTGGATTTGCGGTGGAACCGGGCATGAACGACCCCAAGTTTTGGGAGCTTATTGATCATGCGTGGGATAACTTGGACGTTGCGCAAGCTCGCCTAGATGCACTAGATCCTGCCCGGAAAGATGAGGCTGTTGCAGCTCTTGTGGAGAAGATCGAGTTGATGGCTGCCAACCTTGAGGCGTCGTTGGAGAAGTTAAATGAGGCTGACCTGGTGACTTTTGATGCGCTGATGGAACGCAAACTGTACGATCTTGATCGGCCAGACGTGCATGCCCACCTTGAAGGTAGCGACGATGGCTTTATGTATGGGCGCGGTTTTGTGGTGGCAGTTGGAAGGGACTACTACCGTGCTGTCAACGCCAATCCCTCACTTGGTAGCACAGAGGGTGAGGCGGAAACGTTGTGCTACATTGGCGCGAACGTGTACGAGGAACGAACCGGAAACTGGCTGGAACACAAAAAGGGCATCTACCGTGAGAGTGGATCAAACCCATTGTGGAATGGCCGGAACATTACCTAAGCCAGTCCAGCGTGACTCGAGCCTACTCAGTTCAGTCCAGCGAAGCTCGGTGCCCCGTCAGCCTGCGGTGACCACGGCCAGCCACGCGGCGGCGAGCATGTCTGAGCCTTCATCAGTAAGGTGGACGCCATCTGCCGCAAACCGCTCAAAGTCCGAGCCTGCATTCAGTGCTGCAGCATTAAATAAGGCATCAGNNGGCCCGCCCGCCACGCCCACTGTTCCTGATTAATAGGACACAGAAATGGTTCTATTAAGACCACTCGAGAGTCAGTTTGGGCACGCAACTGGGACAAAAGAGACCGCAGGTCATTGGTGTAAGACGCAATCGAGGTAATCTCTCCGCTATCGTACCGGCGCCACGTGTCATTGATGCCCACCATGAGGGTGACCACGTCCGGGTTAAGAACGAGCGCGTCAGTTTCCCATCGTTCCCGCAAATCTCGGGCACGGTTCCCACCAATTCCACGGTTAAGGAACCTCACGTTGGTTTCAGGGTTGGCTGCAGCAAATCCCTGGGCAGCCTTAGCTACGAAGCCATGCCCCAGCGATGCCGGATCGTTGTAGTCGCGGCCCCATTCCGTGATGGAATCCCCTATGAACAGCACAACCGATTCTGGTGCGATAGCAACGCTCATGATCAACCTTTGGTGTGTGAGGGCACGGAAATAATGGTCTGACTTGGTCAAACGCAACTTTCCAAGGATAGATGGTGCGCACCGGTTTACTCAATGGGCAAAGGACCTACAAAGTGCACTGCACACAGCCGCACGCACACCCTCATCCTCCCTGCTCAGTGCTCGCCACTTAGATGAGCAAGGACATGACTATGCCAAGCACCAGAGGGTAGATAATAGATAACTGTGACTACCGAACAACCTCCACTGCAGACACCCGTACGCATCGAGCCAGGCCCAACTCAGGTGCCGCACATTGTGTTCCACGAACCACGAATTGCGGGGAACACGGGTAACGCTATCCGTTTGGCCGCTATTACGGGCGCTCGACTGCATTTGGTGGAGCCGTTGGGCTTTGATTTGTCGGAGCCTAAGTTGAAGCNNCTACCACGATCTTGCTGTGATGGATGTACACAAGGACGTTGACGCTCTGTTTGACCTGTATCCAACTTCGCGCGTGTTTGCGTTCACTACGCGCGCTACCACCAACTTCACTGATGTGAAGTTTGAGCCTACTGACTTGATGGTGTTCGGTCCTGAACCAACGGGTCTCAATGACTACGTGCTGAACCACCCTCGGATCACCGATGAGTTGCGCATCCCAATGCTGCCCGGTTTGCGTTCCTTGAACCTGACCAACTCGGCGTCGATCGCGATCTATGAGGCGTGGCGCCAAAACGGCTTTACTGCTGGCGTCTGATTATTTCCCGACGACACCCTCGTCCCAGCGCATCTGCGGTGTGCGGGACGAGGGTTGTGTATTTTCCTTGCCACTGACGTGCGCCCGTTACTGACGATGTCTGGTTCTAGGGCTTCCACAAGGTCGCTGGTGGCCGTATAGACCGGCAAACGTTGACTGGGCCGCGCTTGAGAACTTGCAATTTCATGTACGTCGTGGTTTGACACGACGACTGCAGCGGACACACCAGACAGCTCATTAAGTTTGTTTGCAATGTCGTCGGAGGTTGGGATTGCACCCCCAACAAATTGGATGGACTCTGGCAGAGCATTCTCGGCCGTCACAGTGACGTATCGGTTCTCCCTCGAATCAAAGGTCGGTGACACTTGTTCCGATGAGGACTCCGAGAGCCCTATGGTGGCCACGGCAAGTGCGACTCCCACCGCGACCGCGAGCGCTAGTCTGCTTTTTCGTCCGCGCCGTGAAAGGACCGGGGTGACGGTGTCCCACAGCAAGTCACGCGTTCGTAGTCGCGATCCGTGTACCGTTCGCGCAGCGTCCAGTGCTGGCGTGCCTTCCGGTGACTCGGATAGGACGGCCCCGGAGTCAGAGGTACAGACACCATCGAGGATGTGGATGCGCCTGTCAGCTTGAGACGCAATTGATTCGTCGTGGGTAATGAGCACGATCGTAATCCCGCGTCGGTGCAGCGCACGCAGGCTCTCCAAGACGGAGCGTCCGTTGACGCTATCGAGGTTGCCCGTTGGTTCGTCTGCAAGAACAACAGGAGCGCCGCTTGGAAATCTCTTTCTCAGTCCCTGCATGGGGATCAACTGAATCTATATGGTAAGTACCCGCACTAGGCATGTTTAGCAGACCTAGGACGTTAAGCAATGTCGATTTTCCGCCGCCTGAAGGCCCTTCAATCGCAACGAACTCGCCCTGTTGGATCTTCAGGGAAACTCCACGAAGTGCTTCAACTGGCGGGTTTCCTAGGTACGCCAACGCTACGTTTTTAAGCTCTAGTGTTGGCACTAATCCACCTTGACTTTGTCGCCCTCGTTGAGTTCGATGCCTTCTGGGACCCGAATCGCGCTTTGCCCGCCAATTTCTCCAAGTTCTTCAACTTCGATGAGCGTAAAACTGCCATCGGTCTGCTGCTTGGCGATTTGCTCTCCGGTTGCGGTCACAGACAACGCCCGGGTTGCGACAATGAGCGACTCTTCATCAACCGTTTGCAGCGTGAGGATGGCCAAGAGATCCTGTCCAAGCCATTCCTCGGGTATAGGCTGCCTCTCAGTTGATGCCATGTTTACGGCGCCGCTCACGCCGGTGGTGGGGTCATCGGCTTTGATGCCTATGACCTCAACTTGGATCTCTTTCCCGTTGGGATTCTGCAGGACTCCCTTGGTTCCTTCTGTAATACGCGCGAGCACGCCAGCCGGTATATCTGCCCAGGCGGAAATCCCTGCACCCTCAAACGTGATGATGCCGTTCTCCGCGGTCAGTCTGGTCCCGACTGATGGCACCTTGCCTAGCTGAAAGGGAAATTCACCTTTGACCACAACCATCTCCGAAACTGGAACTACCATGGTGCGCTCTGATGAGTCAGCCTTACCTGGGTCCCGCTGGTCGCACCATGCCTCGGAGCCGCGATCGGTGTGGGCATAGCTCAGCTTTTGTGAGCACGCCGCGGATGCCGTAAAGACGTCCCTGGCGCTGTTTCACGCATACTCAAACATTAAGCAGCCACCAGTAGGCGTGTATCCCGATACGCCCAAGCGCGCTGCAACGCTGTCTCCTGTGTATCGCTAATAACTAGGCCAACACGGCACATAGAAATGGGGCTCGAACTATGAGGTTCGAGGCCCATTTCCATGTGCTCCCCGCTGTGCTTTACCCAGTTATGCAACTTTGACCGCATCACGCACGACCACATATTGCGAGCGAATCGTCCTGTTGCCTTCTTCGAGTTGCGCGTAACCCATCGAGCCCGAAACACGAGTTTCACGAATATTTCCTTTAGTCGCGGTCATTTCTGGTGTATTTCAAGAAGCCCACCCATTCGTCCTCGGCTGAGGATCTCGCTTCTTTGCTAGAGCACGCCTGGCGAGTTGATATCAGACACTTCTTGGTCTCCTGCGCTCTGGTTTTTGTCACTTTTTCTTCATTGGAACCCGCACAGAATTTCTCTGTTAGGATCTGTAAATTTCCAAATCAAGAGACATAAAATGATGACATTTCCACTCATTTACATCAGAAATGGAAGACAAACATGAATCACTCACGGAAGGTCCTGGTTGCTGCGTGTTGTGCGTTAGCGCTATCTTGCCTGACAACGCTACCCTTGCACATGCTGAATACGGCGAACTGACACCCAGCCAGCCCCAGCCGATCCCTGTTCCGGTCGGAGTAACTGCGGCCGGCAAACCGATAACTCAGCGCCCCACCATATCGAAAGAAACCCTTTCAGGCGCAGCACGCTCCTCACAGTCGCACTACCCAGAATCTCTGTCCAGCCCTGCATTCATCCCCGATAACACTGCGACTTCTTCAATACCCGTGCCGACCTCGATTGGGACATACTCACTGATCGGCGCTGACGGCCGCACAACAGTAACCTCCACGACCACTCATCCAAGCAGTGCCATAGTGCTCATAACACGGAAAGGCGAACCGCTCTGCACTGGATGGATGATATCGAAGGACACACTTGTGACGGTGGGCCACTGTCTATATGATTTCGCTGAGGAGGGATGGGTCAATGATTTGGCCTTTCACCCCGGAGCGAGCGGCACGTCGCGCCCCTTTGGGAGTGCGACCGCAACAAGCAAATGGGTCGACAAGTCCTTCATCGAGAGTGGTAACGACGCTCTCGACTGGGGCGTCGTAAAACTGAACAAGAATCTCGGCACAAAGACTGGCTGGTTCGGACTCAAGACTCAAAGTGCGTCCTATGACTCAACGAGTGTGGTTGTTAGGGGATATCCGACCATACGCAATGGGACCATGTTGACTATGAGTGGCTCCATAACTCAAAGCAAAACGAACTTCCTCTGTTATTCGATAGACACGCAAGGTGGTCAGAGTGGTTCTCCAGTCTATTTGCCCGCCAACGCTCAAGTCATCGGAATTCATGCCTATGGAACTACCGAAAAGAGCCGNNGGTAGTTCCAAATGCGATGCGAAGTACAACATGGGAGTGAGAATCACTCGCCCCCTCTACGACATTCTCATGGGGCTCAAATGATGCAAAATCGTGGCTCTCGGCTGCTAGCAGTACTCGTACTAAGTGCTCTTACGACCTGGGCTTGCGCTCCGACAAGCCAGTCCCCCGAACCATCTAACGCGAATGACCCAACAGGCTCGTCCTCCAGTTCAGCTCAGCCTAAGGCCACACAGGTTCTTGGCACCGTAAAGGACAGTAGCGGTTCCCTACTCACTGAGTGCAACGCCAGAGTAGAGGGTCGCTCGCAAGAGGATGGCCTACCCACGGGTTCGGACGGCGTTTTTGAGGTTTACCTTCAACCAGGAACTCATACGATTCACGTGCAATGCATCGGCCAATCGCCTGACGAAACCACGCAGGTCATTGAGGTGCCTGAGTCCGACACATTTGAAACGTTGATCCAGTTCTGACCATCCGAGCAACACGGTCAAAAAGAGAATGGGGCCCAGATCATGCGATCTGGGCCCCACGCGTTTCGATGTTACCCGCACGCGGGAGAACTACCGTGACACGAATCCGGTACTCATTTACACCAGGTCGCGCACCGCCGCGTATTGCTCGCGCACGATTGGCTGTGCTTCTGCCTCAAAGACTTCAGCACCAGCAAGTGGCCATACTGGTGGGGTGTCCCCACCAAGCAGAGTCCATGCAGCCTGACGAGCCGCGCCATCGGCAACGTACTCGCCAGCGGCAGGAACCGTCACCGGAAGGCCAAACACTGTCGGTGCAAGTGAACGTGTTGCTGGCGACTGCGCTCCACCACCAATGAGGAGCAATCGTTGCACATCCACGCCTAGTTCACGTAGGGCATCTACACCGTCAGCCAACGAGCACAACAGCGCTTCAATTGCGGCGCGCGCAATGTTCGCTGGCGTGGTGTTCGTCAGGGTCATGCCGTGCAGAGTTGCTGTTGTGTCTGGACGGTTAGGGGTTCGCTCACCTTCAAAGTAAGGAACCAAAACCAACCCGCCAGCGCCCGGCTCGGCGGACAGTGCCAAATCAGCCAACTCGTCGTAAGACTTACCCAGCATCCGGCACGCAACATCCAAAATGCGTGACGCATTGATGGTGCACACCAGTGGCAGGAAGTCTCCAGACGCAGACGCGAAGCCAGCAACGTTCCCGGTGACATCACACACTTGTGTTGCAGAAACAGCCGACACCACACCGGATGTTCCCACAGACAAGATGATGTCCCCAGCAGCAGCACCAAGACCAAGCGCCGCCCCCGCGTTGTCACCCGCACCGGGACCAACCAACGCGCCCCACGGGGTGCGTCCAGCAGGTTCGGCAGGGGCCAGCACACGAGGCAAAGTGATGCGTTCAAACGAACCCGAACCAGCAGCCAACTCGAACAGTTCGGCGTCGTACTCGCCACTGACCGAGTTGAAGTAGGCAGTTCCTGAGGCATCGGAACGGTCCGTTGCCAAAGCCGAAAGATCGCGAGCAGCACCTGGGGTGCCACCAGCGCCAATGATCTGCCACATGAGCCAGTCGTGTGGCAGCGCAATTGCGGCTACGCGTGCCATGTTCTCTGGCTCGTTGTCCTTCATCCACCGCACCTTGGTGGCGGTGAAAGACGCTACTGGAACCACTCCGATTTCCTCGGCGTAGGCTGCGGAGCCGTCGCGGCCACGCAGTTCACCAAGTTCGCGAATGAGGTCCAGANNGCGGAACGAGTGTCGTTCCACAACAGCGCTTCACGGATGACTTCGCCATCCGAGTCAAGGGCAACCATGCCGTGCTGCTGACCGCCAACGGCAATGGCCTCGACATCGTCGAGGCCACCTGCCTGTGCGACTGCCTCCTGATACGCCGCCCACCAATGCTTTGGGTGAACGGACGTGCCATCAGGGTGCTTAGCGGAACCGGAGCGCACAAGCGCCCCGGTTTCCGCGTCGCGGATGACGATCTTGCACGACTGAGTCGAAGAGTCGACTCCAGCGACAAGACGTGCCATGAAATCAGCCGATCAGGTGCTTGAGAGCAAGCTGGTTCAAGCGAACGAAGCCGAAGTCGCGCTGTGCTGCTGCGTCTGCGTCGAAGTCCTCGAAGGTTGAGGTGTCGGCGAGGATGTCAGCAATGGTTTCGCCCTCTGCGAGGGTTGGGGTTGCAAGTTCGAACAGGCCAGCGGTCTTCATTGCTTCCTGTACTTCTGGGTCTTCGCGGTATGCCTTGGACTTAGCAGCAAGCATGTTGTACATGTCCATGTTTGCAATTGCAGAGTCCCAGACACCTTCGATCGACTCGGTGCGCGATGGCTTGTAGTCGAAGTGGCGTGGGCCGTCGTAGCGGGTTGCGTTTGGAAGCGCTGGGAAGCCGTTTTCTACCAAGTCAACGGTGAAGAATGCGGAGGTCAAGTCGCCGTGACCGAATACGAGGTCCTGGTCGAACTTGATGGAACGCTGACCGTTGAGGTCGATGTGGAAGAGCTTGTCTGCCCACAGTGCCTGTGCGAGGCCGTGGGTGTAGTTCAGGCCTGCCATCTGCTCGTGGCCGGTTTCTGGGTTCAGACCAACGATGTCGCCGTGCTCGAGCTCAGCAATGAAGCCGAGTGCGTGACCAACGGTTGGGAGGAAGATGTCTCCGCGTGGTTCGTTTGGCTTTGGCTCAAGAGCGATCTTGATGTCGTAGCCCTTTTCCTTGATGTAGGCAGCTACGGTGTCAACGCCTTCGCGGTAACGGTCGAGTGCTGCGTACAGGTCCTTTGCGCCATCGTATTCGGAGCCTTCACGGCCGCCCCACATAACGAAGGTCTTTGCGCCGAGCTCAGCGGTGAGGTCGATGTTGCGAAGGACCTTGCGCAGTGCGAAACGACGTACGGAGCGGTCGTTTGAGGTCACGCCACCGTCTTTGAACACTGGGTGGGAGAAGAGGTTTGTGGTGACCATTTCGATGGTCAGACCGGTCTCGTCTGCTGCGTCCTTGATTTCGCCGAGGAGCTTGGAGCGGGTTGCGTCGTCTGAGCCGAATGGCACTACGTCGTCATCGTGGAAGGTGAAGCCCCATGCGCCGAGCTCTGCGAGCTTGCGTACGTCGTCTGCTGGGTTGCGGTGTGCGCGGGTTGCGGATCCGAACTGGTCCTGTCCGCTCCAACCAGTGGTCCAGAGGCCAAACGAGTACTTAATGTCTTGCTGTGCCATTTCTAGCATCTCCTCATCGAGAAAATATTTGTTGTGTGGTTAAACTTATACGTGGTTTTCGGTAAGGTCAACATCATGACCGTAAGTAATGCAGCTGGGCAGCACACACTGCGCGAACGCAACGTCGCGCTCGTAGCCCAGGAGATCTTCATGTCCGAGGCACCGGTGTCACGCGCAGCAATTGCCGCAAGCACTGGGCTCACCCGAGCCACGGTGTCATCATTGGTTGATCTCCTTGTGGACTCACAGCTTGTGGCAGAGCTCCTCCCTGCGGTTTCAGAAAGGGCAGGGCGCCCTGCGGTCCCTCTAATTCCAGCAACTGGTACGTTTTTTGGCATCGGTTTGGAAGTGAATGTGCACTACCTTGGCGGGGTCATTGTTGACCTCACCGGCAAGGAATTTGGACGCACAATCGTCGAGGGCGACTACCGAGGCTCAAATCCAGCCGAGGTCATGACTGAACTTGGNNACTTGCCCACAATGCGATCAATTCCGTACAAAGGCCTGGACGTACTACGCCCACCATCGCCGGTGTGAATGTTGCACTCCCTGGCCTTATCGATCCTGCGAACTCGGCCCTCCGAGTCGCGCCAAACCTCGGCTGGAAAGACCTCAGCCCAGTAGACACCTCCCCCATTTCCCGCGCCCTCGAACCCGTTGCTGGCCGGGCAGTCACAGTCGAAATCGGCAACGAAGCAAACCTCGGTGCGCTGGCGCAGATCGCTTTGGGCGCTCTACACACGTTCGTGTACGTGTCAGCCGAGGTTGGTATTGGTTCCTCAATCGTGCTGGACAAAGACGTGTTCCTAGGCAGGCGCGGGTGGAGCGGCGAACTCGGACACGTAACGGTTGATCCCTCAGGACCCCTGTGTTCCTGCGGTTCGCGCGGATGCCTAGAGCAATACGCCGGCCAGGCCTCGCTCATGAAGAACGCAGGGCTTCCCGACGACACCCCAGTTTCGGTCCTTGTGGAACGCTTGGAAGTCGGTGACGAAACCGCGCATAGCGCGGTACAAATCGCTGGCGAAGCCCTAGGCCGTGCACTAGCGGACTTCATTAACCTCATAGACATCCACATGGTCGTGTTGGGTGGCATCTACCACGAGCTCGCGTCCTTCCTCACCCCAGTTGTTGAGGACAAGTTGAAAGCCCATGTGCTTTCTGCAAAGTGGTCCACCTTTGAAGTGATCGCCGCACCAATTGGCGAAGGCGCTTCGCTGCTTGGTGGAGCAACCAGCGTGACCCGTGCCGTATCCGCAGATCCAGCTCGATGGATTTCTGAATCTGAAGACGCGTAACTCTGGGTGATTCGCAACTCAATCCCCTTTGCACGCTCACTGTTTGCGCACGTTTAGGCCGCTTTGTGTCCGATTTGCTCCCGTAGAATGAAGTGACTTATCCACGCCTTCATGGGACATTCGTGAACCTTCAGTTTTCCTCGATCACCGGCGCCCGCATTTTCGGCCCTCTACGCCAGCCAGTAAGGGTTTTAGCCACAGCCTTCGGTGTCTTCGCCTGCAGCGTGTTGAGCGCACCAATGGCGAGCGCCGCAGTTGACTCCGCTCCGTTTGATTCCGCGGTAGTTACTTCTCATTTGGCAGCAGCNNAGAAGCAGAGCCAACGGTGGAGGGTGAATCACCCCAAGTACTTGAGATCCAAGCTCGTCTTGCGGACGAAGGGCGCGTTGAGGTTACCGAAACCTTTACCTGGAATCCTACAAAAAATCCGACTCACATCACCCGCACACTGCCTCTGTTTGTGCAATACAGCGCGCAAAGTTGGAGGCAGTTCGAGTACACCAACTTCCGGGTGGAATCAGACAACGTAGATCTCACCATGAAGGTGAAGGATGATTCCCACAAACTTGCGGTAGACATTTCTCCCGCACAGGACTCGACGTTCTCTATAGGGTTACCCGAACTTGGCACC
>DFNY01000068.1 GCA_002376595.1 Jonesiaceae bacterium UBA3555 | reverse complement strand
ACTTTCGGGGAGCAGTTCAAAAGTGATGGGGCCACTGCCAAAAGACTCGCAAACTAAACCAGTGCGGTTTAGACGTCGTAGTAGAGCTCGAACTCGTATGGGTGTGGACGAAGTGCGATTGGATCGACTTCGTTGGCACGCTTGTACGAAATCCAGGTCTCAATGAGGTCCTCTGGGAAAACATCGCCAGCGGTGAGGAAGTCGTGGTCTTCCTCGAGTGCGTTGAGAGCTTCAGCGAGTGAACCTGGAACCTGCTGAATCAGCGCGTGCTCCNNCGTCGGGTGGAAGTTCGTAGAGGTCCTTGTCAATTGGCTCTGGTGGTTCAATACGGTTCTTGATTCCGTCAAGACCTGCCATCAACTGAGCAGCGAATGCCAAGTATGGGTTAGCCGTTGGGTCTGGCACGCGGAACTCCACGCGCTTCGCCTTAGGGTTTGAACCAGTGACTGGGATACGGATGCATGCGGAACGGTTACGTGCCGAGTACACCAAGTTAACCGGAGCTTCGTAGCCTGGAACCAAGCGGCGGAACGAGTTCACTGAAGGGTTGGTGAAAGCGAGCAACGCTGGAGCGTGCTGGAGAAGTCCACCGATGTACCAGCGAGCGAGGTCAGAAAGACCGCCGTAACCCTTCTCGTCGAAGAATAGTGGCTTGCCGTCTTTCCACAGCGACTGGTGGCAGTGCATACCGGATCCGTTGTCACCGAAGATTGGCTTTGGCATGAAGGTAACGGACTTGCCCTGTTCCCAAGCCGAGTTCTTAACTACGTACTTGAACTTCATCAGGTCGTCACCGGCTGCGGTGAGGGTGTTGAAGCGGTAGTTGATTTCCTGTTGTCCGGCGGTGCCAACCTCGTGGTGGGAACGCTCTACGTCAAGGCCAACTTCAGCAAGTTTTGCGCAGATCTCGTCACGGAAATCGGTGAACTGGTCGTTTGGTGAAACTGGAAAGTAACCACCCTTGATACGAGTCTTGTATCCGCGGTTTCCGCCCTCTTCTTCACGCCCCATGTTCCATGCAGCAGTCGAAGAATCGATGTGGTAGAAGGTCGAACCTGGAGTGGTTTGGTAGCGGATGCCGTCAAACGCGTAGAACTCTGCTTCTGGAGCGAAGAACACGGTGTCAGCAATGCCGGTTGACTGCAAGTAAGCTTCAGCCTTTGCAGCGACGGTGCGTGGGTCGCGGCTGTATGGCTCTGAAGTGAATGGGTCAACAATGGAGAAATTGACTACCAGCGTCTTGCGAGGGCGGAACGGGTCAATGAAAGCGGTGGTGACGTCTGGCACGAGCTTCATGTCTAATTCGTGGATAGCTTGGAAGCCGCGAATCGATGAGCCGTCGAACATCATGCCGTCGCTGAACGCGGCATCGTCGAACTGTGATGCTGGCACGTTGAAGTGCTGCATTTGACCTGGAAGGTCACAGAAGCGAACGTCTACGAATTCGACGCCCTCTTCCTTTACAAAGGCGATCGCCTCTTCAGCGGTCTTAAACATCCGAGTCTCCTTGATCGGTGAAGCCAATTTCTTGGGCTACTAAGAACTTTAGGAGGTTGTCGTTTCTCTGTGGTGTACCAATTGTTTCGCCCATGTTACGAACTGGGCTTTTATGTTGCTTTTTTGTGGCATAGAGCGATTTTCGCGGCAGTGTGAGTTAGGTAACGTCTGATGAAAGTCTCGTATTTTGGCAAGCAGTGGGTGGGGGAGCCTCATCGAGTAAACGTAGGATTGCTATGTGGCTAATAGGAATGATTTAGGTTCGTGGCTTGAAGGAACTCCTGAGGGAAACTCAAGCACCCATGAGGAGCGCGCACGCCGTTTGGGAATCCCTGCGGAGGGGCGCGGTTCTCAAGCACCGATGTGGAGGCGCATTATTGGGCTTTGCGTTGACTGGGCGGCTGCAAGTGGAGTGTCGTTCTTGCTGTTTGACTTTAACTCAATGGCCACCTTGCTGGTTTTCGCCGCGGCTCATTTTGCCTTTGTTTCCTCTCTTGGATTCACAATTGGGCACTTCATCGCTGGACTGCGTGTGGTGCCACTGGAGTCCGGTACGCAATTCGTAGGGTTCGTCCGCGGATTCATTCGTTCTCTCCTGCTGGCGGTCGTGCTACCCGCAGCTGTATGGGATGGAGAAGGACGCGGGTTACATGACAAAGCTGCAAACACGCTGATCGTGCTTCGCTGATATTTCCCGACGAATCGTCTGGGTTGCGCTGGACCTCTGTTTTCCAGCACCATGCCTGATATGTGTGCCTGACTCACCACGCAGGTTTGCTTTTGAATAGAAATAGCGGTGGGAACCAACTTTCGTTGGTGCCCACCGCTATTTGTAGATATCAGCCTTTAGCGCATGCCGCGACGGTCAGGACGGGCGCGCATTGGGTCGATTCCCTTAGGAATCGGGAGCTTTACCTGTCCGAGTGCGGTGAGGCGCTTGTTCACTTCAGCGATCTCGGTCTTTGTGAGCTTGCCACGGAGCTTCTGGATAGCGCGAGTGAGCTTCGGAAGCGGAACTTCGCCTTCGCCGTTTCCAACGTGGATGGTGTGGACTGGAACACCAGGAAGAATTCTNNATTCTGCTGAGGCGCTTTTCTTCCTTCTGAGTCAGACGGGCGGTTGCAGTGGCATTACCTTCTGAAACAAGAACCACACCTGGGCGGCCTACGCCGCGGAAGACGTAAGACTGGGTCTTTGCGTCGATAGCAGCAGGTTCCTCAGGGAATGACCAACCACGTCGCAATGTGTTGATTGCCGCTCGTGCAGCCCCAGGTTGGCCNNCGCGTTCTGCGCGTCGGGCAAGCAGGAACATGCTCGCAAGCGGTGCAAACAACAGACCAATGATGGAGAAGTAGATAACTTGCTTGAAAACCAAACCAAGAAGTACGAATAGCACAAGTGCGCCAATACCGGCTCCCAGAATTACCCATCGGCTACGGGGGTCATTCT
>DFNY01000101.1:27073-30447 GCA_002376595.1 Jonesiaceae bacterium UBA3555 | reverse complement strand
AGCTGGCGAGAAACTTGCTGCTCCTGATGATGTTCTCGAATACATCGCTTCAAAGATTTCTTCGAATATCCGCGAGCTTGAAGGTGCGTTGATCAGGGTTACGGCGTTCGCTAACTTGAACCGCCAACCTGTTGATCTGGCGTTAGCAGAAATCGTGTTGAAGGACCTCATCACAGATGACGAAGCTTCACAGATCACTGCATCTTCAGTAATCGCCCAAACCGCCGCCTATTTCGGACTGACAATCGAGGACTTGTGCGGAAGTTCCAGGTCTCGTGTTCTAGTAACGGCTCGTCAAATCGCCATGTACCTATGCCGCGAACTCACTGACTTGTCGCTGCCAAAGATTGGCCAGCAGTTCGGCGGACGCGATCACACCACCGTGATGCACGCAAACAAGAAGATCACTGAGCAGATGGCTGAGCGCCGTTCCACCTATAACCAGGTCACAGAACTCACCAGTCGGATCAAGCAGCAACACCGCGGATAGTACGTAACACCCGACACTCGCAAAACGGGTTTCAGCGAATGTTTTAGGGCAAATCGAGATATCCACACCTGTGTATAACTTTGGGGATAACCTAGGGACAACTCAAGGCCCTTTGTGCACAGGACGATTAATATCTGTGGACAACGAAAGTGGACAGTTCATGAATTCACCGGTGGTGCTCACGATTCACAGTTTGTCCAGATCCACATGCACAGCTCTGACTGTGGATAATTCAACGAAAAATAGGGTTTTCCACAGTATCCACACCGGCTATTACGACTACTAACTTTTAACTCTGGAGATTTCCACACACCTTCAAAAGGTTCTCGCGAACGTTTCGAAGGTGCGAAAACTTTAAAACAAGCCTTGACGCCCAACATTCTGGGAAGGNNATGACCTAGATTTCTATGACATACATGAGCATCTTGATGCTCGAGAGGAGCATTTATGAAGTTCAGGGTTGAACGAGACGTCCTTGCTGAGGCTGTTACCTGGACTGCTCGTACGCTACCTACTCGTCCGCCAGCTCCAGTACTTGCTGGTGTTCGTATTGAGGCCACCAATGATGGTGTTCTCAATTTGGCAACTTTTGACTACGAGGTCTCCGCTCGTTCTGAGATTCCAGCTGAGGTTATTGAGCCAGGTACCGTGCTGGTATCTGGTCGACTGCTTGCAGAAATCTCCCGAGCGCTGCCTAACAAGCCAGTAGAAGTTTCTGTTGAGGGAACCAAGGTGACAGTTGTTTGTGGAGCATCACGCTTCTCACTGCTGACTATGCCTGTCGAGGAATACCCATCACTCCCAAACATGCCTGAACTTACAGGTGTGGTCGCAGGAGATGTTCTTACTGAAGCCGTCAACCAGGTAACTGTTGCAGCTTCACGTGATGACACACTTCCACTACTCACAGGTGTTCGCGTTGAAATCGAAGGCGAGAAAGTTACCTTGCTATCGACGGACCGCTACCGTCTGGCACTCCGTGAACTTGTGTGGAAACCTGCCTCACCATCAATCTCCACGGTTGCACTTGTTCGTGCACGCACGTTGAATGACGTAGCTAAGGCGCTTGGTGCGTCTGGTGATGTCAACATCGCTTTGTCCAATGGCCCAGGTGTGGACCTCATTGGTTTCGAAGCAGGCGGGCGTCACACAACGTCGCTCTTGGTTGATGGAGACTACCCTCCANNCTGATCGATGCTTCCAAGCGTGTGGCACTTGTTGCCGAGCGCAATACTCCTATCCGTCTAAACTTCTCAGAGGGCCAGGTAGTTTTGGATGCCGGTCAGGGTGATGATGCTCAGGCTTCTGAGGCTTTGGAATCTGCGTTGGTTGGCGAGGAAATCTCAGTAGCCTTCAACCCGCAGTTCTTGTTAGACGGATTGAACGCTCTGAACACTGACTTTGTTCGCTTGAGCTTCACGCATGCAAGCAAGCCAGTTGAGTTCACCGGTCAGGAATCGCTAGATGGTGAGGACTCTAAGGGGTACCGCTACCTGCTAGTTCCAATCCGGTTCGCAAACTAGTACTTCATCCATTACGGATAAGGGTTGCCATGTTTCACGTGAAACATGGCAACCCTTCAGCATTGAAAAGGAGACGTTGAGGCGTGTACGTATCGCATTTGTCGCTCCTTGATTTTCGGTCATATTCCCAGCTAGATGTGGAATTCCAGCCCGGAGTAAATGTGCTGGTTGGACAAAATGGCCAAGGAAAAACCAATCTGGCTGAAGCTATTGGCTACGTTGCGACTCTTGGCTCGCACCGTGTTGCAGCAGATATTGCACTCATTCGCGCTGGAGCTCAGCGTGCGATGATCCGGTCGCGGATTGTACGAGGTGAACGCTCTGCGACCGTTGAAATCGAGATTGTAAACGGTAAAGCAAATCGTGCGCGCATCAACAGGGGAACTCCCGGTAGGCCGGCTGACGCCTTAGGGATTCTGAAAACGGTGCTGTTCGCTCCAGAAGACTTAGTGCTGGTCAAGGGCGATCCTGATGCGCGGCGGAAATTCCTCAATGAGCTCATGATTTTTATTTCCCCCAGGATGTCGTCGGTTCTCAGCGACTACGAGAGGATCATCAAGCAACGCTCGGCTCTTCTCAAATCGGCAGCAGGTTTTGGGCGTTCATCCAAGAAGTTGGATCTCTCCACCTTGGAGATTTGGGACGCAAAGTTAGCGCAACTTGGTGCTCAGATCATGGCTTTTCGCCAGCGTTTGGTTGTGGCATTACGACCCTATGTCCACAACAGCTACGACGAAGTATCACTCAGCCAAAGCACCGCTCGTATCGACTACAAATCTTCAGTGGGTAACGTTCTTGCAGATCAAGACGATGAGCAGGAACCTTCCGAGACTCAACCGGTAGAAGATATCGAACTAGATATCTTGCGTGCACTAGCGCAGGTCAGAGCCAAAGAGATCGAACGCGGAGTGTGCCTGGTTGGCCCCCATCGCGATGACGTTTCCATGAGCCTGAATGACCTGCCGGTCAAAGGCTATGCAAGCCACGGCGAGAGTTGGTCTTTTGCTTTGGCGTTGCGGTTAGCTTCGTATCAGCTGATGACGCATGGACCAGATGCTGACGCTTCTGATGATCAACTTTCCGCGTACTGGTGGACCGATTCTGATGTTGACACCGAACCGGTTTTGATTCTCGATGACGTCTTCGCAGAACTAGATACCAAGCGTCGTTCCCAACTTGCTCAGATGATTACAAATGCACGGCAGGTCATCATCACAGCAGCTGTGGCAGATGACATCCCTGCGCAGCTTTCTGGCAGGGTTCTGCGGGTTAACCAAGGCACGGTTACGGTGGAAGTCCCCGAGGCCCCGAGTAGTGCTGCTTCAGCCGACGCGGATTCTTTGACCGGCGATCCCTCTTCC
>DFNY01000101.1:17296-26914 GCA_002376595.1 Jonesiaceae bacterium UBA3555 | reverse complement strand
ACGCAGGAACTGGGTGACAAGTCCAGGCACGGTAGCGGGCTCGATCTACCCGGCGTGGAGACCTCTACCAGGCATCATTTTGGTGCGCAGCCGGGTGCTGATGATGGCCAACCAATTGCCGAAGCACTCGCACTTAAACCCCCTGCGGAGGTGGCACGTGAGGCTCTGAATAGGGCTAAGGCGGCTGCTAAATCACGTGGTTTATACCCTGGAAAACAAGCTTTTAAGCCGATTTTGGAGCCGCAGGTTTCGGGAGCACGCGCCGGTGGCCGTGATCCTAAATCTTTGAGCGAAACCCTGGGTAATTTGCTGGTTCAGCGTGGCTGGAATCAGGATGTTGCGGTGGGTGGCGTTATTGGCCGATGGGCTGCGATTGTCGGTGAGGATATTGCGGCTCACTGCACGACTGAAACCTTTGAAAACTCGGTTCTCACGGTCCGGGCTCATTCCACTGCGTGGGCCACTCAGTTGAAGTTCCTCTCGCCCGATATTTTGCAGCGCGTGGGCGCTGACGTGGGTGATGGGGTGGTCAAAGAACTACGAATTTTGGGTCCGGATACCCGGAACTTCTATAAGGGCCGGTTCTCTGTGAAGGGCCGTGGCGCCCGCGATACTTGGGGGTAATCTCTGCCTAGGGCAGAGCATTTCCTTCCCGACGACACCCTAAGTTTTTCTGACAAGTTCCGCTCCGTTGGTGGTTGCGGGACGCGACTAGGGTGCTGAATATAGCCGGTTTTGACCTGGGTTGAGGGATCGTCGGGAAATAGAACTACGCCCGCACAAAACGCAAGCAAAATATGGGTGAATCTACCCTGTGTGGAGTGAAGAAATACTTGCTCTAAATGGTCAAATAAGCGCGTAATCAAGCGGTTGTTCCGGTAAGATAGATAGGTAACTCTGGTCGAAATTTGCGGCCAGATATCGAGCGATTTTTGAGTGCGGCCCGCGGCGCTAGATCCCTAATGAGGATCCGTGTGCGCCGATGAGCAATCTTAACTTCGCGTGATGACTAGGAGCACCACAACCCGTGGCAGAACTCAATAACGAAGCGCAAGCACCAGCTACTCCAGGAGAGGGCAACTATGGCGCAAGCGCGATTACGGTTCTTGAAGGCCTTGAGGCAGTCCGTAAGCGTCCAGGTATGTACATCGGTTCCACCGGTGAGCGTGGCCTGCACCACCTTGTATACGAGGTAGTAGACAACTCGGTCGACGAAGCACTTGCTGGATACTGTGACCACATCGAAGTCACGATTATGGAAGACGGAGCCGTTCAAGTAACGGACAACGGACGTGGTATCCCGGTAGACATCCACCCCACCGAAGGAAAACCAACCGTTGAGGTTGTTATGACAATCCTTCACGCCGGTGGAAAATTCGGTGGCGGCGGATACGCCGTTTCCGGTGGTCTGCACGGTGTGGGTATCTCCGTTGTGAACGCACTTTCCACTCGCGTGGAAACCACTGTGAAGCGCCAAGGATTCGCTTGGCACCAGTCTTTCGCAGATGGTGGTAAGCCAGTGGGTACCCTGCGCAAGGGAGAGGCCACTGAGGAGACCGGAACAACCCAGACGTTCTGGCCAGACCCAACCATCTTCGAAACCGTAGATTTTGACTTTGAAACTCTGCGAGCCAGGTTCCAGCAGATGGCGTTCCTGAACAAGGGACTCCAGATTTCGCTCACCGACCTCCGCGTTGCAGAAGTTGAAGAAGACATTGACGAAGTTGCAGGTGAGAGCTCATCTGACAAGGACGCAACACCAAAGGCAAAGTCCGTTACGTACAAGTACGACAACGGCCTCATTGACTATGTGAAGCACCTGAACTCGGCCAAGAAGGTTGAAATTGTCAATGAAGAAATCATTGACTTTGAGGCTGAAGACACCGAGCGTCGGATCTCCGTTGAAATTGCAATGCAATGGACTTCCGCGTACTCCGAATCGGTGCACACCTACGCCAACACCATCACCACCACTGAAGGTGGAACCCACGAAGAAGGTTTCCGTGCGGCAATGACCGGTTTGGTAAACCGGTACGCCCGCTCCAAGGGAATCTTGCGGGAAAAAGATGACAACCTCACCGGTGATGACATCCGTGAAGGTTTGACTGCAGTTGTTTCCATCAAGCTTGGTGAACCTCAATTTGAGGGTCAGACAAAAACCAAGCTCGGAAACACCGAAGCAAAGACCTTTGTGCAAGGTGTGGTCAATGAGAAGTTTGGTGACTGGCTCGACGCCCACCCAAACGAAGCTAAAGAGATCATCAAGAAGGCTATCCAAGCGGCAACTGCTCGTATGGCTGCGCGTAAAGCGCGTGAAGCAACACGACGCAAGGGCTTGCTGGAATCCGGCGGTATGCCTGGAAAGCTCCGCGACTGCCAGTCGAACCGTCCAGCAGAATGTGAAATCTATATTGTGGAGGGTGACTCCGCAGGTGGATCCGCAGTTCGTGGCCGTAACCCGCACACGCAAGCAATTTTGCCACTGCGCGGAAAGATCTTAAACGTTGAACGCGCACGCCTAGACCGCGCTCTTGGCAACGCCGAAGTTCAAGCCATCATTACCGCTTTTGGTACCGGAATTGGCGAAGACTTTGACGAAGCCAAACTGCGCTACCACAAGATCATCCTGATGGCAGATGCTGACGTCGACGGCCAACACATCACCACGCTTCTACTGACCCTGCTGTTCCGCTACATGCGGCCAATCATTGAGCACGGCTACGTTTACTTGGCTATGCCTCCGCTCTACCGCATCAAGTGGTCCAACGCGGAACACGACTTTGTGTACTCAGACAAGCAGCGTGACGAGTACGTTGTTGCAGGTCAGGCCGCCGGAAAGCGACTGCCAAAGGACAACGGAATCCAGCGCTACAAGGGTCTCGGTGAGATGGACTACACCGAATTGTGGGACACCACCATGGACCCAGATCACCGTACGCTGCGTCAGGTTTCCTTGGATGACGCAGCTGCAGCAGACGAGATCTTCTCCGTTTTGATGGGTGAAGACGTTGAATCGCGCCGTAACTTTATCCAACGCAACGCTAAGGATGTGCGGTTCCTGGACATCTGATTTCCCCAGAAGAAACCAGATCCCAAGAACCCACCGACAAGGCGCTTGCGCCGGAGAAAAATTGAGGTAAATCGTGTCAGACGATCAGACTCCAGAAAACGAAACGCCCCAAGAGGCACCCGTAACCGTGGGTGAAGACATCAACCACGGCCGCATCGAAGCCGTTGACCTACAAACGGAAATGCAGCGGTCCTATTTGGACTACGCCATGTCCGTCATTGTGGGCCGTGCGCTCCCAGACATCCGTGATGGCCTCAAGCCAGTACACCGACGCGTTATCTACGCAATGTATGACGGTGGCTACCGCCCAGACCGCGCCTTCTCCAAGTGCTCGCGTGTGGTCGGTGACGTCATGGGTAAGTTCCACCCACACGGTGACACCGCTATCTACGACACCTTGGTTCGTTTGGTTCAAGACTGGACCATGCGATACCCATTGGCTGCAGGTCAGGGAAACTTCGGTTCCCCAGGAAATGACCCAGCAGCTGCACCGCGATACACCGAAACACGTATGGCGCCTCTCGCACTGGAAATGGTGCGTGACATTGACAAGAACACCGTAGATTTCCAAGACAACTATGATGGCCGCACGCAGGAACCATCTGTTCTTCCAGCGCGTTTCCCTAACCTTCTGGTTAATGGTTCAGCCGGTATCGCAGTTGGTATGGCTACCAACATTCCACCGCACAATCTGCGTGAAGTAGCTGACGGTGTGCAGTGGTACTTGGAGAACCCAGAGGCGTCACGTGAAGAACTGCGTGAAGCACTGATCCAGTGCATCAAGGGCCCTGACTTCCCCACTGGAGCAACCATTCTTGGGCGTTCCGGAATTGAAGAGGCCTACCGCACTGGTCGGGGTTCCATCACACAGCGTGCTGTGGTCAACGTGGAAGAAATCCAGGGCCGTCAGTGCTTGGTAGTTACCGAACTCCCGTACCAGGTAAACCCTGACACCTTGGCTCTGAAAATTGCAGACTACGTCAAGGACGGTCGTATTGCGGGTATCGCTGATATCCGCGATGAGACGTCTGGTCGTACTGGTCAGCGTTTGGTCATTGTTCTTAAGCGTGACGCAGTGGCGAAGGTTGTTCTGAACAACCTGTACAAGCACACCCAGTTGCAAGAGAACTTCTCTGCAAACATGCTCGCACTCGTTGATGGTGTGCCACGCACACTGTCAATCGACGCGTTCGTCCACCACTGGGTTAACCACCAGATCGATGTTATTTCCAGGCGCACCGCCTACCTGCTCAAAGAAGCAGAAGACAAGATTCACATCCTGCGTGGTTACCTGCGCGCTCTGGACAACCTCGATGAGGTCATCGCGCTGATTCGCCGTTCACCAACGGTTGAAGAAGCACGCGAAGGCTTGATGAACCTGCTCAGCGGCGACGAAGTTCAAGCCAATGCGATTCTGAACCTCCAGTTGCGCCGATTGGCTGCAATGGAACGCCAGAAGATCATGGACGAGCACGCTGAGCTCGAGAAGCTCATTCAAGACTACGAGTCCATTTTGGCTAGCCCAGTCCGCCAGCGCGCGATCATTGGTGAGGAACTCACCGAAATCGTGAACAAGTTTGGCGACGAACGCCGTACCACCATCCTTCCGTACGGTGGTGAGGTTTCTATGGAAGACCTCATCGCTGAAGAAGAAGTAGTGGTCACCATTACTCGTGGTGGATACGTCAAGCGCACCCGTTCAGACAACTACCGTGCCCAAAAGCGCGGCGGTAAGGGTGTGCGTGGAGCGCAGCTGCGTGAAGACGACATTGTGGAACACTTCTTTGTCACCACAACCCACCAATGGTTGCTGTTCTTCACCAACTTTGGCCGTGTCTACCGCATTAAGGCATACGAACTGCCTGAAGGATCACGCGACGCCAAGGGTCAGCACGTTGCGAACCTCCTGGCCTTCCAGCCAAACGAGCGTATTGCGCAAGTGCTCGACATCCGCAACTATGACGACCACGAGTACCTAGTACTCGCTACCCGTCGTGGCTTGGTGAAGAAGACACGTCTGTCGGAATACGACACCAACCGAACTGCCGGACTCATTGCGATAAATCTCCGTGAAGACGAAGAAGGTCGCTCGGATGAACTCGTAGCAGCACGTACCGTGAACTCCGATGACGAACTGATCTTGGTTTCACGCAAGGGACAATCAATCCGATTCGTTGCAGACGATGACACTTTGCGCCCAATGGGCCGTGCCACCTCTGGTGTGACCGGAATGAAGTTCCGTGGCGAAGATGAACTCCTCGCCGCTGACGTGGTCCGTGAAGGTTCGGACATGTTTGTTGTCACCGAAGGTGGATTCGCAAAGCGAACCGATATTTCCGAATACCGCGTCCAAGGCCGTAACGGCTACGGAATCAAGGTTGCCAACCTCGTTGAAGAACGTGGTGACCTTGTGGGTGCACTGATCACTGAGGCAGAAGATGAAGTTCTTGTGATCATGGAGAAGGGAAAGATTGTACGTTCGGCTGTTTCCGAGGTGAACCGGACCGGACGTAACACCCAAGGTGTAACGTTTGCTAAACCAGACAAGAATGACCGCATTATTGCTGTGGCTCGTAACGTTGAACGCAACCTTGGTGACTCTGACTCCGAGGAAGTAACAGACGAAGAACAGCCACAGGACACTGCAGTTGTTCCACAGTCAGCAGAATCAACCGTTTCCGCTGCGACGCCCCCTGCCACCGAGGTTGAAGAAGAGAACGCATGAGTTCGTCGAAAAATCCGTCCGTGAAGGGCGATAAGAAGGTGTCATCAGTTCCCCCTGCCCCGCAGGAAACCGGAGCGCCCGCGAGTTTCGCACCAAAGCCAAACGTGCAGGCACCAACCGCAGCCGACGCTGTTGTGGTGGGAGTTGACGCGGCAACGCTGAAGCCTGGAATTACCGAAACCAAGGTCAACGCCAAGCCTGTTGGATCTGCTGACAGCTCTGCAGCAAAGGATGCGCGCCCAACGACGCCACGTCCGGAACCAATTGGCCCACGCCGAGTTCGCCTTGCGGTGACTCGCATTGACCCATGGTCGGCCATGAAGATGTCGTTCCTGCTGTCCATTGCGGCTGGAATCATGATGGTTGTTGCATCCATCGTGTTCTGGAACGTTCTTGACGGCCTGCACGTGTTCACCGAGATTGACACCATGGTTAAAGAAATCCTTGGTGAAGACACCGAAGTGAACATCTTGCAGTACGTGGAACTCAGCCGCGTAGTGTCGTTGAGCACAATTATCGCGATTGTTGACATCGTTCTTTTGACTGCCTTGGGCACCATTGGGGCGTTCTTGTACAACGTTGTTGCTGCTCTTGTGGGTGGCGTCCATCTCACATTGACCGACGACTGATCAGCGAAACCGCATAAAATCAGCGTTTTAGTGTGCATGCTTTAGATGAGCCTGAGCGGGGGGTCCAGTTCGATTTTGGATTCCCCGCTCAGATCATGTAGATTTAATTCTCGTTGCGGGGAAAACTTCTCCGAAACGGTTCGGGCCTATAGCTCAGGCGGTTAGAGCGCTTCGCTGATAACGAAGAGGTCAGAGGTTCAAGTCCTCTTAGGCCCACTCCGTACTCACACCTTAGGGAGTAACGATGAAGAAGCTATTCGTAGTTCTTCTCACTGCAGTTGCTGGTTATGCTGTGTGGCGTAAAGTCACTGGCGATGATGGTCAGCGTGATCTTTGGAGTGAAGTAACGGATCCAATCAATTGATTGGTTTCCCTTTGGGGCTATGGCGCAATNNTTCGAGTCCCCTTAGCTCCACAGATAAAGCGAGAATCTTTAAGATTCTCGCTTTTTTGTTTGCCTGCCACAGGTTCTAGCCCAGTGTGGGGGCTGCTAGGTTGCTCAGGAAAAAGTCGTAGGCGGCACGTATCGTGGAAACCGTACGCCCCACGAATTCCTGAAACGGAGTGCCTCATGGCCTTGAAAGTAGTGCTGACCAGCGTCATGGTTGATGACCAAGCGAAGGCGTTGGACTTCTACACGCAGAAGCTTGGGTTTGTTAAGAAGACCGATATCACCAATGGCGATTACCGTTGGCTTACGGTGGTTTCTCCGGAAGATCCAGATGGCGTTGAGATCCTGCTGGAACCAGCAGCACACCCCGCTGCGCAGCCTTTCCAGAGCGCTTTGAAGAACGATGGCATTNNCCCCGGGGGGCCCCCCCCCCGGGGGGGGGGGCCCCCCCCCCCTTCTTTGTTTCGGCGCGGGTCGGGCGCGTTAGCGCCCTGACTAACTGCTTCACGACGAAGCCCGCACCTTCCAGCGAAAGGTGCGGGCTCGTTATGAAATTGGCACGTGAGCGCCTAATCCACGCTGACTGTTTCTATGTGGGGCTCGGTTGCCTGCTGGGTGGTTTCGTTCGTGTAGTCGGTGTGAGCCTTGTACAGCGGTATTAATGCAAGCAGTGAAATACCTGCGGCCATAAGGATGATGACTCCGTAAGGCAAAATGCCCAGAGCTGCCGCGGCAATCGCAGAAGTAATCACTTGAGGCAGGCTCAACATCATGTTCATGGCCGCGCCACTGCGTCCTTGAACTTCGAGGGGTAGCTCGGTCTGTTTGATGGTCATGATCACCATGCCCATCAGTGGCATGAAGAACCCGAGGATAGCGAAAGCCAAGGCCACTGCGACTATCTGCGGAAGTGCGAGCATCGCAATGGCCAGTGCGTACATGAATGCGGAGACCAGAACGAGTTGGTCGTACCCGAATCTGCGCATGAAATAGGCGCCGCACAGGCCTGCGACTACCGCGGTGAAACCCTGGACTGACGTGAAGATGGTGATGAACTGTGCATCCAAGCCAAGGCCGGAGTCAATCACTGGGAAGATCACCGCGTTCACCGCGCCACCGGTGGCAACAATGATCATGAACGCAATGAGGTAGGTCCACAGGCGCTTACGCTGGTACATCTCAGGGAAACCTTCAAGGGATGTGCGCATCCAGTTACGGTCCAGCGCAACATCGTTCTTGGTTTCCTTAATCCGGACGAGTTGTAGAAGCGTGGTGCTGATCAGCAGCATTGCCGCGGTGAAGAACAAGATTGGTTCAATCCCCCACATGGCAAATACGCCCGCCGCAAGCAGTGGAGCGACAATGCGAAGTCCCTGATCAATTGCGGTAAAGGTGCCGTTCGCTGGGCCCAAGAGTCGTACTTCAATGGTGTCCCGCAAAAGGCCTGACTGGGATGACGCGTTGACGTAGCCTGCACTTGAATATGCGAAGGTCACCGCATAAACAAGCCACATGTCCGAGGAATCCCGGACAAACAGCAGCAGGAGAACACATGCCGCAACAAAAATGTTCGAGATGCTGACTACGCGGATTCGCGAAAACCTATCTGCCAGCAGGCCAAACACCGGAGCGATTAGAGCTGGCAAGCCCAGCATCACAAAGATCAGCGCTGTGTACACGTCACTATTTGTTAGGGTCTTCACCCAGATTGCGATGGTGAGGAACAGTACCGAGTCACCTACGTTTGCTACCGTCCACGCACCTAGAAGGCGCCGGAATGCAGGAACTTGGAGCGCCTCTTTGGTGGTGCCAATATCGTTGGCAGCTGGTGATGCGGGCATAGTGGTCTCCCGGAGTGGGGTTAGATCTTGAAAATGGAGCAGACCGCTGAAGGCTCGGCAGAAGTGGATAGCGAGCGCTATTTATCCAAGTAGTCGCGCAAGTTTGGGGTTGCTGCGAGGAAATAAGTGCTGTGCTTTGCGCCTTCGGGTCGCAATTCAGGGTGAGTGTTGCGTTCGCGGAGACGGAAGAGCACTTTCTCAATCTCTTTGAGTAGTTCCTCGTGTTCGTCTTGCGTGATCCACAACGAAATATTTGAGAACAACGCCCGGTTGATAGCTTCTTCTGGGAGTTGTGGTGCGGCAGACCAGAACTCCCGCATGCGTTCGCTGAACTGCTCAAGAACGGCGAAACCTAGGGTGGAGAACTGCGCGATTTCATCTGGGGTGTCGTAGGAGAACCGAGTTTGTCGCGTCTCTGATAGGCGCCAGGGTTTGCTCTTGGCGTCTGGTGATTCTGCTTGTTCCACAAAACCGTGCTTGGCAAGCGTGCGTAGGTGGAAGGAGCAACTGGCAACCGACTCGTTGATTGCTTCAGCGCACTGAGTAGCTGTGCCCTGGTCTACCGAGCTCAGATATTCCAGCAGAGCGAGGCGAATGGGGTGCGCTAATGCTTTCACTCTCTGTGGGTTGAATGAGTTCTCGGCTGATTCCATGATCCAAACCTAAATGCTAAAGAAAACTTTAGCAAGGTTTCTTTAGAAAAACTTTGATGCGATTCTATGCAAGATGAGCCCGCAACTTTCTCACCTGCGCGATCACCCCGCACCAACCTTTGAAGATCAACCAACCCACTCGTCGGAAAATAGGCACTAGACCCACCTCACAGCACACCAAGGCCCAAGGGCTTAACTGTGCCACCAACCCTGACATAGGGTTGAGCAAGACGCTCAACCACTCCCCCGACGAAAGGTGCGCTGAACAATGATCCAAATACCGGTGTACTTCTACTCATCAAAGTCGGC
>DFNY01000101.1:11490-17284 GCA_002376595.1 Jonesiaceae bacterium UBA3555 | reverse complement strand
CGCTCGCATTGAAGCGACCCGTATTTGACCTCTCGGACAAAGACGTCCGAAACTCGATCCCAGAAGGCCCCTGGGTACTCCTTACGCCGTCCTACAAAACCGGCAACGAAAACAACGACACCCTGCCAGAACCCGTCAAACGATTCCTGCGCGAACCAGCTGTACGGCGAAAAATGATAGGAATCATGGGCTCGGGCAACCGAAACTTCGGCGCACACTACCAAGCCGCAGCACGGCAAATAGCCAAAGCCTCCGGACGCCCCATGCTGTTCGAGTTCGAACTGCAAGGCACCCAATGGGACGTAGAAGATGCACGCGCAATCCTCGAGCAGCTCGACCAAGAGGTAGCCAAAGCCCACGGCGAATAGCCAAATAATGCGGCTCGCGCATGCTGCCGCGCGCCTCAAAAGTGACGAATCCTCTATGGGTATTTATGCATAGGGTTGGTTAGAATTGTGGGTGGAGTGATGCCAGAACGGCCCTCCACACACCATGGATGAACCCATCCGTCGCACCATTAGAGGATCCTGCATGGCCGAGAATCACGGCGCAAACTCAGCAGACACCACCGTTGTGAACACGCCACACAACGGCACAGAAGCGAACGAAGATGGCTCACCCAACCAGCTGAAACGCGGCTTGTCTGCCCGGCACATGTCCATGATCGCCATTGGTGGAGCCATCGGAACCGGTCTGTTTGTGGCTTCCGGCGGAACCATTGCGCAGGCAGGTCCAGGCGGCGCACTACTGGCCTACGCGGTCATCGGTTTCATGGTGTTCCTGCTCATGCAGTCACTCGGTGAAATGGCAACCTTCTTGCCTGTGCCGGGGGCCTTTTCCGAGTACGCGACCCGATTTGTGTCACCTTCATTTGGCTTTGCAACGGGCTGGAACTACTGGTTCAACTGGGCAATCACCGTTGCCGCAGAGCTCGTAGCGGCCGCAATTATCATGGCCTATTGGTTCCCAGACGTCCCTTCATGGATTTGGTCGGCCGCGTTCCTTGCGCTGCTCATAGGCCTGAACGTGCTGGGTTCAAAAGGCTTTGGTGAATCGGAGTTCTGGTTCGCGCTCATCAAGGTTGTCGCGGTGATTGTGTTCCTCACGCTCGGCGTGCTGATGATCTTCGGAATCTTGGGCGGCGACTCCCCCGGTTTCTCCAACTGGACCAAAGACGACGCACCATTCCCAGGCGGAATGAGCGCCGTTGTAGCGGTCTTCATGATCGCCGGATTCTCCTTCCAAGGAACTGAACTTGTGGGTGTTGCCGCTGGTGAATCCGAGAACCCTGAACGTGACGTACCGCGTTCAATCCGCACAATCTTCCTGCGCATCATGATTTTCTACATTGGCGCAATCACGATTATCGCGTTCCTGGTGCCGTACACCGACGAGCGTCTGCTCGCTAACGACGTCTCCGACATCGCGGCCTCGCCCTTCACTCTCGTGTTTGAGAACGCCGGCATTCTGGCTGCCGCCTCCATCATGAACGCAGTCATTTTGACGTCCATCTTGTCCGCCGGTAACTCCGGCCTATACGCCTCCACACGCATGCTGTACGCGCTGGCCGCAGACGGCAAGGCACCAAAGCTGTTCAAGTACGTCAGCCGCCGCGGAATCCCAGTTCCAGCACTCGCTGCGACCGCAGCAATCGGTGGCTTTGCGTTCCTGACATCGCTCATTGGCGACGGCGGTGCCTACGTATGGCTTGTCAACGTATCCGGCCTGTCCGGCTTCATTGTGTGGATGGGAATCGCTTGGTCGCACTACAACTTCCGGCGCGCATACGTGGCTCAAGGCGGGGACCTCAAAGACCTCAAATTCAAGGCCCGCTGGTTCCCACTCGGCCCCATGGTGGCACTGGCCATGTGCGCGATTGTCATCATTGGCCAGAACTTTCAGGCCCTGTTCGGTGGCGGACACTTTGTAGAAATCATGTCCTCATACATCGGAATTCCCGCGTTCTTAATTCTGTGGGTAGGCCACAAGATCCTAACCAAATCCAAGGGCGTCAAGCCGCTTGAAGCGGACCTGTCCCGCCCACAGGTGCGCTGACCTCGATAGTTACAGAAAAGTGGCTCCCGGCTTANNGGGGCCACTTTTGTTTCCCGACGAGGCGGCTTCGGTTACGCGTGAAGTGCGGTTATTTGGTGATGTTGCTAGACGCGTCAGACAATTGCTTTTAGTACAGTGTTCCGTCCGCGCGCTGGGCGTAGTTGCCCTTCAACTCCATCCACAAAATGATGTCGAGTGCACGAATAGCGGAGATATCCGACCCCGAATCGGACACGGAAGTCTGTAGACCTTCTAGCACACTCTCAATCTGTAGCAGTGCCCTGAGATCATTCCAGTGCTCAGCAGCGTGGTCGTAGCCGAATGCTGCACCAACTACAGAATCGAAGATCGGCAATAGTTTCGGGCGCTTCGTCGCGAGCAGTTTCGAGATTCGGGTGTCGCCAAAACCCCAAGATTGTTGAATGCTCGCCTGGCGCAAAGCCTTCCACAGCGTGTCTGCAGGACTTCCTTGGGCGAGATGAAGGGTAAAGGTCTCGTCATCCAAACTATTTTCGAACCTTACGTTCTTCGGAACAGTAGCGAGAAGCGAATTGAGGGAATGGCCGAAATCGCGCAATTCTTCATCGAACAGCCCGGCTCTCAGATCTCTGACAATTTCGCCACCTACAGGTACTGATAGCAACGACAATCCTAGGAGGTCGCTTTCCGTGAAAAAGTCAGCTTGGGGATCAGGTACTCCGCTTGGGCGGTCAAACGCTGCACCAGTGAACTTTTTCGTTCCGTTTTCCGCAACACGGAAGTATGCGCGGATTAGGTCCGCTCCACGTCCCGACTCGAAGAGGCCTTCAAGAATACTCTGTACATTTTGCACGCCTGTTGAAGCATTTGTGGGGGTAGTGCTCATTTTGCCTCCAATGTGGTAGTTGCTAGCCAATATAGCCGCATACTCCGACATAGGTGGAGATTTCTGACAGCCCACACGATGGAGCAACTATTGGGACTGACTTTCAAGCACCTGCGCGCTCATGCCACTTCCATGAGCTGCGCAACCAACTCGATTTCGAATCCGGTTGCGTCTTCGATGTATGCGGCGTAATGCTGTGGACCGCCCGCGAACGGGTGCTTATCTGCAAACATCAGCGTGAACCCATTGTCGAGCGCCTCAGCGGTTATCTCTTCAACAATTTCTGGGTTGGGAAGTTGGAATGCCAGGTGGTTGATTCCAGGGCGGAGCCGATCGAAGGGAGCATCAAGAACATCAGTCCCCTGCTCAAGCACTATGTAATGGGTGGCGTACTCATAGCTGATGCCGTATGACCAGTCATCCTTGACTGTGTAGCCTATGCGTTCCAGCAGCCAGCCTAGTGTGCCCTTGGAGTACTCAATATCGCGAACCCAGAGTTCAATGTGGTGAAGCATTAGCGTTCCTCCATCGTGTTTCCTGCTCTAGGATTTCACCGTCTGCGCAAAACAGCCAGAGGATGGCGTCAGCCAGAGGGCGGCGTTAGTTTGAGGGCGGCGCTACCCAGATGGCAGCATCACCTAGAGGGCAGCGTCCCCTGGACCAAACGAACACCGAAGCGTGGGTATGTGGGACACCACTGCACTGTTTCAGCTGTGCGACGTAGGCTAGATAACCGAGCGTTAGTCCAAGGAGAACCCAGCCGTGTCAGACGAATCCACTACCACCGCACCCAGTCACCCAGATCAGGGTAATGCTGGGGGGCGAGTGGATCGTCGGCAATACCAACAGGCAACTACCGTTGAGGGCTTCTCCCACAACTTAAGTGTGGTTAATCAACGCATCCAGGCGGCGGCTTTGCGTGCTGGACGCACTCCAGCAGATATTCGCCTCCTTGCGGTATCAAAGACCGTGCCACAAGACCGACTGGCCAACGCTGTGGCTGCAGGGCTCACTGATCTAGCCGAAAACAAGGTACAAGAGGCACAATCCAAAGCCCAAGCGTTCGCTGAAGCGGGTTTGCCGGTGCGTATGACCATGATTGGGCACCTACAAACCAACAAGGCCAAGAATGTGGCCGAGTTTGCCCACGAGTTCCAAGCCTTGGATTCGTTGAAACTGGCTGAGGCATTAGATCGCAGGCTACAGAATGTGGGCCGTGCTATTGATGTTCTGGTGCAGGTGAATGTGTCTGACGAAGACACCAAGTTTGGGCTTCAAGCAGACGAAGTTCCTCAGTTCCTAGCTGCACTCCCCCAGTTTGAATGCCTCAACGTAAAGGGATTCATGACTCTGGCCAGAAACACCACCAATGAGAGCCAAGTCAGACAGTGTTTCCGCGACTTAAAGGCGGTACGCGACCGAGCGCGCCAAGATTCCCCTCAAGGAAGCAATCTCAGCGAACTTTCCATGGGAATGTCCGGTGATTTTGAGGTGGCCATCGAAGAGGGATCCACGGTGGTGCGGGTAGGGCAGGCGCTCTTTGGATCGCGCGCGCTGCCCTACCTTAACCAAATCTCTTATTTCACCAGCCGAGGCTAGGAAATCGCCTTGCAGACGGTGTCAATCCGGCTGCCAGCTTCTGGGAGCACTTCTTGCTTGGCCAGGATTTCAGGGGTTACTTCCTGAGCCTTTGCTACGGCGTCAGCATCTCCGGCTTGGATTGCTGCGTAGTCGAGGTCTGCGATGAGGGCGAAGGTCTCTTCAACTTCCTTTGCAAAGTTAGCTAGTGGCTCACGAACTTCATCCGAGGTCATCTTTGCTACGTCTGCGTTGAGGCGATCAACAATGGGCTGTAGCACCTCGTTCTGGTTGGTGCCTGACTGGATTTCAGTCATTGCAGAGTTGATTGAGGTGGTGATGTCACTGAGTTCACCCAAGAGGAAGTCACAGTCCGCCTTAGCGTCTGATCCCGCGGAAGTTTCAGTTTCTTCGGTGGTTGGCTCGCTGCTCTCACTAGGTGATGCAGAGGTTGTTTCCGATGAGGAGGATGACGATTCCGATGTGCTTGGAGTTGGCTTCTTTTCATCGCCAGAACACGCTGCCAGGGACACCATTAGTCCTGCCGCACACAAGATTGCGCCGATGCGGGTTGAACTCTTCTTCATTGCTTCACTTCCGTCTTTAGGGGGTCGTTGCTCCCTTCAACCTCACCAGAAAACTCCAAAACAAATGTTTTCAAGTGGCAAGATTGGGCGGTTTTCATCCATGAAGCTGTTTAGCTAGGTGTGTTCTTGCTGGTCAGGGAGAACTACCCAAAGCCGGTAGAACTACCCATATCCCAGATTCTGAAACACATCCGACCAGCTTTTTAGCTGCGCGCTACCGGATTTACGGTTTCTTGTTCCCCAGGAATTTAGCGTGTACAGCTGCTGAAACTGTTACCTCTTCGGGGCGCACATCCATCCCTGACGATTCCTTAAACGCTGCAGAGCGCATCATCACGGCGTCGTTTTCCATACCTGCGCGCGGTGTGTTTTCCAGCAGGCCAGTGTCCGCGACTTCCACAAAGGTAACCCCCGAGTAGCCTGCAGCTTGCGCGTAGGTCAGTGCCTTGTGGTGAGCATTATGGACGGCTTGAACCTGGACGTTGTGAGTATAGGTTTCTAGTTCTTCAGTGGATAATTCCCACAGCACAGACTGGATTTCAACGCCGTCGATTTCTCCGGTGATTGCGAGCCACTCTGCGAGTGCTGTGAAGTCGGTGAACGTTGCGGTAAAGGTTACTGCCGCGTAGAAGACTGGGTCTCCTTGGGTGCCGTCATCTTTCCAAGGGCGGTTGCTCCAGGTGGTCAGTGCGCCTTGGGTCCACTTTTC
>DFNY01000101.1:0-11459 GCA_002376595.1 Jonesiaceae bacterium UBA3555 | reverse complement strand
AGCCGTGCGATTGGACTCGTGTGGTGATGGTGGCACGAGTCGGTGCGTGTTTTTCTTCGGCTGTTGCTTGAACGGTTATCTGCATAGTCCCAATGTAGGTTCGTGGGACTAATTTTGCTGTTCAAACGCGCGTTGCGTGAAAAAAGTTATCCACACCGGTTTGTCCCGATGTGGATTGAGTTATTTCTCGTTGCAGATGTTTTCTACGTCGGTGCCGCTGGCGGCAAGGGCATCGAGTTTATCCAAGGAATCTTGGGAGATCTTTTTGTAAGCCTCGGTGGCATCTTTGTCACCATTTTTCACGGCTTCATAGTCAAAATCGTCATAGAGGTGCGCAAATTCTGAGAACGCGTTTGCCAGAGCAGTTACAGGTTCCTTGAGTTCGGAATTTTGCACGTCGTTGGCAACTTGCTCAAGGGTGGTGGAAATGGGCCCAAATACATCTTTTGGATTTTTGGTTCCGGCGTTCACTTCACCAATAGCGGTAACCATCTGCTCGTTGGCTTTAGTGATGTGTGAACTCACTGCTTCGCAGGCCTCGGCTAAGGATTGTGATTCTCCACCGCACGCGGTCACCGAGCAAGCAATACTGATGGCCGCGAGGGCCGCACCCAGTGGGCGAGTGAGCGCTTTCATTTAGCTTCCTTTGAAACACGTGTGGGGGACCTGTTGAATACAGGTGAATTCCACCATCTTTTCGCATGAATCCTTACGAATCAACGACAAAATCACCCGAAATCGAGTGTTTTGACCAAAAAGTCATTGAGAGAAGCGGCATAAATTCGTGGATCTGGCACCTTTTGTGGCTATTTCCTTGCTATCAGCTGCAGTCTCCCTACGGGGTATTTGGGAATATTTGCCCATGAGGCGAGGTTCCAGCACCAGGTAGGTTCCACAAGAACTGGCACACTTTTGAGGCGGAAACATGGCGGATTACGGACAAGAACTTCAGTTCGGCGCGTTTATCACTCCCACCAATGCTGACCCTCAGCATGCGGTTGATTTGGCCGTCACCGCCGAACAAGCGGGATTGGATCTGGTGACTTTCCAAGATCACCCATACCAGCCATCCTCCTTGGACACCTGGACTCTGCTGAGTTATGTGGCTGCCCGAACCTCAACCATCAAACTTTCTGGCAACGTGTTGAACCTTCCGCTGCGTCCACCTGCGGTGTTGGCTAGGGCCACCGCGAGTTTGGATCTACTTTCGAACGGCCGATTTGAGTTGGGCCTTGGCGCCGGCGCGTTTTGGGACGCCATGGAAGCGATGGGCGCTCAAAGGCTGACCCCAGGTCAATCTGTTGAAGCTCTGGAAGAGGGGATCGACATCATTCGGGCGCTGTGGGATACCTCAGCTACCGAGCGGTTGGTATTCCACGGCAAGCACTACTCCCTTGATGGCGCCAAGCGTGGTCCGGCTCCTGCGCACGCCATGGAGATTTGGTTGGGTGCGCTCAAGCCGCGCATGCTGCGGCTAATCGGCAGAAAGGCCGATGGCTGGCTCCCGTCCTTGGGATATCTCAAGTCCCATGAGGAATTGGCTGAGATGAGCGAGCTTATCGACGAAGCCGCAGTGAAGGCGGGCAGGGCACCTTCGTCTGTGCGACGAATGGTCAACGTGGCAGGGCAGGTCATGGGCTCTGATACCGATCAGTTCCTTAAGGGAACGCCGGAAAAGTGGGCTTCGGATTTGGCGTTGCTTACGCGTGAGTATGGAACCTCGACGTTCATTCTGTCCTCGGATCATGACGAGATGCTCGAGTTCTTTGGAACCGTGGTTGCACCTGCGGTGCGAGAGATCGTTGGAAACGATCGCGCATCCAAGTAGGTCCCACTTTTCGTAGTTTGTGTGTCAGAGAAAGTAAGAATTATGGATTACGGTCATCCGTTGATTTTTGGCGCTCGCATCAGCGCTAATTCGCCAGATGCTGCGGTTACTGTTGCTCGCTCAGCTGAAAGTTTGGGCATTAATTTCCTTGCCCTCGAGCCTCATGAGTTGGATACATGGACGGCCGCTACGTGGCTGGCTGGAGCCACCACGAANNGGCAAGCGTAGACCTCTCGCAAACGCAGTTTCCTGCGGTGGTTGCGCGCGCAGCCGCTAGCGCGGACCTGCTGTCAGGCGGGCGCATGGAACTTGAACTGACATTTTCTACCGCGAACGATAGCGAACAGGGCAAAGAAGAGTCGGTAGAGGTACTGACTCAGGCTGCACAGATAGTTCGATCAATGTGGAGCGGCTCGCAGAACGATCCACTCCATTTCCAAGGCAGCCAATTCCACGTACCAGGAACTACTCGTGGCCCAGCGCCCGCACACTCGATGGGTGTGTGGTTTAGCGGAAAAGACGTAAGCACTTTCCGCGCTGTTGCTGAAGAAGGCGACGGCTGGGTTCTAGACGCCACTTACTCTGCGGCACTAAACCTAGATGAACTTGGGAAACTACACCGCGGCCTCGACACCCTCATTGTGAACGCTGGCCGCGACCCACGTGAGGTGCGCAGGCAAATCGTGCTATCACCTGAACAAATCAAGGGTTTCGAAGCTCATGACGCTTCGCAGACCACCCAGTTCCTGCTTGATGTAGTTGAAGCTGGCTTCAGCGAAATCTTGTTTGCAACTTCAGATGCCGAAATCCTCGAATACGTCCGCGCGCTCCGCGCGGACGTATTCGCGCAGCTAGCGCGCAGCCGAACCACTAAGAACACCAGCACAGGTGTGCTCAAGAACGCACGCGCTCGAGCACAACGCGTGTCACTTATCGACTACGAATCGCTGCCACAGTCCTTGCGGGCCATCAGTGTAGAACCAGGTGACCCGCACTATTCCGCTGCCCAAAACACCTACCTCCGCGGAGGGCGTCCAGGCCTAGTGCTGCGCGCTCACACCGTTGAACACGTGCAAGATGCAGTGAAATGGGCGCAAACCCAAGATGTAGAGTTCTCCATCCGATCAGGTGGGCACGGGTTCTCCGGTCGCTCCACGAACCGAGGTGGAATCGTCCTTGACCTGCGAGAACTCAATAGCATCGAAGTGATAGATGCAGAGCAAGGACTAGTGAAGATAGGCCCTGGAGCACAGTGGGCCCACGTAGCAGCCGCACTCGAACCCTACAACCTAGCCATCTCGTCGGGAGATGCAGGCAGCGTGGGCGTTGGGGGACTAGCCACCGTTGGCGGACTAGGATTCTTTGGCCGCGAACACGGCCTGACCATCGACTACATCCAAGGCTTAGACATAGTGAGCGCCGACGGCGCTCTGGTGCACGCCGACGCCCACACCAACCCCGAACTGTTCTGGGGAATGCGCGGCGCCGGACCAAACTTTGGAATAGTGACCTCGTTCCTGTTCAAAGCCCAAAAAGTAGGTCAACTCGCGCACGTCCAGCTCGCCTTCCAAGTAGAAGACCTCGAAGATTTCTTGGTCGAATACGGCAAGGCAGTGGAGCAAGCACCACGCGACACCACGCTGTTCCTCATGGCGGGACGCCCTCAACGAGGACGCCTATTCATTGCGCAACTGTACGGAATTGTGGACAACCCTGATCCGGACACCGTCATTGAAAGACTGCAACCGTTTGCTATGTTGTCGCCACTTGTTGGCCAACAGGTCTACATGACCACGTACTCAACAGCGATAGGTCAGGGCNNAATAAGGCGCACTGGAACACATCACCCCAGCCTTCGCCCGAGCCGCATCGAACCTCATTTACAGTGGTGAAACCTACTTCTTCCAAATACGAACCGCAGGTGGAGCAGTAGCAGACGTAGCCGAAGACGCCACCGCCTTCGCATTCCGGTCCGCCACCTTCCACGTCCTAGCAATGGGATCCAACCGAACCAGGCTAGACCTAGCGTGGGACGGGCTAGACCAATACTTTGACGGGTTCTACCTGAACTTCGAAACGGACACCAGCCCGGGACGAGTCCAGCAAGGTTTCTCACCTAACTCATGGCAGCGACTCAAAGCCCTCAAAAAACAGTGGGACCCACGCAACGTCTTCAACGACAACTTCAACATCCCACCTCAGTAAACAGACTCACCAACGCCCTACCTTCGTGTCCTTGTGCGCTAGGGTAGGGCGTTCTTGGGTCATTTGCCGGAGAAGGTGGCCTAGATACTATCTGCCATCACTACTTAGTGGCACTATGAAGTATGGCGCTGAACCTTGAGAGTATCTACGTTGACCTGCACCAAAACCCGGAACTGTCCTTTCAGGAATTTAGAACCGCACAAGTAGTCACTGAACACCTCACAACCTTGGGCTACGAAGTCCACACCGAACTGGGAATCACGGGGGTAGTGGGAGTCCTAGAAAATGGAGACGGACCCACCGTGCTGCTCCGCGCAGACATGGATGGCCTCCCCGTAGTCGAGCAAACCGGGCTCCCATACGCCAGCACCTCCCACGGGACCGCAGCTGACGGCACCACAGTGCCCGTCATGCACGCCTGCGGCCACGACGTCCACGTGACCGCACTTTTGGGAGCAGCCGAGCACTTCGTCGAAAATCTAGATACGTGGAATGGCACGCTCATAGTGCTATTCCAACCCGCCGAAGAAATGGGCGGGGGAGCGCAAAGCATGATCGACGATGGCCTCTACGACCTCGTCCCCATCCCAGATGTAGTGCTTGGGCAACACGTCACCCCGCTTCTTGCCGGGATGGTAGCCACCCACGAAGGCGTCACCATGGCTGCGGCCGACTCCATAGACATTGAATTCCATGGGTTAGGTGGGCATGGATCGCGCCCCGAAACCACAATCGATCCAGTGCTCATGGCAGCCAGCTTCACCGTGCGCGTCCAACAAGTAGTATCGCGCGAAATGGCTTGGAACGAACAAGCCGTAGTCACCGTGGGGCGCATCAACGCGGGCACCAAAAACAACATCATCCCAGATCACGCCACCGTGGGACTCAGTATCCGTACCCTCGATGCAGGCTTGCGAGAACGAGTACTTGGTGCGATCGAGCGGATAGCCAACGCCGAAGCAGAAGCCGCAGGTGCACCCAAACCACCCACAATCACCTACGTGGACTCATTCCCGCTGACCATCAATGAACCCAGTGCCACCGCAGCAGTCACTGCCGCGTTCATAGACAACTTCGGCCCCACAGCAGTCATCGATTCAGGTGTACTCTCAGGCAGTGAAGATGTGGGAGTACTAGCGCAAGCCTGCGGAGCGCCACTGGTGTACTGGTTCATAGGCGGAGTAGACCCACAATTGTTCCAGCATGTCCAAGGGAGCGCAGGTATGCCGGCCGACGTGCCATCAAACCACTCGCCACTGTTTGCGCCAGTCATCCAGCCGACACTTCAAACGGGAGTAGACGCTCTAGTACGCGCAGCACTCGAATGGCTGGGATAGAACGCATCGCACTTAGAACTATGCTCAAACCAGCAAGGAACCACGCGTGAACCACATACTTCTGGCCGTAGCACTCGCCTTTGTGGTGCTAGCCGTATGGGGTTCGTCAACAACCGAACAGCACTACGAAACATAGTGTTTGCGCTGATGGGAATNNTCTAGACACCAACAACTCAGGGCTGCTCTACGCACTACTTAGCGTTGTATTGCTCGCTGTAGTGATGTCTATACCTGTGTTGGTGGTTTTCCTGCTGTCCAACGGGCTCATCATGATCCGCAGAGAATCCCGCACGCCCGGCAACCTCCTGTCGTTCGTGCTGGGACTCATCACCGTGGGCATGCTGATCACGTTTCAACAGATATTCTCGGCCACCAACGTCAACATGGTCCTAGGGTGGGCTTGGATTCTGGCAGCGTTCGTTCTAGCGTACGTGGCGCTCGCGTTTATGGTGTTTTTGCTGGCAGCGTGGCTGTACCGAGCCGTCCCACACACCGGGAAAGCACGGTATGCCATTGTTCTTGGAGCGCGACTCATTGACGGAAAAGCACCGCCCCTACTGCGTGCACGCCTAGACAAAGCAGTGGAGCTCTACCATCAGCACGCAGAAAACCTAGTACTCATCCCATCCGGCGGCCAAGGTAAAGACGAAACCATGCCAGAAGGCGTAGGCATGGCCGAATACCTGTACAACGCCGGAATCGCAGCGATCTGCGGATCCGGGTTCTGGGAGGCGTGGTCGAATCGGTGAATGGGGTTGTGGGAGCTGCGTAGGTGGGGTTGTGGGGGGNNCGGCTCAGGGACGCAGCAGTAACTTGCCTACTCGGCCGGGCTCGAAGTTCTCGCGCGCAGCAGTCGCAGCATCGTCGAACGAATAGACAGCAGAAACCGGGAGTGACAGCGACCCGTCGGAAACTCGAGTGAAGATCTCTCCGATCAGCGCAGCGCGTTTGGCTGGCTCCATCGCGGAGCTGACCTTGCTTCCCCAGAATCCCTTAATGGTGAGCTGGCTGAAAATGACGGCGTCAGATGGGATGTTCATAGTTGGTGAGGCCATCGCCCCGAAGACAACAAGTGTTCCATTCTCCGCTAGGAGCGAGGTTACGTCGCCACTGGCTGAACCGCCGACCGAGTCGACACCGGCGACTATCGGGGCCCCACCCGTAATTTCGCGTACGCGCCCGAGCCAGTCCTCCTGATCGGTCGCGACGACGTTGCTGATGCCAGCGGCAGCGAGTTCGCTTACGCCGTCGGCGCGGCGGACGAGCCCCAGAACATTGATGCCACGTGCTGAAGCCAGCTGTGCTACGAGGCGTCCAACTGCGCCGTTCGCGGCATTCTGAACGATCCATTGCCCAGGCTCGACATCAAGATACTCCAGCAGGCTCAGTGCACTGAAGGGCATTGAGACGAGCTGAGCTGCGGCCTCGTCCGAGATTACGTCAGGCACCGGGATGAGGGCGGCGGCGGATGCCACGAAGTATTCCGCCCACACGCCGAACGTTCCGCCCGTGACAACGCGTTGGCCGGGTTCTAGCGTGTTGACGCCCTCTCCGATGGCCTCCACTACGCCAAGTGCCTCCGTGCCGGAGCGTGCTGGGAGCTCTGGCTTGAAGCCATATGTGCCGCGGATCGTCCACAGGTCGTGGTTGTGAATTGGGGTGAGCAAGGTACGCACTCGCACCTGCCCAGGGCCGGGTGAAGGAGTTTCGACCTCTGCAACGTGAAGGACGTCGGCTGGGTCACCGAATGTTTCGTGGATGAGTGCGCGCATGCGAGTCTTCTTTCAAGTGTTGGTTGGTGAGAGGAATCGGAGCTGGCTCAGACGAGCAGGCCGATGACGGTCGCAATGACTGCGAGTAGCGGCAGGAACCCCTGCGTGATCGCGGCGCGGCGTTTACTCGGAGAGGTGAGCAGGAGCACCAGTGCTGCAGCGAGCATTGAGCCTGTTCCAGTGAGTACGAGCGTTAGGCCTCCCGCCGTGGCTCCCGCCGTTGTCACGATGATGCCGATAATTGCCGCAATTGCGAGGAAGAGATTGTAGAAACCTTGATTAAACGCGAACGCACGAGTTGCCTCACGCTCAGAGTCTGGAACTCCGAAGGTTTTCTTCGCTTGTGGGCCATCCCATGCGAGGGATTCCATCCAAAATATGTAGATGTGCAGCACGGCGGCAAGCGCGGCGAATATGAGTGCAGCGATGATCATGAACACCCCTTGGTGGAGAAAACGGGTTTGTGGACTGATCGTTCCAATATATACTCTAGTAGAGATTTCACAAACTGGAGGACGATGTGGGCCGCACACGCATCTTCGACGAGCGCGACGCTGCACGCGCTGCGCTCGACGTATTCTGGGATCGAGGCTTCGAGGCAACCGCCGTGCCTGATCTTGAAGGAGCGACAGGGCTCAGCCGCTCCAGCATCTACCACAGCTTCGGCAGCAAGCGTGGACTTTTCGACGCTGCTGTCGACACCTACCTCTCTGAGGTAGTGCGCCCGCGCCTCGCGCCGCTGCAGGCGGACACTGTGGCATCCGACGCACTCGTCGAGTACATGCGGGGGCTACGACACGTCATGGCCGACGGAACACGGCACCTTGCCACCCACGGTTGCCTGCTGCTGAACACCGCAACTTCTCCGGTTGGGATCGACGACACTTTGCGTGAAATCGTCCGCAACTATCGTCGCGAACTTACTCATGCCATCACGCGTGGTGTTGAAGCCGCGCATCCGGAGTTTCGCGCAGAAAGGACTGCACGACTAGGAACCACATGTTCCGCTCACGTCATTGCCGCAATGACGCTAGCGCGGGTGGATACCGAGGGCGCAATCGCGCTGCTCGACAACGCAATCCAACTCATCGTTGATCCCAACGAAATCAGTGAGACTGGGCGCACGACTGCATAGGCACTCCACGGGTGGTTCTGACGGCAGTGGGTCGAAGTGGAGTGTCACGCTTTGTGATTACGCAGGAGTCACGTTTGTGTGATTGCCCATAACACCGAGGCTCTTACAACACTGAAGGTCGCCGATTCTGTCCAGGCTGAGACGGTAACGCTTGCTCAAACCTGTTGGTTGACCTAACCCGGCGGAACTAAACACCAACCTAAACGGCTTGCCCAACCTTGCCCATGTGTGAGTATTCCCGTGCAACTGCAATGAGCGAGAACACGCATAGGACTGCAACGCCCATAAGGGACTGCGTATAGCTGAATACGGGGAGTAGCAGAGCCAAAATGGTGGGCAGTAAGAACCCAACGTAGGTGAGTGAGTAGTACACGCCGGTCAGTCCAGCGAGGTCACTCGGGGTGGCAATGCGCTGGACGTGCAGTAGTGCGGACACAATGGTGATTCCGTAGGCCGCGCCCAGGAACATGCCCACGAACATGACGAACACAGGGCTAGCTAAGGCGCTGGCCCACACTGCCAAACATACGCCGATGACCAACGCAATCATGCCCACTACCAGCGCTTTTCCGCCGGTCGCTTGGTTGATGCGTGGTACCAGAGATTGGATCGCTGCGCCGGTTCCAAGCGTCACAATGGTGAGTGCTGCGGCAAAGATGGTGGTGTAGTCACCGAGTACCGGCTGAACCACGGCAGGCATGATGGCGTAGGCAACTCCAGCGGCGCCAAAGACCCAGGGCGCTGCGGGCATGATGAGCCGAACAAAGGTGCGGTGTGCGGCCGATGGAACGGCCAAGTCTCGCCACCAGCTCGTGGTGCTGCGGTTTTCGCGCAGCAACGACTCCGGAGTTTTGAACAAGAAGTACATGGAGGCGGCGCTCAACACCAGGTGCACGAGGTAGGGGTAGAGGCCAGGGTGCGGTGCCCACTGTGCGAGTGCCCCGGTGACGCCGGCACCGATTCCAAATCCGGCGGTGAGAGTCATGGCTGGCCGCCGAGCCCCAGCTGATGCGGTTGAGTGCAGATCGAACGGCGCGCTGGACAGTTCCTTCATCCAGCTGGTGCCCACTGACATCGCAATTCCAACGCCGAACCCCGCAAACGCTCGTCCCACGCACAGTAGCCAGAACGTGTGGAATCCGAGCGCAAGCATCACCGATCCGATGATCGCCATAAGCATTCCACCGAACATGACGGGCTTACGTCCGTGCTGGTCAGACATGGCAGAGGCCACAAGTAGGCCCGGCACGAGTCCTAGCACGTAGGTGCACAGCAAGAAGTTGGCCTGCCATGGCTGGTAGTTCCCTAAGTGCTCATACATGTGTAGCAGGGGAGTGAAGTGGTTGCCGCCCCACGCAAGGAGGAACATGGCTGGCACCAGGTTCATCCACACTTTTGGGTTCGGAGCCGGGTTGCGGGGCAGAGTGGTGGTGGGTTCTGCTGCCGGCTTTGGGGCAGTAATAGTGGGTGTTGCGAGGTTCATTTAGAGAGGTCTTCCTAGGGGGAAGTTCGCTTCGAAAACATGGCTACGGGCCAGAGTGGCAAAGCCGGTGACGTCACCGGCGAGTGCGAGGTGTGCGAGTTGCTCGTGCTCGGCGAGGTATTTACGAATCAGTTCAGGGTTGTTGAGCGCCACGTGAAAGGTGAGTCGGGCTACGCGTGGGGCAAGGCTCTCCAGAATCTTGTTGATCAACGCGTTATTGCCGCTGCGGATGAGGCGGGCATGGAACTTGTAGTCCGATTCCGCAAATCTCAAAAGGTCGTTGGCGCTCGCAGCATCGCGTTGTGCGGCAAGGAGTTCCTGCAGGTCAGTCCCTAATTGGGGAAGGTTTTGCGGGTGGCTTGCCAGGTTACGAGCTGCTTCCACTTCAAAGATTGTGCGCAGGGAAATGAGGTCGACCACTGAGTCGGGGTCGAGGGAGGTGATGAGGCCTCCCTTTTTGGGCATCAGTGTGAGTAGGCCCCAGTTTTCCAGTTGCACCATGGCTTCGCGGGCTGGGGTGCGGCTTGCGCCCTCGCTGGTGGCGAGGTCTTTTTCGGTGAGTAGGTCGCCAGCGTTGAGTTTCTTTTCGACGATTCTGCGAGCCGTGTGTGCGGCTATGCGTTGCGCGATGGGTTGCGTTGCGGGGTCGCGTTCCCATGGAAGCTGATCGCTGGTGTCCATGATTACATCGTACACCTGATGTATGCATCAGTGTATGCATCAAGCATCTTCGCAGTTCCGGCTCGCCTTCATATGGGAAGTTGGACCGCTTTGCACCTTTCTCACTGTTGGTTTGTGCTTTGTCATGCTTATACTGATTCTCGATAATTCAATAATGGGTTTTTCAACTATTTACTTTCCAATTGAATCCACGTGGATATCTTTTGAAGGGACAACATTGATCCATACATACTGCGACTTCGACCAATGCTTGGGAACCGCGGAAAACAGATACTTCGGGGAAGGATACCTTCGGGTCACGCGCGCCGTATCTGGCATAGAGCTAAATCAAGACGAGAAGAAATTCTGGGGAATCGGTCACATCGAACACTCTGGATCGTGGTCAAAAAAAGGTGATGAAGAGCAAGAAGCTCACCTCAGCTCAGTGGATGCGATTCTGCTTGCGTGGCATCTGTGTGAAGCCTTCATTGAGGCTGAGTTTTCGCTCAGCGCGCTGGAAATGAGCAATGCCTGGGTTTGCGAGATCTCTGTAAGAGCAGGCTCCCAACCGCTCACAGCGCTCAGCGCCTTCGGAATCTCAGGCGCCCTAGTCAGCGTGAATGACGATGCAACCAACTCAGGATCCACCTACCGATGCACCATTGGCCCACTCGTGGTTGACATGACCGTCCGGCACCCCACCGGAAATCGCCACTCAACGACTGCCCAACCAAGTGGCATGACAAAGCCGTTGACCCAGCGCCGCGAATGCCCAACACCACTCCCAACCCCTGTGCGCCTCACACAAGTAGTTGTGGACACGGAAAAGGCCACCAGCGCAGCAACTTTCCAAGTGGACGCACTGCATAACAGGACTGAAGAAGGCCTAGAAGCCGCGTACTCCTCAGGCGTCTCCATAGTGGATGCAGTGGTGCTAGTTGCTCAACTAGCCCAGACCTACCTCTACACAATGGACAACTTGGATCGCGCCGACAGCAACACTCTGTGGATGTGCCGCATCCAGATCTCAATCGCCACC
>DFNY01000212.1:421-10112 GCA_002376595.1 Jonesiaceae bacterium UBA3555 | reverse complement strand
CTGGAAGCCGAGTGCCCTGCTCTGGCATAATTTCTTTCTGTACTCGACTATTTCGGCCCCTCTCACCGGAAGACGTTGTGTCCCGGACTGGACTGCACAGTTGTTTCCCCGACCACGCAGGCTAGACCACCACTAAAACTAGGAGTGACCACTAAAGTGGCTACCAAAATTCGTTTGAAGCGTCTTGGCAAGATCCGTGCACCTTACTACCGTGTCGTTGTTGCGGACTCCCGCACCAAGCGTGACGGTCGTTCGATCGAAGAGATCGGTAAGTACCACCCAACCGAAGAGCCTTCGTTCATCGAGATCGACTCAGAGCGTGCTCAGTACTGGCTTTCCGTTGGCGCACAGCCAACCGAGCAGGTTCTCGCACTTCTCANNCAGCAGAAGAAGTTTCGGAAGAAGCCTGATGCTCGCCGACGCCCTCGAGCACCTTGTACGAGGAATCGTCGATCACCCAGACGACGTGACTGTTCGCTCCAAGAACTGGCGCCGTGGTGACGGCGAGCTCCTCGAAGTTCGTGTTAACCCGGAAGATCTAGGACGCGTCATTGGACGCTCCGGACGAACCGCACGTGCGTTGCGCACCGTTATCGGTGCACTTGCTGGTGACACAGCCGTACGCGTTGACGTTGTAGACGTTGACCGTCGCTGACACAGACGCAAATTAATTGGGGCCTAGCCACGTATTGTGGCGGGGCCTCAACTTTTATTCCGCTAGGCCCACGAGTCCTCGTGAGGCTGGCGGGAACTAGACTTAGATACAGATAAGCAACCGGTGGACTAAGGAAATCATGGAACTCAACATTGCACGCATCGGCCGCGCACACGGACTAAAGGGCGAAGTCAGCCTAGATGTTCGCACGGATATGCCGCAGGTGCGACTTGCTGTGGGGGAGCGCCTGACTACTCGTCCGCAAGAGGCTGGACCACTCACCGTATCCCGGCTGCGCGAAGCGAGCGGCAAATGGTTTGTGACCTTTGACGAAGTACCTGACCGTACTTCAGCTGAGGCGCTCAATTCTGTTGAACTTGTAGTTGACGTTGAAACCTCAGATGAAGAGAACGCCTGGTATGCCCATGAACTTGCTGGTCTGAGTGCACAGCTGACTGACGGCACGGTAGTGGGAAAAATTGTGGGTTTGGAGCACTTCCCAGCTCAAGATGCGCTTGTGCTTAAGGAAAAGAACGGCACACGCACGCTCATTCCGTTCCTGGAACGCTTTGTACCCACAGTGGATGTGGAAGGAGGGATCGTTGTGATCACTCCACCGGGAGGCCTTCTTTCAACTGACGTAGTCAACCTCTTGGTATCGGATGAAACCATTGGGAAGTCCGCACAGCCAACACGCGAGCTGGAAGACTAAGACGTGCGTATTGATGTCATTTCGATTTTTCCGCAGTTCTTCGATGCGCTTGGGCTCTCACTCATAGGCAAGGCAACGCAGAGTGGTCTGCTTGAATTTCATGCACACGAGCTGCGCGAATGGGCAACCGGCAAACATAAGTCAGTAGATGACACCCCAACTGGCGGCGGCGCCGGAATGGTAATGAAGGCCGATGTGTGGGGAGCGGCGCTTTCCGAATCCCTTGAGCAACCACTGGCTCTGCGCACCGGAGCAACTGATGAACCCGAGGTTGTCGGCGAACCGCAACCGCGTCGAGTCTTGATCGTCCCCACACCATCAGGCGAAACCTTCACACAGCGTACGGCAGAAGACCTTGCACAAGCCGATCAACTGATCTTCGCATGTGGTCGCTACGAGGGAATCGACTCCAGAGTTCCCCAGTACTACCGCACAAGTGGAGTAGAAGTACGAGAAATGTCTATTGGCGATTACGTCCTCAATGGTGGGGAAGTTGCGTCGATTGTGATGATCGAAGCAATCGTGCGGCTCATTCCAGGATTCATGGGAAACCCAGAATCCATTGTTGAAGAATCCCACGGAGCGGCAGGGCTACTGGAGTACCCGGTTTACACGCGACCAACCGTGTGGAACGAGCTAGAAGTTCCACCCATTTTGATGTCCGGACACCACGCGCACATCGCACGCTGGCGCCGAGAACAAGCGTTCCTCAAAACCATGGATCGTCGCCCAGAAATGGANNACACGCCGGAACAGCTCGACAAAAAAGACCGAGCATTCTTGCAAGAACACGGCTGGCGACGTCAACCAAACGGGCACTATCTGCGCCCAGCGGAACAGAACTAGCTGGATAGACCTGCCCGCTCGTCGGGAAACTAATGTGCCACGGCACGTGACGCACACAACGTCCGGCGCGGCAAGCAGCCATAGCGAAGCCGCACGCAGATATGCGAAAATAGATCCTTGGTGTGTGTCCATGTTTTCTGCCATAGGGGAAGGCGCGGGACGCCAAGCACACCAATTTACCGATGAACATCGGGACTGGTCACACTACGTGACTAGCCCATTATGTCGCTCCAGACCTGTGGCTGGACGAGGAGTATAAAATGCAGAAGCTGGACTTCATTACCGAAGGTGCATTGCGCACCGACATCCCTGAGTTCCGTGCCGGTGACACCGTCAAGGTAAACGTAAAGGTTGTTGAAGGTAACCGTTCACGAATCCAGGCATTCCAAGGCGTTGTNNATAGGCGGCGGCATCGGCGAAACCTTCACCGTTCGTAAGATCTCCTTCGGAACCGGTGTTGAGCGTACCTTCCCAGTGAACGCTCCAACCATCGACTCCATCGAGGTTCTCATCCGCGGTGACGTTCGTCGTGCGAAGCTCTACTACCTCCGTGGTCTCACCGGTAAGAAGGCGAAGATCAAGGAAAAGCGTTTCACCACGGCTAAGTGATCTCTACCGTTTTAGTTTCGCGCTGAAACGGAATGTCAAGAGGCGGTTGCGACTACGCAGCCGTCTCTTGTCTTACCATCAGCAGGTAACTACTGACTTGCGGAATCTGAGTGAAGATTCTTGGGATGTAGATGCTCTGCGCACAACTAGATGACAGGATTACTGGGTGACTGAACATCGCCATAGGGCAGACGAGGCAGACGCGCGCCCCGTAAAGAAGAGCTCGATACTCAAAGAGACTGCAATCATTGTGTTTGGGGCCCTCGTTTTATCGTGGCTGATCAAGACGTTCCTAGTGCAAGCGTTCTACATTCCATCTGCGTCTATGGAAGACACCCTGATTAAGAATGACCGCATCATGGTGTCAAAGATGGTGCCAGAGGTATTCGANNACCCCGGTGGATGGCTCAACGGGGTAAGCCAAGAGGAAGACTCAAACGGACAAAAGTTTGTGCGCGACATCCTGACCTTCATCGGAGTGCTACCCCAAGATGCAGGTAGCCACTTGGTCAAGCGAGTAATTGGGCTTCCTGGAGACACCGTAAAGTGTTGCTCAGAGGAAGGTCTCATGACCATCAACGGCGAACCAATCGACGAAACCAGTTATCTCAAACCAGGTGTAGCGGCCTCGGATGTTGAATTCGAAGTGATAGTTCCCAAAGGCAAAATCTGGGTGCAGGGAGACAACCGCGACCACTCTGCTGATTCGCGAGCCCACATTGGCGCTGCAGGCGGAGGTTTCGTTCCACTCGACAACGTGGTTGGCACAGCTTTTGTCAAAGTCTGGCCGTGGGATCGTACCGGATGGCTCAAGAATCCTTCCGAAGTATTCGAAGATGTGCCTGAGCCAGAAACCGCAAGCAAATAGCACTATCACCATTTCGGTGATTTAACTGTGCGGTCTAGAGCATTACTGACCTATAGCGCAGAAATACCAAGAAAGTCGAATACCCCATGATTGAAGATGTCGCAGGCAAGTACCTGTTCTCTGTGACCCAATCCGACGAAGACACCGCCCGCCAACTCGTCGTGCAGAAGCATGAAGCAATGCTGGCGCGTAAAGCCAGAAGCGGACAAACAAACCAACGGGTATTCGCAGATCTTGCACACGAGAAGTCACTCCTTGAACGTGGAGCAAAGCTGGTGGCCGGCATGGATGAGGTCGGACGCGGCGCACTCGCAGGACCGGTGGTTGTTGGAGTGTGCGTCATCGATGCGCAAACCATTGATCCTCCGGTTGGACTCACGGACTCCAAACTAAAANNGCCATTGATCCAAGGCTGGGCAAAGGCACATGCCGTTGGTTCAGCCACAGCGCAAGAAGTGGACGACCACGGAATCATTGGAGCATTGCGACTCGCAGGGCAACGTGCGCTAGCGCGAGTAGCTCTGGAAGTTGGACCAGTGGATATGGTCCTGCTCGATGGCTCCCACGACTGGCTTACCGAACCCGAAACTGACTTATTTGACCTGCTTGACCCAAACCCACAGGTCGAAGTTGAAGGCTACACGCAGCCCAAAGTTGTCACTAGGGTGAAGGCGGACATCGCATGCGCTGCAGTTGCTGGTGCTTCCGTCCTAGCCAAAGTGGCACGTGACAGGCTAATGACTCAACTGGACACCCAGTTCCCGCAATGCGGGTGGGTCACCAACAAGGGCTACGGTTCATCTGGCCACAACCAAGCGCTCATTGAGCAAGGTCCAAGCCAATACCACCGGANNCTTGGTGCAGTAATGGTTGTCGCGGTGGCTATTGCAGACTTGCCTAGCGGTAATCCACAGCAGAACCAGAAGAATAGGACATGATGTAGTTGTGAGTGCTGATGACCTTGAGAACTATGAAAACGAGATGGAACTTGCGCTATACCGCGAGTACCGCGATGTAGTTCAACTTTTTAGCTACGTAGTTGAAACCGAACGACGCTTTTACCTCGCTAACCGCGTGGACCTACAGGTCCGATCAGCGGCTGGAGAAGTGTACTTCGAAGTGCACCTGCAAGACGCCTGGGTCTGGGACGTGTATCGCGCCAAGCGATTTGTTAAGTCGGTCCGAGTTGTAACGTTCAAGGACGTCAATGTTGAAGAACTATCACGCAACGAACTAGAGATCTAACTCGACCTCGTCACTGCAGTTGCCCGCTAATGTGGGTAAGCTCAGTATTCACAGCCCAAACGGTAGAACCTACTCAACTGTTTGGGCCAGATGGTAGCCAGTGGGCAATGACAGCCAGAAGAAACGACCATGCTGTAGAGCATGATTCACTTTGGACGCCCGCTCACCCGTCTAGATATCGGACGATTAGGCGAAGCAATCACAGCACGGCACCTATCCGAGCACGGGCACATAATTCTGGCTCGGAACTGGTTTGCTCGAGGTGAAATCCGCGGCGAACTAGATATCGTTTCAACGACGCAGGGCGTATTGCACGTTACCGAGGTAAAAACCAGAACCTCCCACCATTACGGCACACCACCTGAAGCAGTCACGCCGCGCAAACTCGACGCGCTTGCTCGACTCACAACCTCTTGGTTGCGTAGTCAAAATGAATCATTCTCAGATATCGCTATCGATGTTGCCTCCGTTGACGTCCGTATTGCAGCGCCCTCACATATCGCATCTGTACGGGTACTCATGCTTGAGGGGGTCACTTCATGGAGATAGGCCGCGCCTGCACCATTAGCCTCGTTGGCTTGGCTGGGCATCACGTACAAGTAGAAGCCCATCTCACCGCTGCGCTTCCAGCCTTCACAATTATTGGTCTTCCCGATGCCTCATTGTCTGAAGCGCGCGATCGCGTTAGAGCCGCCGTGAGTTCAGCAGGATTCTCTCTACCAGCACGTCGAATAACGGTCAATCTTGCACCCGCGTCACTGCCAAAGAGCGGCTCCCGCTTCGACGTGGCAATCGCAATGGCTCTTCTCGCTAGCGCAGGCGTAGTCCACATAGAGAACGGAGATAGAACTGTTTTCTTGGGTGAACTTGGCCTAGACGGTGCAATACATCCGATCTTGGGCGTACTGCCATCCGTTCTCCATGCGAAGAAGCTCGGAATAGAACGTGTNNCGTGAGGGCAATCAGCGTGAAGCTGAACTAATCGATGGCATCGACATAGTGCCCGTAGCCCATCTGATGCAATTGGCGGTCATGTTCGGTGCGGAACCCAGCAACGAGGCACCGAACCTCTTTTCTAGTTCAAACATTCGTGTGCCACGGACCGAGGTACACGACGGTAGTCGCTTGGCAATGTTTGATATGAGTGACGTGATAGGGCAAGAGGGCGCAAAAATCGCCTTGGAAGTCGCAGCGGCAGGTGGCCACAACGTCTTATTGGTCGGGCCGCCCGGCACCGGCAAGACAATGCTGGCGGAGCGAATGGCAAGCATCTTGCCGCACCTATCTGCACAGGAAGCCCTCGACGTTGCCTGCGTGCGTTCGTTGACCGGTGATCTGGATCCTTCGCGCGGCGTATCAACGCTTCCTCCCTTTGAAAACCCTCACCACACCGCCACCTCCGCGGCAATCATTGGGGGAGGCNNGACCCTACGGCAGCCACTGGAGAGCGGGGAGGTGGTAGTACATCGAGCGGCCGGTAGCGCACGCTACCCCGCACACTTCCAATTAGTTCTAGCCGCTAATCCGTGTCCGTGCGGTGGCAGCTACGGTACATCCCGCAAGTGTGTGTGCACTAGCCTGCAGCAGCGCCGGTACTTTTCAAAGCTCTCTGGACCACTTCTGGACCGAGTGGACATTCAGGCAGATGTCTTGCCGCCGGTGGCTGGACCACTTGCAGCGCGGCCACCCGAAAACTCGGCAGCTATCCGCGCACGCGTCATGGCAGCCCGGAACCGTGCACAGGTAAGGTACCGGGGCCTTGGTTGGACGAGCAATTCCCAAGCATCCGGAGTGTGGCTGCGCAAGTATGAAGCGCAAGATTCCCTTGCCATTCGCGAACTCAACCGACTAACTGATGCAGGTCTGCTGACTTTGCGTGGCGCTGATCGAGTCCTAAAAGTCGCATGGACACTTGCAGACCTTAACGGCAAAGACGCGCCAGACGTCACGTGTATCTCGCAAGCCATTGCACTACGCACACGAACCGGAGACTCATGAACATCTCATCAGTGCACGCGGCGCTCACCTGGGCACGGATGTGTGAACCCACAGATCGCGTGGCTGCAGCGTTCATTAGTGAGCTTGGTCAAGGTGACGGGCTGAAGCTCGCACACGAGCTCATGGCATTACCCAATATCGTGGAGAAACAGGTAGCACGATTTGATCAATTGGAGGAACTCGGAGCACCTACCGTATCAAAGCATCTGAAACGTTGGGTTCAAAAACTGCCGCAGGTGGATCCTGAATCGGATCTTCGGCAGGCCAGGCTTCTCGGAGCCGATGTTCTGAACCCAGAAAGCGCCAGGTGGCCGCACTTGGTGAATGATTTGGGGCCATCTGCTCCATTTGCTCTGTGGGTACGAGGAGACCTTGAAGCTCTGAATACACGGCGCAGAGCGGTGGCAGTTGTTGGTTCTCGCGCTGCAACACTTTATGGTGAGCACGCTACATCGGTTGTATTGTCGGCACTGGCACCACACTCTGATGTAGTGGTGTCGGGTGGGGCTTTTGGTGTGGATGCCAGTGCGCACAGGCAAGCGTTAGCGAGGGGCCTCCCATCAGTCGCAGTCATGGCAGGAGGCGTGGATCGCCTTTATCCGGCCGGCAATCACGAAATCTTGTCACGACTTGCTAATGGCGAGCATTGCAGCGCTGTGGTGTCAGAATCCCCGCCTGGCACACTACCCATGAAGTCCCGCTTCCTCACCAGAAACAGACTGATTGCTGCACTCTCGCACGCGACAGTTGTTGTTGAGGCCGCGTGGCGCTCTGGTTCGCTCTCAACAGCGCATCATGCTTTTGCGATAGGTAGGGAGGTCGGAGCAATCCCAGGCCCAATCACTTCTGCGCAGTCTGCTGGATGTCATCGCCTGATGCAAGAATGCGGCGCGCAGGTCATCACGTGCACACAAGATAGNNTCACTCACCGCAGGTGGACCGGCCGAACCGAATGGGAGATTTCTAGGCGCTCCAGCTCAAGATCGGCCTGACGTTGCATGTTCCATTACGTCTGGCGCCTTAAGAGTCCTCGATGGTTTTACCCGTCATGGTGCGCAGACTAGTTCTGAACTTGCGTTGCGTACTGGCTTGCTGGAACCAGAAGTAATGGGATTCCTTGGCGAACTAGAAATGGCAGGGGCCGTAGTCCGTAATCTCTTCGGGTGGTCACGAAACACCTGACAAAAGGTGCATAAACCATGCTGTTATAGAATTGTTATCTCTGCGAAGTTCTTACTAAGTCCGCGAAAATCCGCGGTATGTCGCGGTTCTGGTGGGAGCGATCCCATGGCTTACAGTAAGTGGGTGAAAAGTCGCAGCTCACCTTGAGCAATGGGTACTAGTCACTAGGGATTAATTCACCTATAGTCAAACATGTTTGGGGGCAACACTACGTTTCCCCCATATCTGTGGGAACTTTCTGAGCGGATCTTACGTTTCGGATAGTTTTCAGTCAGGCATTGGGACGCCAACATAGTGAAGGATGGGACGTGGAAACAGTCATCGATGACTTCGCCCGCCACATCATCCTGCGCCGTGGGCTCGCCGAAAATACCAGACGTGCATACGTCAACGACCTCACAGGGCTCTGTGAGTACCTCGAGTTGCAGGGGCTGGCCCTGTTAGACGCAACTTTGTTGGATCTTCGCGGTTACCTTGCGCGACAAGTTGACGCCGGCGCCACAAGTGCAACTCTTGCCAGAAAGGGCGCTGCCGTTCGGGCCTTCTACGGCTGGGCAGTTGAAACTCAGGAAATCTCACACAACCCGGCCTTGCGTCTGCACACACCGTCCCCACACAACTCCCTTCCCCAAGTTCTCTCCACTCAACAAGCAAGTCGGCTCTTAGACTGCGCAAAGCAATTTGCGCAAGGACCTGAAAGTACACCAGGCGACATTCGCCTGTGGGCAGTTGCTGAGTTGATGTATTCCAGTGGAGTGCGCGTAGGAGAAGTTGCAGCCCTAGATCTTTCTGACTTTTCTCCCCTTACCGGATTCGTCCAGGTGACTGGAAAAGGAAACAAGCAGCGCAGTGTCCCAGTAAGTGAACCAGCACTCTTAGCGGTAGCCGATTGGATTGAGCGTGGACGTCCGGTGCTAGTATCTGCGTCTCACCCAACAGCTGCTCTGTTTCTTGGGCAGCGAGGTGGTCGCTGGAANNATTCACACGCTTGCCTCAAAGGCTCACGTTCCAGACCTTGCACCACACGCACTTCGACACAGTGCCGCAACCCATCTGCTCGAAGGCGGAAGTGACTTACGAACAGTCCAAGAGATCCTTGGGCACTCGTCGCTTCAAACCACGCAGAGATACACACATGTCACTTCCGAACGCTTGCGGTCGGCCTACTCGATAGCGCATCCGCGAGCATGAAGAACACCACTCCACCAGATGTTGTTTTGGGATTGTTAGATAGGGAACCAATGGACTTGCAGGGGAACACAATCCTGGAGGCGCGACGCCCAGCGCGAGCATCGAGCGGCGCACAAGGGTCAGTGTTGACCTGCGCCTGCTCCGCACAGGTTTCAACTCCGCGGCTCACCACCTTGACCACCGCAGATTTTGATGAACAGCGTGACCAAGTTCTGCGTGCAGTGTGGGACGAATATCGCACCGAGCCATGCCAACACCTTCGCGAACGTCTCATACTCGCGTATGCGCCACTGGTGACCCTCATTGCGAACAAGGTTGGTTCCCGTCTGCCCAGTTCAGTAGAGTCAGCCGATCTTGTGTCTTACGGAATGTTCGGACTCATCGA
>DFNY01000212.1:0-309 GCA_002376595.1 Jonesiaceae bacterium UBA3555 | reverse complement strand
CGAACTTAGTGACAAAGAATTGCGCCAAATCCAGTGGCAGCTCTCCTCCACCAATCTCGTCGCACTCGACGAAGTGGTTGGAACAGGGGAGCGGCTCGAATTGATTTCCGCAATCGAATCCGTTCAGAGAATTACTGCCATAGACCCTGCTCAAGCGTTCGACCAAAAGGAAGGAAGGGAGATCCTCGGTTCCGTCATTGACAAACTTAATGATCGGGAGAAAATCGTGGTGTCCCTGTACTACTTTAAGGGCTGCACCCTGGCTGAGATTGGCAAGGCTCTGGGCGTCTCAGAGTCACGAGTTTCTCA
>DFNY01000046.1:1856-5572 GCA_002376595.1 Jonesiaceae bacterium UBA3555 | reverse complement strand
CTTTGGAAACTAGTGCTCGGTTCTTATTCGTCTGCCGGAGCTTCGCTCTTCTCAGCGTCTTCGCCGGCAGTGCCGTCGCCAGACGTATCAGTGATTGCATCGCCGTTTTCGTTGGCAACGTCTGCGTCACCCTGCTTGTCTTCNTCAGTGACAGCCTCTGTTGGGGGCTCTACCTTGTCGGTGAGATCCCAGAGGTCTTTACAGCCATTGCGAGATTCAAGTGGTGTTTCTGCATCGAGAGCAACCTCCTCGGCGGCAATCAACGAATCAAAACTCGCCCCAATGTGAACCGTGAGTTCAGGGCCTTCTACGGTGTCGTCGAGAATCAAAGCAACATTCGTGAAGTGCTGAGCCAAAGTGTAGGCTTCTTCAATTCCCTGGACACCAAAGTAAATGGCGGTAGTCTGGCGCTGCGTGTCAGCGTTTCCAGTGGACGCGACAGTGAAGGAACGCTCACCCAAACTTTTGGCCAGCTGCGCAGCCATACCGGACCGCTCTGACGCGTTCAGAATTGCGACCTTGATGGACTTCGCAGCAATAGGTTTAGTCTCGGCTGGAAGGCAGGCGGTAGCGAACACGGGGTCCTGCGCAACAACCTTCTCGCTGAAACCTTTGTCAAAGGGGAGCGCAAAAGCACCGTTGTATACGCCAACCGCGGCAAGTCCCACGATTCCCATAGACGCAGCAAGAACACCGAATACCACCGCTTGGCGTTCACGCACTTTGCGGCGCCTAATCGCGCGAGCTTTCTTAATTTGTTCTTGCGTCACGGTTGCCATTTACCTCGGGTTGGGAACGTATACCTTGAGGGTACTTTATTCAAGGAATGAACTACCAACATCTGGCCGCCTTCTAGGTGGCTCAGTGCGTTGGAGAAGTGCTTAATCGATCACGTACACGCGAGCGTGAAGCACCAGACGCTGCTGAAGCGCGGCTCGAACCGCGCGGTGCAGGCCATCTTCGAGGTACAGGACTCCCTGGTACTCAACAACGTGGGCGAACAAGTCGCCATAGAACGTGGAGTCATCAGTAAGAAGAGTGTCTAGATCGAGTTCGCGTTTTGTGGTCACCAGTTCTGAGAGCCGAACTGCGCGCGGGGCAATCTTTGCCCAATCACGGGGAGTGTTCAGATCATGTTCAGGATAAGGTCGCCCATCGCCCACTCGCTTGAAGATCATTTCCTCAGTCTAGCCAGCACCGGGTAGCAAATAGTTATTGAACCGCAGGTAAGGAGTGAGCAATGAGGGATGAAACTGTGAAGGTATGCCGTACCTAGCGGGACCAAGATCATTGTGGGGGCACAAAAAAGACCCCTCGCGCACCTGCCAGAGCCCACCTGCCCTTGCTGCATTCCTGCCCTGGGGGATTCAGTGAGATGACACCACACGAGGAGTCGGCTTTTATCTTATAACGAACCGCACCAATAAAGAAAACCGGCTTGGAGGCAGTGACTCCAGCGCCCATCGTGGGCACACGATCGGGCAGTCGAGTGCAAAACTGCAGGTAATTGGCTACAGCCTGGGCTCGCGCAGGTGGCCTGCATCACTTTAGGCATCACCGATTCGGGTTTTGCCAAAAAGTTAGGTAGGATTTTCAACGTTGGTTGTTCAACGAGCAGTTTTCTTAGGAGAATCTCGGGGAACACACTATGGAGGATTCGCCTAGTGGCCTATGGCGCCGTCTTGGAAAGGCGGTTGGGTGAAAGCCCTCAGGGGTTCGAATCCCCTATCCTCCGCAGGGTAAAGAGCCCCGGAACTGGAAACAGTTCCGGGGCTCTTCTGTTTTCTCCGGTTGTCTATTTTCTCTAGGTGTCTGCGTTGGGGGAGCGGGGTCCGGCGTTGTGTGTGGCTCGTTGGATAGCTTGGAGGTTTTGAGCCCGGTGTTGTGTGGACGCGGAAGCAAGCCCTTGACCGTGGTTGCCTTGGGCTGTCCGCTGGCGGCGGCTTGTGGTCACGGAGAAGACACTCGGCCTCGAAACCGAAATTTCACGCATGAAAAACATCCCATTTATTGAGACGCTGTGACCTGCGAAAATACTAGTTATCCCAATTTGGCATGCTTTTCTGGACTAAATTTGTCTCAACTGTTAAGACTATTGGCTTCCTGCTGGATATTTACCGACAAAAACCTCCATGATGGATACATGTTCAGCACACAGCACATCGTCACCAAGCGCCAGGCCGCTATGCCTCGCTTGATGTGCTGCTGCATGCGCTCAATGCTCAGCGGGTGTTGCTGCTAACCGCAGCCACCCGAATCGAGGAATCACTCGATATGAGCTTCGATGCTCAAACTCCGTTAAGGAGCGATGCATCGAGCACCGATAGCGCCGTGTCTGCCGTATTGGCAGTACTGACTAGAAACCCCCACTTTTGAAACACGCCTATTTTGGCGAGCGAAGAACCAACAAAAGCGAGAGTTTCGCATGGCTGGTAAGCCATTCAACGTTCCGTTCGGGCCACAGGCCCTGCAGGCAAAACCTGCGCATTTTCTGGAGAAAACCATGTCTCGTAAGTCCATTTTGAAGTCTGTTGCAGCACTTGCAACCGCCGCTACTCTCGCTTTCTCGCTGACCGCTTGCGGTTCCGATGAAGCTCCAAAGGACAAGGTGGAATCATCCACCCTTGGCACCGAAGCTGACCCAGTTCGTATCGGTGTTGTGGGTGCTGAAGACTACTGGGCAACCTTCACTGAGGAAGCCAAGAAGAAAGATCTCTTCGTTGAGATTGTTGACCTTGGTGAATACACCATTCCGAACACTGCGTTGACTGAGGGCGAGATTGACCTCAACCAGTTCCAGCACCTGCTGTTCCTCGCAGGCTACAACGTGGACTCTGGCGAAGACCTTACCCCAATCGCAGGTACCGCAGTGTACCCATTGGGTCTGTACTCCCAGAAGCACACCTCAGTTGACACCATCACCGGTGGCGAGGTCGCAATTCCTAACGACCCAACCAACCTCTCCCGTGCACTTCTCGTGCTCCAGGATGCAGGTTTGGTCAAACTGAAGGATGGCGGTTCCGCCTACTCCACCGAGTTTGATGTTCTCCCAGAATCCAAGGTCAAGGTTGTCCCTGTTAGCGCAGAACAGACCGTTCTCTCGCTGCCAGACGTTGAAGCCTCGATTGTGAACAACGACTTCCTCGCAGATGCCAACCTCAAGGCAACCGATGCAATCTACCGTGACTCCGCAGAATCTGAAGGCGCACGCCCTTACATCAACGTGTGGGTTTCACGCGCAGAAGACAAGGACAACGCAGTGTTCAAGCAGCTGCTAGACGTATACAAGTCCAAGGTTGTCCAAGACGGCGTGCTTGAGGCTTCGGGTGGCACCGCAGCGTTCGCAAACCAGACTGGCGCCGAACTTGAGGGTTACCTCAAGGAAATCCAGGACGACTACTCGGCCGCAAACACCAAGTAATGTCACTGCCTTGGGCGGCACCCGCGCGTGAATGTCGCGCAGGTGCCGCCTTAAGGCATATCGGGATCTATTGCTTTGCGTCCAAACTGTGTGACAACTTTGTCCATAAGCGTATGCGCAGCATGGTCACGGAATCGGAGAATTCATGAGCCAGTCCACGGCACCCATTGTGGAATTCAGCAATGCAGAGAAACATTTTGCATCCAAATCTGGAACCATCAAAGCCGTTGATGGAGTTACCCTATCTATCCAACGCGGTGAGATCTACGGCGTGATCGGCTATTCAGGTGCTGGA
>DFNY01000046.1:0-1847 GCA_002376595.1 Jonesiaceae bacterium UBA3555 | reverse complement strand
TCCAAGTTGCGTGAAGTACGCCAAGAAATTGGCATGATCTTCCAACAGTTCAACCTGTTGCAATCACGCACTGTTGCCAAGAACGTTGCATACCCCCTAGAAGTTGCTGGTGTGCCTCGCGCCCAGCGTAAGCAGCGCGTCCTCGAACTGCTTGAGTTTGTAGGGCTGAGCGACAAGGCCAATGCTTACCCATCCCAACTCTCTGGCGGACAGAAACAACGTGTGGGTATTGCTCGCGCTCTTGCCACGAACCCTAAGATTCTTCTTGCTGATGAGTCCACCTCCGCGTTGGATCCAGAAACCACCGGCGACGTATTGGAACTGCTGGCCAAGGTTAACCATGATTTGGGAATCACCATTGTTGTGATCACCCATGAGATGGAAGTTGTGAAGCAGATCTGTGACCGCGTCGCGGTGATGGAACTGGGCAAGGTTGTCGAAGAGGGCACGGTCTACCAGGTCTTCTCACACCCTGCACATCCTGCTACCAAGAAGTTCGTGGCTACTGCCATCAAAGACAAACCGGATCCGAAAACTTTGGCGCGTCTGCGGGAGCGGCACACCGAGCATCTGATCACCGTTATGGTGCACGAGGATGGCGCCTACGGCCGCCGTATTACAGACGTCTTGCATGAGCACAATGTACGTGGCGGAATCATCTATGGCGGTATCTCAGAGGTAAAACGGCAGCCTTTTGGTTCGCTCACTTGGGGCCTTGAGGGATCAGAGGCCGACATAACTGCGGTAATTGCAGAACTCAAGAAGTACACCGATGTGTTCGATTTGGGTACCTCCGCAAACCCGTTGGATGGCTTTGGATACGACGGCATCGATTTCTCGCAGAGCGGTTCATCAGCGCAGCCTGAATCGGCGTCACACAACAAGGACCAGGCGCTACCCGCAGTTGAGGCTGCGTTAGACGCTGGTGCGCGTGCCATTGACAACCCAACCAACCCAGGCGCTCGTTTCCTAGGGGGTAACAAGTGAATGCTCTACTCCCTGTTTTGAACACCGGTAAGACCGACTGGGACCGCATGTTCCCGGAGCTGCTCAACTCGTTGGGCGACACCCTGATCATGGTGTGTTTCGCGTTGCTCATTGGTGGCGCGCTAGGTTTGACGCTGGGTATGGCGCTGTACCTCACACGGGCTGGGAACTTGTTTGCAAACAAGGTTGTGTTTGCAATTCTGAACTTTATTGTGAACCTGGTTCGTCCAATTCCGTTCGTNNGTGATCTTTGTGGTTGCTCTTGGCCCTATCACCCGTGAGGTGGTGGGGAAGACGCTTGGTATAGAGGCCGCTATTTTTGCCATGTCACTCATGGCAATTTTCGCTTGCTCGCGTCTTGTTGAACAGAATCTGGTGTCTATTGATCCGGGCGTGATTGAGGCGGCACGGGCGATGGGTGCTTCGCGGATCCGTGTGATCTTTACGGTCATCATTCCAGAGGCACTTGGCCCATTGATTCTCGCCTACACGTTCTTGTTTATTGGAATCATGGACATGTCAGCCATGGTCGGAACCATTGGCGCTGGCGGTATTGGTGATTTCGCTTTGCGTCACGGCTACCAGCGACTCAACTGGGAAATCACTATCGCTGCGTTGATCGCAATTGTGATTGTGGTTCAGTTGGCTCAGTTCCTTGGGAACTGGTTGGCTCGCCGCGTTATGCGCCGGTAGGCGCACTGATTTCTTTCCTAGCGATTCCCCGTCACCCAGCATGCGGTGGCGGGGAATCGTCGTTTAGTTGGGTAATGAGTCCAACACGTTGTGAACCGGACTCCCCACGTGTCGGTGTCGTCTACTAAGGTTGCTGTGTGAGCACTGCACTGTATCGACGTTATCGC
>DFNY01000087.1:18019-20277 GCA_002376595.1 Jonesiaceae bacterium UBA3555 | reverse complement strand
AACGGCTTCTGCTCCACAGTTTGTTCAAGCGGTTAGCCGGCGCAAGCACAAGCAACTCGCGTGTATCCACCGAAGTTAGTTCTGATTCCTAACCACAGAAATCGCTACCTCGCGCCTCTACCTCTGCATAGAAGAAATGAGGAACCTACTGTGAGAAGCGCTCTGGGATGCCTCCCACTGAGCGCTCACTTACAGTCAACCCTCAAGGAGCACCATGTCCACTTTTTCCGTTGATACCGCACAAGTCTCCGCCGCCAGCGCAAGTGTACGCCGTTCAGTGGACACAATTCGTAGCGAGGTAGCGGCGATGATGTCTCACCTCTCTAATTTGCAAGGCTCGTGGAGCGGTGAAGCCGCTGCTCAGTTCGCCGAGGTTGCGCACCAATGGCACGGCACCCAGACCCAAGTTGAGGCCAGTTTGGAATCCATCAAGGCCGCCCTAGACCACACCGCATCGGCCTACACCGAAGCCGAACTCAACATTCGCAGTATGTTCTCGCGCTGACGCACTGGTGCTCTAGGTTCTCCAGGCACCAGATGGCAAAGTCGTGCTCAGACTGGTCCATGTGCTGGCGATAGCCTAACTACTTTGCATCTGATCTGTGGAAGAACCAATAAGGGCCTCACACCCAAAGGTGTGAGGCCCTTTTGTGTGTCCTAGTATCTAGGTTGCACTATTGGGGTCTATCAGAAGCCCATGTCGCCCATGCCGGCGCCTTCAGGCATTGCTGGAAGCTTCTCTGGCTTGTCAGCAACGATTGCCTCGGTGGTGAGGAACAGTGCAGCAATGGAAGCCGCGTTCTGCAGCGCGGAACGGGTTACCTTCACTGGGTCGTTCACGCCTGCAGCGAGAAGGTCTTCGTACACGCCGGTTGCAGCGTTGAGGCCCTGTCCCGATGGAAGTGAACGAACGCGCTCAGCGACTACGCCGCCTTCGAGTCCTGCGTTCACAGCGATTTGCTTGAGTGGAGCGTCGATCGCTGCGCGAACGATTGCTGCACCGGTAGCTTCGTCGCCTTCGAGAGAAGTCAATGCTTCGCTTTCGAATGCCTTTGCACCAGCCTGAATAAGAGCTACACCACCACCGGCGACGATGCCCTCTTCAACTGCTGCCTTTGCGTTGCGCACTGCGTCTTCAATGCGGTGCTTACGCTCCTTGAGCTCAACCTCGGTTGCTGCACCAGCCTTAATAACTGCTACACCACCGGCAAGCTTTGCAAGACGCTCCTGCAGCTTCTCACGGTCGTAGTCAGAGTCTGACTTCTCAATCTCGGAACGGATCTGCTTCACGCGGCCAGCAAGTTGGTCGCTGTCGCCAGCGCCCTCAACGATGGTGGTCTCGTCCTTGGTAACTACAACCTTGCGAGCCTGACCAAGAAGGTCAAGGGTTGCGGTCTCAAGCTTGAGGCCAACGGTCTCAGAGATTACCTGAGCACCGGTGAGGATAGCGATGTCCTGCAAGATTGCCTTGCGACGGTCGCCGAAGCCAGGTGCCTTAACAGCCACTGACTTGAAGGTGCCACGGATCTTGTTGAGTACGAGAGTAGCGAGTGCTTCGCCTTCAACGTCTTCAGCAATGATCAACAGTGAACGACCCTGCTTCATGACCTGGTCAAGAAGTGGGAGGAGGTCCTTAACGTTGGAGATCTTGGACTCAACGAGAAGGATGTATGGGTCTTCAAGAACTGCTTCCTGACGCTCTGGGTCAGTTTCGAAGTAGCGAGCAAGGAAGCCCTTGTCAAAACGCATACCCTCGGTCAGTTCGAGTTCGAGGCCAAAGGTGTTGGACTCTTCAACGGTGATAACGCCTTCCTTGCCCACCTTGTCGAGGGCTTCAGCGATGAGTTCACCAATTTGACGGTCTCCAGCTGAGATTGCTGCAGTTGCTGCGATCTCTTCCTTGGACTCGATTTCCTTCGCTGCATCGTGCAGTTCGGAGATAACAGCTTCAACTGCAGCTTCGATACCGCGCTTGAGAGCGATTGGGTTGGAACCAGCTGCAACGTTGCGCAGACCTTCACGCACGAGTGCCTGTGCGAGCACGGTTGCGGTAGTAGTACCGTCACCAGCTACGTCATCAGTCTTCTTAGCAACTTCCTTGACGAGCTCTGCACCAATCTTTTCGAATGGCTCTTCGAGTTCGATTTCCTTTGCGATGGATACACCATCGTTGGTGATCGTTGGTGCGCCCCACTTCTTGTCGAGCACGACGTTACGGCCCTTTGGGCCAAGGGTGACCTTGACGGTGTCGGCGAGGA
>DFNY01000087.1:5126-17940 GCA_002376595.1 Jonesiaceae bacterium UBA3555 | reverse complement strand
CCCCCTCATCGCCATCTTCTACGCAATGCAGGCTTTCATCCCAGCTAGTGAGAATGCTCAGATTCTCGGAAAAGATCCCACCTTAGGTGGACGATCGCACGTCTCTGACTTGCTAATTTAGGCTTCATGCCCGACCTCATCCCTGATTCGGCCCCAATTCCCCCTCCGGATACACAGCACCCCAAAAACACCGTTGAGCTTCGAACAACCTCAATCCTCTGGCGTTTGGTAGCAGCTGGTGTCGGACTGATTGTCTTGTCAGTTGGGCAAGTAGTGAACACAAATGACTGGTTCCCACTAGGCTCACTGTCGCAATACTCATATGGACGCCCGTTAGACACACCAACAAAGGCGATCCGCATCACTGCAACCACTACCCAGGGCACAGAGGTTCGNGTACCCCTCAACCCAAAGGGAGTTGGCATTGGCCGTGCTGAGATTGAAGGCCAGCTTGATCGGATCATCGAGAACCCACACATGCTTGAAGGCATCGCGCGCGCGTGGCACGNNGCTGGCAAGACCGACGTAGAGTTCCTTACCTCCTGGGACGTGCAAGGTAACTACGGAGGCACAAAGTGAGCATCGCAGGCGAATCGCAACCCGTTGCCAACAGAGACTCTGGCACTTTCAAACGTATGGCATCCAGTTTCCTCAACTGGAACTTCCCAGCAATTCCGCTTGCCAGAGTAGCCGTGTTTAGGGTCCTTATTTACGGATTCGTAGTCTGGGATATTTTCAATCTCACCAACGATGTAATTCCCCACGGATATGCGGTCGAATTCTACGATCCCCTGTGGATTGGCAGGAACCTCCCGTTCCCTGAGCCGAGCGTTGCCTGGGCAATCACAATGCAGTGGCTGCTGGTTGGGTTCTGTGTCCTCGCAGCGGTTGGAATTGCTCCGCGTATTTCAGGATTCGCAGTAGCAATCCTGTTCCTAGCATGGATGGAGAACAGCCAAGGCTTCTCCTACGTGTCACACGATCACATGGCTCTCATTGTGGCCACATGGGCACTGCCCACAATCGGCGCAGCACGGTTCTTTGATACTCGAACTTCTCGGGCCGCCGGATGGGGCCTCAGAGTCATCCAAGTTGCAACCGTGCTCACCTACTTTGGTTCGGTCTTTTCTAAGATTGCCACCAATGGCTCGTTCTGGGCGTGGCCCAACTCATCGGTGTTCACGTGGGCGTTCATGCGTAGGGGCTCAGAATTTATCGTGTGGACTCTGAACTACCCGTGGTTGCTCAAGACTGCCCAGTGGGGCCTATACATCATCGAAATCATCTCGCCAGTGGTTTTCTTCCTCAGAGGCAAATGGCGATACACATTCATTGCTCTGTTCTTTGTTTTTCACGCGGCCACTTGGCTTGCCTTGGGAATCCATTTCCTACCCACGGTCGTGTGCTGGTTTGCATTCTTCCCACTTGAGAAGATCCCACCAGCGCTGCGTAAGCTCATACGTCGTGAATCGCCGGCAAAGGCCGCGATGTCAGCAACGGAACTTGAGGCTCAGGCGTAGTTTTCTACGTCTGTGTGCCTTGGGCAGCTCGCAGGCGGCACTGAATACATATGCGCGTATGTAGGCAGCGAGCAGGCGTGCACAGAGGGGCGGTCACTTATCAGTGACCGCNNTCATTGAAACGTAAGCCCACTCGATTACGCGCGAATCAGCCAATACACGTCAGTAATGTTCTCCGCTGGATCTGATTCGGGAGTAGGCATGATCATGTACTGTTCCCACGCCAGTTCTCCCCGCTCAACCGAGTGTGCGTCACTCCACTCCTGGATGGTGCCATAAGCGAGAGGAAGCATCTCGAACGAACCGGTCAAGGTCACCTTGATCGCAGCACCCCCGGGAACCACGAAATACTCTACGTCGCCCTCACCACCCGTGTTGGTAGGAACCGGAACCGCTGCCCCTAAATCGAGCTTTTCAGAAGGCATAGAGAATGAAATTCCTAGTGGTGGCGCAGTTGGTGCCACGCCACGTTGCCCAAGCAGCGAGAAGATCTTTTGGTACGAGGAATCGTAGTGGGCGGGGATATCCTCCATGCGCACAACTCGTCGAACCATGAGGCATGGGATTTCAGAAATCTCAACGATTGTAGGTTCAGAGATGGTACCCATTGGCACGGAGTCATTCATGAGTTCTCCTTGATTGTTGTGGCGCCAGCGATGGCAGTTTCTGTTCTCCAAACACTTCCTTGAGCACCGACTTAGCTGCATACATCCCGCTAAGTCCATGAACACCTTGTCCCGGAGTGGTCGAGGCCGAGCAGATGTACGCTCCTGGTGTGCCCAAAGAATACGGGTTGAGTCGTGGAGTTGGACGTGCAAACATCTGCCAGAGGTTTGCTGCACCGCCTGCAATATCTCCGCCAATGTAATTGGGGTTGTGCAACTCCATTTCGCTTGCAGGGACTGCCTGATGGGCCACGATTGTGTCTCGGAATCCTGGAGCGTACTTCTCTATTTGGCTAATGATCGCTTCGGTGGGGTCTTGCGTGGCTCCTGCTGGGACGTGGGCATAGGTCCATAACGGACGGTACCCATCTTTGACTCGAGAGCTGTCCACAACCCCGGGGTCACTGAGTAGAACGACCGGATCTGACGCCCATTGTCCTCTTGCGATAGTTCGCTCCGCTGCCACCATGTCTGCTCGCGTACCACCTATGTGCACGGTTCCTGCTTGGCCCACTTCTGACACGGTCCATGGGACTGGTTCGCTGAGCACAAAGTCCACCTTGGCTGCAGCATTTCCGTGTCGGAACCTCTTGAGTGCAGCAGCGGTGTCATCTGGAATCGAGGATCCCAGAACTTTGAGTGCATTAGTTGGGGTGGTATCGAAGACGTACGCCTGGGCTGAGGGAAGATCGGAGCGAGACTTGACTTCGTGGTCTGTCCAGATCTCACCGTTGTGTGCAAGGAGATCTTCAACCAGCGCGGTTGTGATGCTTCCTGTGCCGCCGCGTGGGATGGGCCATCCGTGTGAGTGTGCGAGTGCCGCGAGCATTAACGCTGTGCCTGCTCCAGCGAAGCTCGGCAATGTGTTGATGGCATGTGCTGCCACTCCCGTGAGGAGAGCTGGAGCAATGTCAGTGCTAAAGCGTCGGTTCCAGAGTCCGGTGCCCTGTTCGAGCACAGAAAGTCCGAACTTAGCCACCGCAGGGAATTGTGTGATCAGCTCGCGTGGGATTGATCGTTTGTTCGACAACGCTGCTGCAATGACAGCCTCGGGATGCGCCGCCAATTGTTCCAAGAGCCCTCTCCAGGCATTACCATCGGCCCCCAAGCTTTGGGCGGTCCGCTCTATGGATCTGTATGCAAGGCCTGCAGTGGTGGGAGTGACCGGTTGCGCGTACTGGATGAGTGGCTCAAGTAGGTTCACTCCCCTAGCGCCAAGGTCAAACTCTGTGAAAAAGGGCGATGCAACAGCCATAGGATGCACTGCGGAGCAAATGTCATGCGTAATGCCGGTTCGTAATCCAAGATCCAGGGTACGTGCGCCGCCACCAATTGTGGAGTTCTTTTCTAGGACCCTCACCGAGAGACCAGCACGAGCGAAAAGCACCGCGGCGGCTAACGNNCGCTCACGGTCTCTCCCCTCTGGCCGACAACATCTGTCGGTTCTGACCCTACGCTACCGGCAACTATGCGCCATAAGAAGTTTCTGAGTGCATGTTCTCAGGCTGCCCGCCTGCTGCTTCTTTCGGCAAAAAAGTCTGGCCCAGCACGCATATGGCGTGCTGGGCCAGACTCAGTGGCAACTTACACCGAATGGTGCTCAGTTACCCAAGTACATCAGAGTGGGCGTACCTGCTCGGCCTGAAGGCCTTTGGTGCCCTGACCTACTTCGAATTCAACCTGCTGGCCTTCTTCGAGTGAACGGTAGCCATCGGACTGAATTGCGCTGAAGTGAACGAAAAGGTCTTGGTCGCCCGAAACTGGGGTGATAAAGCCGTAGCCCTTTTCAGCGTTGAACCACTTGACGGTTCCTTGTGCCATGAACTGCTCCTTGCAAGATGCTGGTGTTACGGTCGGTAGCACTAGAAACGTTAGTTCCGTCACGCTTCGACACCTCAGAGCCTAGTGGCAATCCGGACGCATGAAAAGGGGTTTTACCCACCTCGTGTCCAAATTGGAACATTTTTCCCACACTCTGGGCCAATCTTACGAGTAAAGGATTATCTCAGCACCACTGAAACGTCTGCGCGAAGTGAGGAAACTTCAGAGAAATTGGTAATTCCGAGAACTTTTCCAATTGCTTCAGCAGAAGCTCGGTTACCCGAACCTTTGTAATAAATTACGGTGCTCGACGGTTTGTCGCCCTCGAAGTTCGCGGCCTCGACTTTGGAGAATCCATCTTGTTCAAGTTTCTTGGCTGCGGTTCCTGCCGCACCCTGAGTGCCACTCGCATTCAACACGCGAACGCTAACTGCCTTGTCCACTTGATCTTGCGCAGATGGTTCCTCTGAAGGTTCCTCACTTGGCTCCTCAGACGGTTCCTGCGACGGCTCTTCACTGGCGTCGGTGGACGCATCAGTTGATGGCTCCTCACCAGCGTCAGCGGAGTCAGACGTTGGAGAACTCGACTCTGAAGGATTATCGCTCACAGAGTTCAGAAGTTCGTTAACTTTAGAATCTGGTGTTTGCAACAACGCATAGATTGTCCCAAGTCCGATGCCCGAGGCCAGTACGAACACCAACAAGAAAGGCCAGATACGGCTCCATGCACTCTTGTGCGATCGGTGCACGCCACTACGCGCGATCGCGCCTTCTGGCTGATCGAACTCGTCTTGTGGGTAGGAAGGTTTCCGCTTGCTCACGGCCTAAGACTATCCCGAACCCTGCGCAATTAACGAAGAGGGCACAGGCTTTTTCCGCGTAAATTTTGTGAACTGGTCGTGTTAACCGATGCGTCCCGAACGTCTGTGTTCCGCGGCTCGGGTAAGGCGACCGAGCGCAGCCGGCGCATATTCAAATGCGTGCGGCATTCGGCTTAAGGCCAGGAGACGCTGATAGTAGGTAGCCGGCGTTATTCCTAGCTCCACACCAATAGCGCGTTCCTTCACTGCAGTTTTCTTCCACAAGCGAGATTCAAAATCCAAGATGGCCCGATCTTGGTTGCTTAGCTCAACAGCTACCGGGGAGTCCTCGCCACCTGCGAGATCACTGGTGCTGTCAGATTCGCTAATGCTCCCTTCAGTTTCGTTCGCCGCTGAAACCGCATCCTCGTTCTGAGGATCCGGAGCCAATTCTGGATCATTGTTGTCAACCATGATTCAACGGTAACCTCACCGTGTGACTACCCCGAACTCTCCCCAAACACACGAACGCGTTAACGAATCCAGATACTCAAGCGCAACCACGCTCGACGCCCATCCAGACTGGGCCACCGCCCTAGGTGAGACGCTCATCAAAGCACAAGGACTCGTCGAGAAATTTTATGGAGACGGATACGAACACACCCTGCCGGACCAGCACAATGTGCTGCGGGCTCTGCGGATTGCGCCAGACAAAGTCAAAGTTGTCATTGTTGGTCAAGACCCCTACCCCACGCCAGGCGATGCCGTGGGCCTGTCTTTTTCGGTGAGCCCGGGCACCGCGATTCCGCGCTCACTGCGCAACATCTACAAGGAATACGCCACCGACCTGCACCTGCCAGAACCCACCCATGGCGACTTAAGCGCGTGGGAAAGCCAGGGGGTCATGCTGCTCAACAGAGTCCTGACAGTTTCCGCCGGAGACGCCGGAAGCCACCGAAAACAAGGTTGGGAAGAAGTCACACTCGCGATAATTGAGGCCCTCATCGCACGCAAACAGCCCCTCGTTGCAATTCTGTGGGGAAAAGACGCGCAAACCCTCGCGCCCCTCTTTGCGGCCGGACAAACCATCACCAGTGTGCATCCGTCACCATTGTCGGCTAGTAGAGGCTTTTTCGGTTCCAAACCGTTCACCACCGCAAACGCTCTACTCCAGGCCCAAGGCGCGACCCCAGTGAACTGGGAAATACCACCAACACACATCGAAGTTTCAGACTCTGCCGAGGGCACACTGTTCTAGGAGCCCCCTCCACGAGCCCCCAGCCNNCAAGCCGTGCATAAGATAGAACGGTGACTGAGACTTTCGAAACCGACCACCCATCATCTTCGATTCCCCGCTGGGACTCATACGTTGCAATTGGGGACTCGTTCTCCGAGGGCCTGTGGGACATTTCCCCAGCTGACCCGGATCAGTGCCGTGGATGGGCAGACATGCTGGCGCTTACACTCTCCACCCGCAGAATTGCTGGCGGCGAGAGCGCGCTGAAGTATGCAAACCTAGCCATTCGAGGGAAACTCCTGCGCCCAATCATCGCTGAGCAGCTCGACGAGGCGCTCGCCATGAAACCAGCGCTAATCTCGATTGTTGGCGGAGGAAACGACATCCTTCGCCCGAACACAGATGTAGACGCAATTGCCGCACACCTCGACCATGCCGTAGCAAAGGCCCGGGCAACCGGCGCCGACGTACTGCTTGCGACGGGCTCCGACTTTGTGGGGCACGGATCAATGGCGCTAACCCGCTCCAAGGTTGCGCTGTACAACGCCCACATCTTCTCCATCGCGCAACGACGTGGAGCATACGTGCTCGACATGTGGGGCCACCGCAACATCTCAGACCCGCGGTTCTGGGCAGATGACCGAATCCACCTCACTACCGAAGGCCACCGCCGCGTAACTGACATGGCGCTTGTTGGATTGAAGTTACGGCCGGAAAACCCAAGGTTTGCCTACCCGCTCGACGAAGCCCCCTCCGCACCGCTGGCTGTGCGTGCCCGCGAAAGCATCGACTGGGCCAAAGTTCACGTGGGGCCATGGATCAAGCGTCGCCTTACCGGCACTTCTTCAGGGGACAGCCGAACCGCTAAGTACCCGACTCTCGAAGAGATCGTAGAAGGCTGACGTGCATTACGCACGCTAAGTTTGTGCCAGAAACAAAAAGGTGGGCCAGATTCTGGCCCACCTTTTCTATGTAAGTATCTGATTCTATGTAAATATCTGAGCCCCCTGTCGGATTTGAACCGACGACCTACGCTTTACAAGAGCGTTGCTCTACCACTGAGCTAAGGAGGCATTCGCACGCCGCATGCGGGTGCAGGTTATAGATTAACCATGACTTGGCTAAATTAGGAAATCCGGTCCAAGGTGGGTGTCAGAAATCATTGTGACACCCACCTTGTCCCTGTGTGGACTACTTGTTTGAGCCAGCGTCAGTGATCGCCTTTTCAACTTCAGCCTTGAAAGCTTCTTCATCGTTCCATTGCGCGGTTAGACGAGCGTTGTTCAGGAATACCGATGGGGTTCCAAAGTATCCGTCTGCGTTCTTGAGGTCTGGGTCGTTGTTAGCGATGATCGACGATGCACGCAGGAAGCGTTCGTACTTTCCGGAGAGAGCGTCGTCGATGTCTGAATCACTGACTCCCACATTCTTAAGGAAGGTGGTGATTTGGTCATCTGACAGGCCATTTGCGTTCTGGTTGTCGAAGGCCCAGATTGCGAAGTCGAATGACTGCTTTGGATCGCGCTCAAGCAAGGACGCATAGACTGCGCCGAGCGTGGTGGCGTAGGAACTATTAGTTACTGCAACCGGGTGGATTCGGTAAACAAGTTCACCATTGTCAGCCGCCTGACGGAGCCAGTCCGCGTGGGTTGCTTCGAACTGGGCACAGTAGTGGCACATCATGTCGAGGTACACGTCCATGACTGGTACGTCTGCTGGAGCCTCATCGATCATCTCACCCTTGTAGTAGGTGAATGCACCGATCTCGTCAGCATTTGATGGAGCTGCCACGTCCGCTGGGATGGCGGTGATGTCAGCCGCAATGTCCTTTGGCGCCTTGCTCAGAATAAAGGCGATCAGCCCACCGACCACTGCCAGCCCTGCAATAACAGAGATCAAAATGATCATCCGGGAACGGCGCTCAGCGCGCTCCTGCTCTTTTTTCATTNNGCGAGCTTCCTCGCGGCGGGCCGCCTGGGTGTTCCCAGCAGACTTGTTACTCATGGCAAACCTTTAGTCTCGAGTTGTGCGGCACGGTATATGCCGCAAGGACGTACTACTTGCTAGTCACCAATATTATTGGCCAAAACTGGGTGCTCCCTGAAGAGGCCACCAGAAGATTCCTTGCCCAGACGCCACAGCGAACACTAGGTACGCTGCGATTGCGCACAGTAGGAGCACGAAAATCAGCGATGCAAATGCGCCCGGGAATAGTCCCTTCATAGCAACGCGTCCCCCGGTTCTAGTAAGCGAGGTGAGCGGACCAAACCACATCATGCACACAACAAACAACGTGGTCACAGCAACAATAACGATTCGCGTGCCTCGGGGGCCAGCGCTACCCATGTCTGGGATGGTGCCGTTTGTATGCAACCACCAGAGCCCTCCGGCGAGAACTACTGTGCATGCGGCGGTGAGTAGTAGAGATGGCAGCAGTCCAGCGATTCCTCGCAAGAGGTGCCAGGGGAACGATACCGCGGCAACCGCAGACTCTCTGGGAGTGTGCCCTTTGGTTTCACGGCGCGAGTGGAATGCCTCCCACATAACACCCACTACACGGAAGCACAGCAACACAGCGATAAGCACTGCCCACGTGATGATTGGGGCGAGCGCAGACCCTGCGATCACTGCGAGCGTCGCTGCGAGGAAGATGAAGTACCGACGTTTGACTACCGGGCGCTCGTAGTAGTGGGGCTCATCTGGCTGAGTGAGGGCGTCGGGGTATTCGGCTCCGGTGTGCTGGTCGAAGGTGCCACCGTCGCCTGAAAGGCTCTGTGTCTGATTTGGTAGGGGTGCAAATGATGGCGGAGCGCTGCTTTGGGCAACCGGCATCACTGCAGTGGCGGGCACGTCTGACATTGCTTGCGCGGGCAGTGGGTATGGGTTTTGCTTGCCGACGAATCCCGGGTCTTCGCCCTCCACTTGCGGGAATGCGGTGGTTGGTTGTTCGGTAACCACCTGATTTGCGTCTGGCGGTGTAACTGCCGGATTGGGCGCTGGGAGCACGGCTGTTCCAGAGTCCCGATTTTGGTAGCTGGCACCGCCCGGTACTACGTCCGGGTGCGGCACTGTGGAATACACGGGGAAACCGGTGTTGCCTACTACGTGAGTCGCATCATTGGAGAGGCCTGCGGCAGGTTCGCTCGCNNGGCCCGGGTTATCCACTGCGTCTTGCAGTTCGGCAATGACGTCGCTGGGGTCCCACCTGTTTACTGGCTTGACAGCAAGTGCGCCCCTTAATGCGGTGGCGATGCGTTCGTCGAGGCCGTCTACGTCCGGGCGCCCCGCAATTGCACGTGAAATAACGGCTTCGAATCCTCCGTAGCCGAAGGGTGCACGCCCGGTGGCCGCAAAGAGTAGAACTGCGGCCCAACCCCACTGGTCTGTGGCCGCACTCGGGTCATGCCCATTGATCAGTTCGGGTGCTAGATATCCCGGGGTTCCAACCACTAGTCNNCGATTCCAAAGTCAATGAGCACCGGACCGTCTACGCTCATCAGCACATTGTTGGGTTTGAGGTCGCGGTGAACCACGTGGGCCTGATGGACAGCGTCCAGCGCATCGTTGAGCCTTTGAGCCAAAACAATGAGCTCTTCTGTGTCTAGTGGCCCATGGTCCGCAACATATTCTTCGAGCGTGGGGCCATCGACCAACTCAGTGACTATGAACGTTTCATCAGAGTCGGTTTCAACGTCAAGCATCGCTGCTACTGCAGGGTGTTTGACTTTACGCAACGCTGCGGCTTCACGGATGAGTCGTTCCCGGAGTTCGTCCGCATCGATCAAGGCACTACGCAGCATTTTGAACGCCACAAGGTTGCCTCCGCCATCGAGGGCACGGTATACAACCCCCATGGCTCCAGACCCGAGCTGGTTCACAATTCGGTATCCGCCGATCTCAGTTCCTGGTTCTAGCCCATAGCGCTCCATCCCTATACGTTATTCGCTCAATGCGTAAAATCTGGGACTCGGCCTGCGCTTTCGCCCATGTGTCGGTATGGTTATGGAGAACCTAAGGAGTTAGTAAAGCATGAGTAAAGAGTCATTTGATCTCGTTGTCGTGGCCAACCGTCTCCCTGTAGACATCACAACCTCAGTGGCAGGTGAGGTTACATGGACACGGTCCCCAGGAGGACTCGTCACCGCGCTCGACCCCGTAGTTCGCAACGCGGACGCAGCCTGGGTTGGTTGGAGCGGCGCTACAGATCTCGCCCTTGACCCATTCGACGCAGACGGCACGTTCCTCGTACCCGTTGAACTCAGCGCAGACGAAGTGGAACAGTACTACGAAGGGTTCTCCAACGACACCCTGTGGCCTCTGTACCACGACGTGATTGCCTCCCCCGCCTTCCACCGCGCCTGGTGGGATGCCTACCGGAGAATCAATGCCAGATTCGCACACGCAGCAGCGGCTCATGCAGCGCCGGGCGCGAAAGTGTGGATCCACGACTACCAACTCCAACTGGTACCCGCAATGCTTCGCCAGCTACGCCCTGACGTAACAATCGGCTTCTTCAACCACATTCCGTTCCCTTCCGTGGAACTGTTTGGACAGCTTCCATGGCGCCGGCAAATTCTAGAAGGGCTCCTAGGAGCTGACGTCATTGGATTCCAACGACCGTCCGACGCGGCAAACTTCCGGCGTTGCGTAACCCGGCTAACCTCCGTCAAAGCACGCTCGCGCCAGTTCTCCTTGATAACCGATCAAGGCTCACGCAGACACATCGTGGCAGGATCATTCCCCATCTCCATTGACGCCGCAGGCTTCAGCGAACTCGCAAAGAAACCTGAGGTCCTCGCCCGCGCCGCCGAAATCCGCAGCGAGCTTGGAAACCCTCAAATTGTCATGCTCGGTGTGGACCGCTTGGACTACACCAAGGGAATTCGACACCGAATCAAGGTGTACGGCGAACTCTTGCGCGACCAACGCATCAATGCTTCGCAGTGCACTCTGGTGCAAGTTGCAAGTCCTAGCCGCGAAAATGTGGGCGCCTACCAAGAACTGCGCGAACAAGTAGAAGTAGCAGTGGGCCGCATTAACGGGGAATACGGGGAACTTGGGCACACCGCAATCCACTACCTGCACCATTCATATCCGCAAGAAGAAATGGCCGCCCTCTACTTGGCTGCTGACGTCATGCTGGTGACGTCCTTACGTGACGGCATGAACCTCGTTGCCAAGGAATATGTTGCCGCCCGAAATGACCTTGGCGGAGCACTCGTCCTTTCGGAGTTCACCGGAGCGGCCGACGAACTGACCGGGGCCATCATGGTAAACCCCCACGACATTGACGGAATGAAAGAGGCATACATGCACGCAGCATTCATGCCGCCGGCTGAAGCGCGTCGCAGAATGCTACGCCTGCGCCGGAAAGTTCTGAACAATGACGTAGCGAAGTGGGCACACTCCTTCCTTCAATCGCTAGAAGTCACCGCAGAACTCAACGCGCATCCAGTACTGGGGGGAGCCGGTACCTCAGCAAGCAGCGCCACCACTCCGTCCTAAGCCACGCACATACAAATCACCGCGAAAAGCATGCGAGGATCTACCATCATTCCTGAAAACATCCGCTGGCCAGCGGGCCTACAACGCGCAATCGATACCTTCTTGAGTTTGTCGGGGACACTCATCGTGGCTTCAGACTTCGATGGCGTTTTGGCGCCGTTAGTAGACGACCCCTCACAAAGCCGACCACTTGAAGCAAGTGCAAGTTCACTCGCAGCCATACAGCATGGCCAAGACGGACGGATCCAAGTCGCGCTCGTCTCAGGGCGTCGCATTAATGAGTTAGCCCAGTTGGCTGCTCCCACACCGGGCATGCGACTGTACGGAACCCACGGAGCTGAAAGTGGGATTATCAGCGATTCTGGAGAACTCAATGCTCGTTCCACCCAACTCACTGAACAGCAAGAAGCTGAACTTACAGAAGTAAGCAGCCTTGCTCACCTCTTAGCTGATTCCGCTCGGGGTGCATGGGTAGAGCACAAAGACACTTCCATAGTGCTACACACTAGGTTGGCGTCATCTGTGGACACCGAACGGATCGAACGCGAACTTCGCAGCTTTGCGCGCACTCGCAACGTACACACCATGATTGGCCACGACGTCACTGAAATCTCAGCAACTGGAGCGTCCAAGGGAGCCAGCGTCACCGCGCTGCGTGCCGAACTAGGCGCGGTTGGGGTACTTTACCTTGGAGATGACGTCACCGATGAAACCGTTTTTGCGGTACTCAACGGACCAGACATCGGCATTAAGGTCGGACCAGGCGAAACCGCTGCGACCTACCGAGTGGAAAATCCACACGAGGTGGGGTTCGTTCTTTCGTATATTGCTGATAAAGTAAACGCGGATCTTTGATCCACAATTTCATAAGTGTCGACGCGGACACCGCTGTTCAAGTCACTGTTGATTTACAGGCAGTGAACATGAATTGCATAACGCGTGCGCACCCATCACAACGGATCGTCCGGCACGTACCTGCCGGTGAAGGGATGTAGCACATCATGGCTACCGTTACCTATGACCACGCCAGCCGTATCTACCCTGGCACCGAGCGTCCAGCTGTAGACCAGCTCAACCTCCACATCGAAGACGGCGAGTTCCTCGTACTCGTTGGTCCTTCCGGTTGTGGTAAGTCCACCTCGCTTCGCATGCTTGCTGGCCTCGAAGACGTAAACCAGGGACGCATCCTCATCGGGGACCGCGACGTCACCGACGTGCAGCCAAAAGACCGCGACATCGCAATGGTGTTCCAGAACTACGCGCTGT
>DFNY01000087.1:4828-5099 GCA_002376595.1 Jonesiaceae bacterium UBA3555 | reverse complement strand
CTGCAAAGATCCTCGACCTCACCCAGTACCTTGACCGCAAGCCAAAGGCACTCTCCGGTGGTCAGCGTCAGCGTGTTGCAATGGGACGTGCAATCGTTCGTCAGCCACAGGTCTTCCTCATGGACGAACCTCTCTCGAACCTTGACGCAAAACTCCGTGTACAGACCCGTACGCAGATCGCTTCGCTCCAGCGTCGTCTCGGTGTAACCACCGTGTACGTTACCCACGACCAGACTGAAGCACTCACCATGGGTGACCGCATTGCGGTTCT
>DFNY01000087.1:4434-4721 GCA_002376595.1 Jonesiaceae bacterium UBA3555 | reverse complement strand
AGACAACGGCCAGATCACCATCGGTTTCCGTCCAGAGTCACTCGAACTCGTTTCGGCATCCGACCCATCAGCAATGGCTGTTCAGGTCAACATCGTTGAAGAGCTCGGATCGGACGCATACGTTTACGGTTCACTCAAGACCGGTGCAGGCGACCAGGACGTAATCGTTCGCGTAAACCCACGCACCGCACCAGACAAGGGCGAGTTCATCCACGTTGCTATCAAGCCAGGCGCTGAGCACGTATTCTCCCCAAGCTCCGGTGCACGCCTCGCAACCATCTGATTTT
>DFNY01000087.1:3782-4413 GCA_002376595.1 Jonesiaceae bacterium UBA3555 | reverse complement strand
AAGGCCTTTGCCTTCCACCCCACTTTTGTAACTACTGGGCACTTGAAATCGCCGTTCGGCCCCGTATTCGACATCAACACTGGGCCGCCCAGTAAACTTAAGTACAGCCACGCACCAGAGCACTCATCAGCGCGTGGCACTTGAAAGCAAGGACCTCACTGTGCCACAGTCACTCCAGATCACCGCAGCCAAGCCGGACCCAGCGCTCCTGATGCTGCCATGGGATATTCCGCTAGAAGAATGGCCAAATGATATCCTTGCGGCACTGCCTCGAGGTATCTCTAGGCACGTTGTCCGGTTTGTGAAGCTCTCTGGCCAAGTGCTTGCCGTCAAGGAAATCGGCGAGACTGTGGCATTCAGCGAGTATGAACTGCTGCGACAGTTGCAGCGCACAGACGTTCCGAGCGTAGACCCAGTAGGCGTCATCACTGGCCGTAAAGACAAGAACGGCGAACGACTCGAAGCCGTGCTCATAACCAAGCACCTGNNCAGGCTCTGCAACCAGACACCGCAACCCGTCTGATTGACGCCCTCGCCGTGTTGATGGTGCGTCTGCACCTCATCGGCTTCTACTGGGGCGATGTCTCACTATCGAACACGTTGTTCCGTCGCGACGCAGAAACCTTCGCAG
>DFNY01000087.1:3562-3758 GCA_002376595.1 Jonesiaceae bacterium UBA3555 | reverse complement strand
ACAGCTACACCCTAAACTCAGCGTTGGTCAGCGCACCTACGACATCGACCTAGCGCGCACCAACATCATTGGTGAGCTCATGGACTTACAGGCCGGCGAAATGATTGACGAAGACGAAGACGTCATCGCAATCGGTGACGCACTAGTGGAGCGCTACAACGAATTGTGGGCAGCGCTGCATGACCAAGAAGAGTTC
>DFNY01000087.1:2040-3513 GCA_002376595.1 Jonesiaceae bacterium UBA3555 | reverse complement strand
TCACGCCGTTTAATGCACCTGACCGGTCTGGACGTGCAAGAAAACCAGGCCCGCCGCCTCCTCAACGACCTCGAACACTACCGTGCGATAACAGACCGCCAGAAGGACGAGATTGAGTTCGTTGCTCATGACTGGCTTGCTGAGGTGTTCGAGCCCACAATCCAGGCCGTGCCACGCGAATTACGCAAAAAACTCGAGCCTGCGCAGCTCTTCCACGAGATCCTCGATCACAAGTGGTACATGTCCGAACGCGCGCGCTGGGATGTGCCGCTTGAGCAAGTGGTCCCAAGCTACGTTGAGAATGTTCTAAGAGACCGTCCCGACGAGATGGCTATTTTGGGCTTGGCACCTGAAGACGCGGCCCTCCAAGAGTAGAACTGCCCGCCAACAGCGGAACTGCTGGCGCGTGGCGCCAGCANNATGTGAATCCCACTTGGACCTGGCCTATTGGCAGCCACGGTAAGGGGCCGCTCAGGCTTTTTCTGCGCGAGCCTTTGCGATTTCGTACAGAGTGATTCCCGCAGCGACTCCTGCGTTCAACGACTCAACCACGGATGAGATTGGGATCGAAGCAATCGCATCGCAGCTTTCACGAACTAAACGCGACAAGCCCTTGCCCTCTGAACCAACAACAATGACCACAGGGTCGGTTGCAAAAGGAATCTCGGCTACGCCGGTGTCTCCACCGCCGTCAAGGCCAACCACAAAGCAGCCAGCCTTCTTGAGTTCGTCGAGCGCGCGAGTCAAGTTCACTTCACGGGCAACTGGAACTCGAGCGGCAGCGCCAGCAGAAACCTTCCATGCCGAGGCAGTAACACCAGCTGCTCGGCGCTCTGGGATGAGCACACCATGTGCGCCAAAAGCGCCAGCAGAACGCAGGACTGCGCCGAGGTTACGTGGATCGGTGACCGAGTCCAAAGCTACGATGAGTGGAGCTTGGCCCTTGCGCTCAGCCGAGTCAAGGAGATCGTCGATGTCCTTGTACTCATAAGGTGGAACAACCAGTGCGACACCTTGGTGGACTGAATCATCGGTAAGGCGGTCCAGTTCCGGTTTTCCTGCCTCAAAGAGAGGTAGTCCGCGTTCATTGGCGATGGCTAGGATTTCCTTGGTGCGGTCGTCGTGCGCGAGACGTGTACCAATGAAGAGCTTGGACACTGGCATGTCTGCGCGGAGCGCTTCAAGAACCGAGTTGCGTCCTGCCACAACCTCATTGGCGCGGTCGCCGGCACGGTTCTGCTTGGAACGCGATGAACGTGGAGCATGCTTTTCGCGTGCTGCAGCCAAACGCTCTTCAGCGATCTTGCGCTTTCCGGCTGGGTGCCACGTGCGGTCTTCAGCCTTAGGTGTGGCTCCGCGACCTTCAAGTGCCTTGCGGTTGTGACCGCCGGTGCCCTTAGTTGCGCCCTTTTTGGTCGATGCTTTACGGATCGAACCACGGCGTTGAGAATTACCTGCCATGAGATGGCCTTA
>DFNY01000087.1:1112-1982 GCA_002376595.1 Jonesiaceae bacterium UBA3555 | reverse complement strand
AGAGCTATCGCTGCGCGATCGTCGGAACGGTCTTGAGCCCACGCCTGTGGATCCAAACCGAAGACGTCGAGCATGGCCCGGATTGCGACCAAGTGCTCACGCACTGCGGTGTCATCACCTGACGTCAGCGCCGAGTTACCGGCCTTGAGGTGTTCGTGCACCGAAGCCAAGCCCACGGAAACGTTGAGGTCATCGTTTAGTGCTGCTTCGAAGGCTGCTGGCAACTGTGCGGCTTGGACTTCCGCGAAGTCAACAACGCCAACTCGCTCGGTTGCACGGGAGCAGAAGCCCGCGAATCGTTCCCACGTTGCCGCCGCTTCAGTGACCGTGTCTTCGGTCCACTCAAGCATGGAACGGTAGTGAACTGTGGCCAGCGCATACCTCAACACCACTGCTTCGGTGTCCTTGAGTACCTCCGAAACCAGCAAACCGTTGCCCAGAGATTTAGACATTTTGGTGCCGCCCTGCGTAACCCAAGCAGAGTGCATCCAGTNNAGATATTGAACCGACAACATGAAGAACCGTAAGACCATCGGATCGACCGCTTGAATGGCTTCATGGACCGTCAGGAAGTTACCGAGCGACTTCGACATCTTCTCGTTTTCGATGTTTAAGAACCCGTTATGCATCCAGTAGTTTGCGAACTCGTAGCCAGCAGCCTTCGACTGAGCTTGCTCGTTTTCGTGGTGTGGAAAACGTAGGTCCAGTCCCCCACCGTGAATGTCGAACGCTTCACCCAAGTATCGTTTTGCCATGGCTGAGCATTCCAAGTGCCAACCTGGACGGCCCGTTCCAAACGGAGTGTTCCATTGTGCGGTTTCGGGTTCTACATCCTTGGCTGCTTTCCACAGCGCAAAATCGCGCGGATCC
>DFNY01000087.1:0-994 GCA_002376595.1 Jonesiaceae bacterium UBA3555 | reverse complement strand
CAACACGTTGCCTAGGGCATCGTAAGCGTCTGTGAACTTGCGTTCGTGTAGAGCAGCCCACGCCCACCATGGTTCGCCTGCCGCAGCAGACTTAGCCAGGATCTTGTCATCGATGTCGGTGACGTTGCGGATGTACGTCACCTTCAAACCTGACTTTTTGAGCCAGCGTGCGAGCACGTCAAAGGCCACTGCGGACCGCATGTGTCCAATATGAGGTGCAGATTGCACAGTAGCGCCACAGACATACATACCAACCTGTCCGGGTACCCGTGGTTGGAAGTCGCGCACTTGTCGCGTTGCTGTATCAAAAAGCCGTAAAGTCACGGTCCCAGTTTACCTGTTCTAGCGAGTTCTCCCCGATTCGTGAGGGGTTTCATGCGTTGCTAGCGCTAGCCACGTCACTGATTGGGACTCAAAGGTGGTGGCAACCTCGGTGAGGTGCGCGAAGTGGGCCCGCTCGTTGGGGGTCTCGTTGGGTGCGTGGAGCGCTATTCTCAGGTTTCCTGCGTAGTCGGTGAACACCATGGCGTGGCCGCCTTCGGTGGCCCACAGCGGGTGTGGTGCATGTTGCCACACACCGTCTATTTCGCCTGTGCTGGATCGTGCTTGCCCCACGGCGTATCCGTGTTCTCCAAAGGAAGACCACACCATGATGAGGGTTCCGTCTTGGGCTGTATGGAAGTATGGTCCGTCTGTCACCCAGGCTGGACGACCCTGGGTGCGTTGGTCGAAGATCGGCACTGACCACGGAGCCGACGATGCCCTCAGTAGTTCAATTGGCTCGCCTTGGGTGGTGCGCAGGTCAGCGCTTAAGCGCTGCGCATAGATCTGTCCGTCGCCCACTTCTAGCCATTCGCGGCAATAGACGAGCCAGAGAGCCTGGTGATCGTGATGAGTGGATCGCACTACGGTGCCGTCCAAACATATCCAACCCGGTGGGGTTACTGGTCCGTCGCTGTGTTCAATGAACGGGCCGGTGGGAGCACTCGCACGC
>DFNY01000096.1:9116-14431 GCA_002376595.1 Jonesiaceae bacterium UBA3555 | reverse complement strand
CGTCGTAGGAAAGCGGATCGGGCTGGTACCCGGCCTCTTTGCAGGCGGACGGGGCAACGAGGGTGTTGACCCCGAGCTTTTCGTACGAGGCGCGCTCGCCCATGCCATCCGCGGAGAGGTTCGATTCCCATCCCGCGTAAACCAGGTCGGGTTCGAGCGCCAAAATAGATTCCGGCCCCGCGAGTTTGTCGGACAGAGGCGTGGTCACGGCGGTTGAGGTAGCGCCGGGCTCCGCCTCAAGCCACGCGGGAAGCTCGCCGTCCTGGTAGGACGTGCCCACGATGCTCTCGCCAACTCCGAGGGCGAGCATCATCTCCATGGTCGAGGACTTGGCTGTGACAACGCGTTGCGGAGCTTGAGTGAATGTGGTTGTGTTTCCGCAGGTGTCCACTTCAAATGGATAAGACGTGTGCGAGGAAGCGGTCGAGGTGCTGGACTCGGGTGCCTGCTTGGGCTCAGTAACCGACGTTCTACAGCCTGCTATGAGAACCACCCCTGCGGCAGCGAACACGGCAGAAAGAAGTGGATGCTTACGGTGATTGGTAACACTAAACACGAGTGTGATGAGCCTATTCTTGCGGCCTAGCCGCTGCGCCGACCTACCCGGTGAGTCCACTATCAAAAACCTCTTGTGAGGTTCTAGAGGCATTAGGGGGTCGGAATTCGGATAGATGAGCGCAAAGGACGGGAGCGCTGATCGGCGAGCTAAATCGGGCTCGCATGCACGCGACTAAATCCAGCCACGAGATCCATACTCAAGTGTACTTGGCTAACGGCGCTCGTGCGGACTGCCATCCGAGCGGTCATAGGTAGCGCGGAGCTCAATGGGACTAGCCGTCACCGCATGCTCTTTTTGGCATGTAACAGAGCCCAAAATGCCAGCTGACTAGGACTAATCGTCTATTCCTGAAATGTCTGTTTCATGTCATGATTAGGCTGTTCGCAACAATTCGAAAAATGCGTTTGTGGTATCGCAACGCGTCACAGTGCGGGGGCACAATGAAGCGCAAGTCAGCACTCGGTTTTCTTGTNNTGGATGTAGCGACACAAGCGCGTCATCGGATGGCCCGGCAATTACCGGCCTGTTTTGGGTTGACGGGGCTGACTCTGAACAACCGCTTACAGTTTCCAAAACGATTGACCTGCCAAAGAGCGCTAAGGCAATCCAAGAATCCGACTACACGGTGGTGGCGCAACCAGAGCTATCAGCTGTTGGGGCGATGGGCACACCTGTAGGCGAAGGTTTCGTCCTAACGATTGAGCATAAGACGGAAGAATCGCTGGACGGCGCCGAGGGTTCGATCGCTCGGGCAGTCTTGGTGCGTGATGGCCAAGAAATCGTTCTATACGCCGGAACAGGTGGCGCGGACAACCTAGAAGCAGTGGTCAAAGGAGACCGTGTAGCGTGGGTCGAGCTCAGCGACTCGGACAGCGCTGCAACGTGGGACTGGAGTGTCAAGAGCATGAAACTCGGAGATTCCGAACCGACAATCATTGCGACAGCCACAGATCTCAATTCAAGAGATGACGTGCCGGTAGTACTCCAGTTCATGAATCTCACCATTGACAACAACACCGTCTATTGGGCACCGGTATACCAGGATAACGGCACTCTAGTTCAAGCAGTGTTCTCCCGCCCAGCAGATGCATCTGCCCCAGCAGGCACGTTGATTAACAACGCAAACTTGGTTCTAGGTGATACTTCGGACCTTTTTGCTCAGCAAATAGAAGACTTGGCGATTGACAGTGCGAACGTCAAGGAAACAACGGTTTACCAATTGGATGGTGACGCCGCCGAAGGAATAATCAACAACACAGTCAATGCCGAACTCCTGGGCAATGCGGGCAAAGAACTCCTCATCGCTGTGGATGACCTGTTCTATCTTGCAAATACGCAATCCAAAAAAGTCACTGCCATCACTGGAGTGTCCAGTACTTCCAACGATGTGTCCGTATGTGGCACCAGAATCTACTTCCAAGACCCGAAAACCAACGAAGGCGAAATGGGTACGCACTACGTCTTGAACGCTGAAGATGGGTCAGTAGTTTCGGTGACAAGCCCACTCGCAATTTCGTGCTCAGGTGACTCCGCGCTATGGATCCCGGAGCATGAGCCAACCGAATCCGTTCTCGTCAACTGGAAAAAGTAAGCCCAGAACTGGAAAGATCTTGGCCCCACCAATGGCACCTACTTTGATTTTGAAGAGGAAACTGGTGGCTACGTGCTAAGTGCGAACGGTTGAAGGGGCCTCCCACACATCAGTGTGGGCGGCCCCTTTACGTCAACAGAACCGAATCACGCAGTCAGTTCCTGATCGCGCTTAATCGTTGCAGCCACGGCATCAGCAACAGTAGACAAAAACGCATTGGACTCAAGTGAAAGCAAACCTGCAACAGTGGTTCCGCCAGGGGAGCACACTTGATCAATAAGGTCCCAGGGTGACGCGTCGGACTCTTTCACCAGCGCGGCAGACCCCAACACTGCCTGAGCTGCAATCTTGGTAGCGACGGCCTTTGGCATTCCGGCAGCAACAGCGCCACGGGCCAATGCATCAATAAACAAGAAAGCCCACGCAGGGGAGGACCCCGCAATCGCTGTGAAAGCCGAAAACTGTGCCTCCGGTACTTGCGCAACCTCACCAATAGACTCAAACACAGTGTTCACAGTTGCGAGGTCAGCCTCGGTGGCCAGCGAGTTCGCACAGACACCCGACATGCCTTGACCGATCTTCGAGTTCACGTTTGGCATCACCCGTGCAATCCGCTTACCCTCACCCAATAGTCCAGCTAAATCCTCGAGCGATAGCCCAGCCGCAATAGAGATCACAAGGGGCTGAGACTTAGCCACCTCGTCGCGAATCTCAGAAGTAACCAGCTTGAACATCTGAGGCTTTACAGCCAAAACCAGCACATCGGCGCTCGCGGCCACAGCCGCGTTGCTCTCAAGCGCACGAACACCAGTCTGTGCGGCAAAAGCCTCACGTTTGGATGCAGTCGCGGAAGACACCACGATGTCCGAAGCAGCAACCACACCGCCTGAAATGAGCCCNNAATCGCGCCAGCCATATTGCCAATACCAATGAAACCGTAAGTGGTCACGTGAGGTCCTTCAATGGTTGAGATCTTTGAAACCAAACTTACCTGCTTGCCGTGCTGCATGTGTCCAGTTTTCGCAACACGGTTGAGAGATGAACACCCACCACGGCCGTTTGCTCGAGTTTACGGATGACCATCTGCTGAACATCACAGCTTCAGGGTGTTGTCAGTGCGGCATACTTGGAATGTGCCAGACACCTATCTAGAAGCTCACTTGAGCGGGCGTGGAGTTCCAACTCCGTCCGCAGCTTCGTTGTCTGCTGCCACACACTGTTGTTGCTGTTGTTGAGTGCCCACTGACTACGCGAGCAGTACCTGCGTCGTCTGAGGGGCAGATCGAATCCCATAGGCATCACGCAGAAATCCACTGTCCGCTGCAGGACAGTTTCGTGACGCCTCCTTCAACACAGCGTCAACGAAATNNAGAAATGTCACTCGCATTCGCGCCCCAGGCCGTTCTGAACCAAATCCCACAGCAGGCAGCGCGCCGTAAGCCAAACGAAGCACCAAGTCGCCATGCTCGAAAACCACAGAACCCCGCCGACCAAGACTTCGATCACATCTCACGCAAACTCACCGCCGGGCCACTGACCTTGGAATATCTAGTGGCCTACTCAATTGAGACCTACAGCGCGAGAATGCAGTTCGCACAACAGCCCTAAAGAAACCTCTCCATGTGACCGATAACACCAGTGGCAAACAGCAGACCAGAATCTGGGCTAGGGATGTGACAGCGCACCCAAAGCGCATTAAGATAGTAAAGATTTTGGCGATGACCCGGCTATCACCGGTGAGCCTCCGGAAGTACCGGCTAAGTCACGCGACACGGACCCCGTAAGGACCGTGGCCATCGAAAGATGTGTGATGCTCGCGAAGTACAGCCCTAGTAGAACCGGACGGGTTGGCCCGAAACAGCCAAAGAAGAGTGGTCGAAGAATACAGTGAGCAATTCCCCAACATGGGGAACCACCACGGATTCCTTGGCAAANNGGGGTGGTACCGCGGAACAGCGCACATGCGCCAGCTCCGTCCTCGCACTACAGCGAATAGGTCCACCCAGGAGCGCACACCAAGATGAGCCTCGAGCCACGAAACTCGTATCCTCTGCACCGCGAAAACAAGGGCGTGCAGGCATCCCCGCACCTTCCATCAATGGAAGAAGAAGTACTCGCGTACTGGAAAGAAAACGACACCTTCAAGGCATCCGTTGAGCAACGCGAAGCCGGTATTGACGGTTCAAACGAGTTCGTTTTCTACGATGGACCTCCATTCGCAAACGGCCTCCCACACTACGGTCACCTGCTGACCGGTTACGCCAAAGNNAGTCCCGCGCTTCGAAACCATGCGTGGCAAGCGCGTTGAGCGCCGCTTTGGTTGGGACACCCACGGACTGCCAGCTGAGCTCGAAGCTGAGCGCATCCTCGGCATCACTGACAAGTCCCAGATCGAAGAGATGGGCATCGACGTCTTCAACGAGGCATGCCGTACCTCGGTGCTCAAGTACACCAAGGAATGGGAAACCTACGTCACGCGCCAGGCACGCTGGGTCGACTTCGAAAACGACTACAAAACCCTCGACGTGACCTTCATGGAATCTGTCATCTGGGCGTTCAAGGAACTGCACATCAAGGGCCTCGCATACGAGGGCTACCGTGTGCTGCCATACTGCTGGCACGATGAAACCCCACTGTCCAACCACGAGCTGCGCATGGATGACGACGTTTACCAGTCGCGCCAGGACCCAGCTCTGACCGTTGGGTTGCGCCTCGAAACCGGTGAGCTCGCCCTCATCTGGACCACCACGCCATGGACCCTTCCATCCAACTTGGCTGTAGCAGTGGGACCAGACGTTGACTACGTTGTCGTTGCGCCAGGTGCCGATTCCGCGCTTTCAGGCGACAAAGTCATCATCGGTGCATCTCGCCTTGGCGCGTACGCCAAGGAACTCGGCGAAGACGCAACCGTGCTGGAAACCGTCAAGGGTTCAGACCTCGNGGGCCACCACTACACGCCAGCTTTCCCATACTTTGCAAACGACCCTGAAAACCCACAGGCCCACCAGATCATCGTTGCTGACTTTGTCACCACCGAAGACGGTACGGGTCTGGTGCACATGGCGCCTGCGTTCGGTGAGGACGACATGGCGGCGTGTGACGCTGCGGGTATCAAGCCAGTTGTGACCGTGGACGAAAAGGGTGAGTTCACCGCACTCGTTCCTG
>DFNY01000096.1:1104-9032 GCA_002376595.1 Jonesiaceae bacterium UBA3555 | reverse complement strand
GACCGCATGGTTGAACTGAACGAGGAAATCACCTGGACCCCAGAGCACATCAAGCACGGCCAGTTTGGTAAGTGGCTTGCCGGTGCTCGTGACTGGTCGATCTCACGTAACCGCTACTTTGGTACCCCCATCCCGGTATGGGTTTCGGACAACCCCGAGTACCCACGCACCGATGTGTACGGTTCGCTTGGGCAGATTGAAGCGGACTTCGGTCGCCTGCCACTCAACGAGCAGGGCGAACCAGACCTGCACCGTCCATACATCGACGACTTGACCCGTCCAAACCCAGACGACCCAACCGGTCAGTCAACCATGCGCCGCATCACCGACGTATTGGACGTATGGTTCGACTCCGGTTCCATGCCGTTCGCGCAGGTTCACTACCCATTCGAAAACCGCGACTGGTTCGAACACCACTTCCCAGGCGACTTCATTGTGGAGTATATCGGACAGACACGTGGATGGTTCTACCTGCTACACGTACTTTCCACCGCGCTGTTCGACCGCCCAGCATTCCGCACGGCAGTCAGCCATGGAATTGTGCTCGGTTCCGACGGACGCAAGATGTCCAAGTCGCTGCGCAACTACCCAGACGTTTCCGAGGTTCTGGACCGCGATGGCTCCGACGCAATGCGTTGGTTCCTCATGTCCAGCCCAATCCTTCGTGGTGGAAACCTGATTGTCACCGAGGACGGCATCCGCGACTCGGTCCGCCAGGTTCTCCTTCCAGTGTGGTCTACCTACTACTTCTTCACGCTGTACGCGGGAGCCGCGAACAACGGCGAGGGCTACCTTGCCCGCAAGGTCCGCGCAGATGAGGTAGCTGGCCTGCCAGACATGGACCGATACCTGCTCGCGAGCACCCGCAACCTGGTTGCCACGGTCACCGAGCAGATGGATCGCTACGACATTGCAGGGGGGTGTGAATCCGTACGCGCGTACCTCGACGCTCTAACCAACTGGTATGTTCGCACCCAGCGTGACCGCTTCTGGGACGAAGACGAAAACGCGTTCAACACGTTGTTCACTGCCCTCGAAACTCTCACCCGCGTGATGGCTCCTTTGGCGCCCTTGCTGTCCGAAGAGGTGTGGCGCGGTCTGACCGGCGGACGCTCAGCGCACCTCGAGGACTGGACCGAGCTTTCGGGCGAGTACGGCGACATTCTCGTGGCAGACGACGCTCTCGTGGCCACCATGGAGCAAGTCCGCAACGCCGTGTCACTCGGCCTGTCGTTGCGTAAGTCCAACAAGCAGCGCGTGCGCCAGCCATTGGCTAACCTGAACATTGTGGTCCCTGACCAGCAGACTCTGGCACCTTACGTGGACATTCTGAAGTCCGAGCTCAACGTGAAGAACGTTGTGCTCACCGAACTCACCGATGATGCAACTGCCCAGTACGGCATTACGCAAAACCTCGCTGTGAATGCACGTGCGGCTGGTCCACGTTTGGGCCGCGGAGTTCAGTTCGTCATCAAGGCCGCGAAGGCGGGCGACTGGTCGCTCGTTGGCGAGGACGTTGTGGTGCACACCGCTGACGGAGACGTTCCGCTGGAGCCTTCGGAATACGAACTGACCACGGTTGTTGGTGGCGGAGCCGAGGGTGAGATCGCCGCTGCTGTTCTTGCTGGTGGCGGATTCGTTGTGCTCGACTTGGCGCTCACCCCAGAGCTGCTTGCTGAAGGCTACGCACGCGACGTTGTTCGTGACGTGCAGGATGCTCGCAAGGCGGCTGGTTTTGACGTTTCGGACCGCATCAAGCTGACGTTGACGGTTCCAGAGGAGCACGCTCCAGCAGTCGAGGCGAACCGCGATCTGATCATGCACGACACCCTCGCGCTGACGCTTGAGGTTGTAGCTGGAACTGGCTCTGACCGTGAAGTTGCAGTTGAGAAGGTTGACGCGTGAGCTTGCGTAAGAACGGCGTGAAAAAGCAGGACGCCCCTCAGGTTTCACCTGAGGCGGCGGCCCGCTTGCGCGAAATCTATGGCGAGATCATGTCCCGTAACCCGGAGCATGATTTTGACCCAACGTTGGATCGGGTGCGCGATGTGTGCGATCTACTGGGCAACCCGCAGAACGCGTACCGGTCGATTCACATCACCGGCACCAACGGTAAGACATCTACGGCGCGAATGATCGAGTCCTTGGTGGACGAGTTCGGGTTGCGTACGGGCCGGTTCACGAGCCCACACCTGACCAGTGTTACCGAGCGCATTGCAATTGACGGAGAACCAATCTCTGTTGAGCGTTTCATTGAGACCTACGACGATGTGCTGCCGTATATCGAGATGGTGGATGCGAAGTCCGTGGAGGCGGGGNNGTCATGGCGTTTGCGGCCTTCGCCGACACCCCGATCGACGTGGCAATCGTCGAGGTTGGCATGGGTGGTGCGTGGGATTCAACCAACGTGATTGATGGCGAGGTTGCGGTTATCACGCCGATTTCGCTCGATCACACCAAGTGGTTGGGTGACACTATTCGTGACATCGCAATTGAGAAGTCTGGGATCATCAAGGAAGGCGCAACTGTGGTTGTGTCTGAGCAGGACGAATCCGCGGAGATCGAGATTCTGGCCGCGGCTGTGGAGAAGAACGCTCGCGTTCTTGCAGAGGGCCGCGAGATGTCAGTTTCGGCTCGTGTTCCTGCTGTGGGTGGCCAAGTCATCAACTTGACCACGCCTGCTGCAACCTACACTGACATCTACCTGCCGTTGTTTGGTGAACACCAGGCACACAACGCCCTGCTTGCGTTGACCGCAGTTGAGACCCTCATGGCTAACGGCGGCGCGCTTCCAGGTGAGATCGTTGAGGCCGGGTTTGCTAAGGCGACGTCGCCTGGTCGCCTTGAGATTGTTCGTTCGAGCCCGACCATCGTGGTGGACGCGGCGCACAATCCGGGTGGCGCTGAGGTACTTGTTAAGGCGCTCGAGGAGTCGTTCAATTTTGAGCGCCTGGTTGGCGTGATCGGCATCTTGGGTGACAAAGACGCAGAGACCGTTCTGTCGATTTTGGAGCCCGTCCTTGCCGAGGTCGTCATTACTACGTCTTCGTCAGTGCGGAGCACCGATGTGGAAGAACTTGCGGACCTAGCGCGCGAGATCTTCGGCGAGGACCGTGTGTTCGCCGAGGAACGCCTCGATGATGCGATTGATCTCGCTGGCGCGCGTGCCGAGTATTACGACACCATCGGTGTGGGTACTGGTACAGGTGTCCTTGTGGCGGGCTCAGTTATCTTGGCTGCGGAGGCCCGCATTCTGTTGGGTCGCGGCTAGTTTTCCCGGGGCGAAAGGGTGTCTCACGCGTATGCGTGAGACACCCTTTTCTCTTTCCGACGATGAATTCAGTTCCTGCACAGGCGCCGGTGGTGGGTCGGAACGGTTTCTAGCTGGCGCAAGACTTTCCAACTGGAACAAAACTTCGCCTGTGTGGGTGAAGAAAAAACTCGCCCGCGGTGATTGAATTAGAGTGCACCCCAAGGTGCACCACTTCTCCACCCCTCGCGGTCAAAGGTGCCGGCGGAAATGGAAGGTACACGATGAAAAAGTTGATTAACAGTCCTGAGAATGTGCTCACTGAAACTGTTGAAGGTTTCGTTAGCGCACATAGCAACATTGTTACTGCGCACTACGATCCTGTGTTTATCTCCCGATCCACTCCAACTCCAGCCGGAAAAGTTGCACTCGTTTCCGGTGGAGGTTCCGGACACGAACCGCTCCACGGCGGCTTCGTAGGAGACGGAATGTTGGATGCGGCCGTGCCTGGTGCGATGTTTACCTCGCCAACACCAGATCAAATTGAAGCTGCTATCAAGCATGCCGATAGTGGCGCTGGTGTCCTGAACATTGTCAAGAACTACACAGGCGACGTCATGAACTTTGAAATGGCTGTCGAACTCGCAGAAGCGGATGACATTGCCGTGCGTTCCGTCATTGTCAACGACGATGTAGCAGTAGAGAACTCAACGTGGACTGCTGGACGTCGCGGGGTTGCTGGAACCGTTCTGGTGGAGAAGGTCGCTGGAGCCGCAGCGGCTCGCGGAGACGATCTCGACGCAGTTACGGCAGCGGCCACCAAGGTTGTAGAGAACGTTCGTTCCATGGGAGTAGCGCTCAGTGCGTGCACGGTCCCGCACGCAGGTGAACCAAGTTTCCAACTCGCAGATGATGAGATTGAAATCGGAATCGGCATCCATGGAGAGCCGGGGCGCGAACGGATCAAGATGGACACCGCCGATCGCATCACCGATTTGCTGTTGGAGCCAGTGTTGGCAGATCTCGGATTGGTGTCCGGCGAGAAGGTGCTGTTGTTCGTCAACGGTATGGGTGGAACTCCTGCTTCGGAGCTCTACATTGTGTACCGCCACGCGCGCTCAGTGCTTGAGGACCGCGGCATCACCGTGGAGCGTTCGCTAGTGGGAAACTATGTCACGTCGCTCGAAATGCAAGGAGCGTCCGTGACTGTGCTTCGCCTAGACGACGAACTCACTCAACTCTGGGACGCGCCTGTTAAGACTGCCGCCTTGAACTGGTAAGAACCACAATGGTGGGCAGCTGAATGAAGGCTGCCCACCACCGCCAGCTCGAGCTGCGGTGGTTGGTATTGGCGAGTGACAAACGTACCTCGCATACTTGCATGCAAACAGTTACGATCGGGCCATGGGTATTCAGCGTTACTGCTTGAGTGCCCAGGTGAGACGTGCTTAAGGAAATGGAGCGCCCGAATGACCGCTGACGTTCAATGGTCTATTGCGTGGATTCGTGATGTTGCAGAGCAGATTGCCTTGAGAAAAGCAGAACTTACAACGCTCGACCGCGAAATCGGAGACGCCGACCATGGCGAGAACCTCAATCGTGGGTTTAGTGCGGTTGTTGACCGTCTTGCCACCGCAACTCTCGCCCCAGAAACTGTGGGCGATGTTCTCAAGATAGTTGCCACCACATTGATGTCTACCGTTGGTGGAGCAGCGGGTCCCCTTTACGGCACGGCATTTCTCCGTGCGTCAAAGGTGTGTGACACGCCGGTACTTAGTCCAGAGCAAGCGGTGGGTTTTGTTGAAGCGGCGCTAGAAGGAATTCAAGTACGTGGGAAAGCAACTACCGGCGAAAAAACAATGGTGGATGCGTGGAGCCCGGCTCTGGAAGCTGCGCGTGGAGTGCAGCTGGAAGGCGGGTCTGTTGCCGAAGTTCTTGGTGCTGCTGCTGCTGCAGCACTTGCCGGCGCTGAAGCAACGATTCCTATGAAAGCTACCAAGGGGCGTGCTAGCTACCTTGGAGAACGGTCCGTAGGGCATAAGGACCCGGGAGCTACGTCTACCGGGATTATTCTGGAAAGTGCAGCCCGTACAGTCAAATAGGGGAGGAAAAATGGGAGTTCAGGTTTCCCTAGTGTTGGTTTCTCACTCCGAGAAGTTGGCTGAAGGTGGGCGCGATTTGGCGCGACAGATGGCGCCAAACGTAGTCATGGAAGTTGCCGGAGGGCTTGAAGACGGCTCGATTGGAACTTCGTTCGACCGTATCAGTGCGGCAATTGAAGATGCCGCTGGGTTTTCAGATTCAGATGCGGAAACCAAGTTGCGTGACGTCGTGGTCATTTGTGATTTGGGTTCAGCAATCTTGTCAACAGAGAGCGTGATTGAGTTTCTGCCAGAAGAACTCGTCGGCCACATCTATATGGCGGATGCTCCATTTGTAGAAGGAGCTATTGCCGCGGCCGTCTCAGCCGAATCCGGAGCAAGCGTTGAGCAGGTGCTTGCAGCCGGGTCCTCCGCGTTTGAGCTGCGGAAGGTTTCTCAACAGGGTCAATCGGAACAATCTGGGTCCGAGGGCCAAGTGTCGTTGTCAGGATCGCNNAGCCATGCCCGTCCGGCAGCAGTACTAGCCAAACTGATTTCGAGTTTCGACGCCGACCTCAAACTCAATGGGGCTAATGGTTCATCGGTTATCGAGATCATGAAGCTCGGTGTTACCGGTGGCCAGAGCGTTGAGGTTTCTGCGCAGGGAGAGCAAGCTGCACAGGCAGTTGCTGCTGTTGTCGAAGCTATTGAGGGTGGTTTCGGAGAGGTCTAATTCCGAATCTATTTGTGGGAACTTCTTGTGGGTTGGGTTCAGATCACAAACTTGATGCCCTGCGTAGTGGTATGAGTTGCCACGGCGTTGAGTATTGTTGTTTTCGTGACTGAGCTCAACCCGCATACCCCAGACCCGAATCGTCCAATCGTTGCCAAGAAGCGCGCACAGCCGCAGTTCCTCAGTACCACCTTGGTTCTCGAGGTCTTCGCTGTCTTGTTTGCCACCGTTGTGGCAGTTAAGTTCTCTGGCATTGGGAAAATCACGCTCTCGATTCCAGCGATTTGGTCATATAGCGCCGTAGTAATGGTGCTTCTTTTGGTCGCTTCACGGCTGCAAACCAAGCCGCTCGGTATCTACTTTGGAGCCGTGTTGCAGGCAACGCTTGTTGTTATGGGATTGTTTGTGGATCTCATGATTGTGGTTGCTGTGGTGTTCATAGGCCTATGGATAGCCTCATATTTCTTGGGCCAAAAGATCGATAGGGAACGTGCCGAGTACGACGCGCTCAACCCAGGTACTGCCCCAAACGCGTAACTGGACATGTGATCTAGCCGTCACTTTGAACCGGTATAGTTCCCCACATGACACTTGAGAGAACACTCATTCTGGTAAAACCTGACGGGGTTAAGCGCGCGCTCACTGGCGAGATCCTGCGCCGAATCGAGGCTAAAGGCTACCAACTTGTTGGCGTGAAGTTGATTGTGCCCACCGAGGAATTGCTGTCTCAGCACTATGAGGAGCATGTGGGAAAGCCCTTCTATGCCCCGCTCGTGGAGTTCATGTCCTCTGGTCCTGTGCTGGCCATCGCTGCACAGGGCGAACGCGTGGTTGAAGGCTTTAGGTCGTTGGCTGGAGCTACTGATCCTACAGTTGCCGCACCTGGGACCATTCGAGGGGACCTCGGCCGTGACTGGGGTGCCAAAGTCATCCAGAACTTGGTCCATGGCTCGGATTCAGCAGAATCGGCGGCTCGCGAACTGGGCCTGTGGTTCCCAGATCTTCACTAGTAAAAACTATATGCNCGGCTGTAAAGCTCAAAAGTGGGTCTCACAGTATGTGGGGCCCACTTTGTCGCATATACCTTCGTTTTCGGGGGTAATCCGCTGAATAATGCTTCGCTGCAGGTAGGCTCAACCTGTGTACTTAAAGACCCTCACGTTGCGCGGATTCAAATCCTTTGCGTCTGCGACCCGATTTGAGTTTGAGCCGGGTGTTACATGCGTTGTTGGTCCCAACGGTTCGGGTAAGTCGAATGTAGTTGATGCGCTCGCTTGGGTGATGGGGGAGCAGGGCGCTAAGACTCTGCGCGGCGGCAAGATGGAAGACGTCATCTTTGCTGGAACCACAGGTCGTCCCGCCCTTGGCCGCGCGGAAGTGTCTCTAACTATCGATAACTCCGATGGCGCCCTACCTATTGAGTTTTCCGAAGTCACTATCACTCGTACTCTGTTTCGCAACGGTGGTTCCGAGTATGCAATCAATGGCGCAGCATGCCGCCTCCTTGATATCCAAGATCTNNACTCCTGAGCGATTCGGGACTTGGTCGAGAGATGCATGTCATCGTAGGGCAAGGGCAACTCGATGGGATTTTGCGCGCAACTCCGCTGGAACGTCGTGGGTTCATTGAAGAAGCCGCTGGCGTTCTCAAACACCGTAAGCGCAAAGAGAAGGCCTTGCGCAAACTAGAGTCGATGCAAGGCAACCTACTACGGCTCTCTGATCTGATTACCGAGCTCCGCAGACAACTGGGCCCGCTAGGTAAGCAAGCCCATGCAGCACGGAAAGCGGCTGTCATCGCCGCCCAAGTTCGCGACAGCGGCTTGAGGCTTCTAGCGGATGACCTTACTCAAGCGTCCAATGG
>DFNY01000096.1:351-1096 GCA_002376595.1 Jonesiaceae bacterium UBA3555 | reverse complement strand
GAAGCGTCTCGATGAGAGCGCGCTTATTCTGCGGGATCGACTCACATCTGTAGAAGGTACCTGGACGCAGTTGGGTCCTGCTGCGGTTCGGGCTGCAGACACGCATTCGCAACTGTTAGCTCTTCGTGAACAGCTGCGTTCTTTGGTCCAGGTTGCACGGGAGCGGCAACGCCATCTCGGGTCCTCAGATGTGGAAGGCGAGGTTCGTTCTACTGCGGATCTTGAGTCTCAAGTTGTGCGAGCGAAGGTCGCTCTAGATGAATGCGCTGCGGAACTTGTACGCGCCCAGGGCGCTCTAGAACTAGCGCAGCAGGAACGGCAGGCTACCCATGAGGAGTTTGCTCGGCATACGAATCGCAGAGATCAGGTTAATGCCCAACGTGCCGCGCATCGCGAGAAAGTTGCGCAGTTGTCAGCGCGGGTGGCCGCTGCGCAGTCCAAGGTCGAGTCGCTCAACACCAACGTGGTGCGTCTGACTCACGACATCTTAGAGGCTCAGGAACGTGTGAATCTTGCCGGGAGTGCGGAGCCTGAGAGCAGTAATAGTCTCTCTGCGTACACGCTCTCGGATCTCGAGGAATTGACTCGCGTTGAGGCCCAACTCAAAGCTGATCTGGATGCAGCAACGCGCCATTCTCGAGTCTTGCGGGATCAGAGTTTGGAAGCAGAGAAGCAATTTGCAACCCACCAGGCGCGCGCTGTCGCACTAGAGAGTGCACTGTCGTCAGCACTGGGCGGCGCCCAG
>DFNY01000096.1:0-212 GCA_002376595.1 Jonesiaceae bacterium UBA3555 | reverse complement strand
TTAGTCGAGGACCTCCAACCGTCAGACCTTCGTGCATGCGACCTGGTGACCTTCACAACGGAACACAAAGGACTCGAGCGTTATTTGGCGCGAGTGATTATTGCTTCTGCCGATCGTGCTCCGGATCTATTGCTCGTAGATCCTACGAGGGTTGTTGCAACCATGCAGGGGGAGATTTATACCTCATATGCAGTCACTTCGGCGGCATCACT
>DFNY01000163.1:9995-11707 GCA_002376595.1 Jonesiaceae bacterium UBA3555 | reverse complement strand
GGAATTCGAGAGTTGTGAGTCCTTCATCCGTGATTTCGAGTGGTCCGTCGATTGGTACCCAAGTGATTGCTCCTTCGGAGTCTTTGGATTTGACTTCGATGACTGGGTTTTCGGTGACGTTGTCTGTAGCTGTTGCCGTCACGGTCACAGGTTTGGTGAGGTACCAGCCCGATTCCGCCGTGCTTGGGCTGACCGTGATGGACAGTTCTGGCGCTGTTGTGTCTGGTTGTGGTGCGGACCCGTCGGTCACGGTGATGGTTGCAACCGCAGTGGTTGATCCTGTTCCGTTGACGGTTCCGTTGACTTCAAATGTGCCAACTTGTGCCAGTTGTTCAGCGGTGATGTTGGCCCAGGTGACGGCGAGGCGTTCGCGTGAGCCGTCGTTGTATTGGACGGTTACTTGGGTTGGGAGTGCTGGCTGCACCCCTACTGCGGTGGTTCGCGCCACTGGATCGATGGTGTTGATCTGTCCCGGTGGGGTGGCTCGCACCCACACGGTTGCTTTCACTGCCACTGAGGATTGTCCTACGACTCCGATTACGTCGAATGAGCCATCGGCTGCTACTTGGTCTGGTGTTACTTCAGACCAGATAACCCCAGCCATCGCGCGTGAACCGTCAGCGTATTCAACTTCCACTTCTGCTGGCAGTTGTGGGAGTTCACCTACTGAAGTGCGTACGTCGATGTTTTCAACGCCGGTGATTGCTGGTGCGAATACTCGCCATTCGGTGGCTCCTACTGCAGCGCCTGGGCTGGCGGTGAGGGTGGCTCGCAGTCGGGTTGTGGTGACTGCGTCGAAGGTGACTTCGTTTGTGGCGGTTTCCTTGACTGTGTAGCTCGAGGGGTTTGCTACTTCAACAAACTTGGTGCCATCCCAGTATTCGATTTTCCAGGACTTTGGTGGGGCCACACCAGAGCCTGCTCCGGTTGGTTGGTCGGACCAGAAGTCGATGGACGACGAGTTGATTCGTACTGGGCTGTCCCATTCGTATTGGATCCAGCGGGTAGCTGATCCGGCTGGCCAGGTTGCCCAGATTTCTGAGTTGTTGCCGCCCTTGAAGAATCCGCCCTTGCCGTCGTTGATGGCGTTGATGCTGTTCCATCCGGCTACGAAGTCTGTGGTTGGTTTCGCGGTGAGCGCTACGTTTGCGCCTCCTGAGGCAACGTCAACGGTGACGTACACGTGTGCGGTTGAGGACTTGTCTGAGTCCGAGGCCGTGAGTGTTAGCGTGTAGGTTCCTGATTCGGTGAATCGTGCGGTGGTGCTGGCTGCGTCGGCCTTATCAAAGATGACTTGTGCGCCTACAGGTTCTGTCACGGTCCATTTGGTGGTGAGAGCTCCGGCTGGTTTGGCGTCGTCTCCGACTTGTCCAACGAGTTTGACTGTTCCGCCTGCGCTTCCGGCCTGGTCGATCCAGGCTTTCACGAACGGTGCAGCGTTTTCGGTACTGCCTTGGGCTACGCCGGTGTTGCGGACTTGGATTTCCTTGATTCCGGTTTTTGCGCCGTCGGCGTGCGTGACGGTGACGCGAATCTTGGATCCGGTGACGGCCGAGAATTCTGCGGTGTTCAGGTTCCCTGCCGGTGCGGATGGGGTTCGCTTCTGGTCTGCGATGGTCTTCCATTGGCTGCCGTCAAAGTACTCGATTTGGTAGAGCTTTGGTGCGGCATATCCTTGCCTGGTTCCGGCTTGTCGCCCGCCTTGTGGCAGG
>DFNY01000163.1:1778-9986 GCA_002376595.1 Jonesiaceae bacterium UBA3555 | reverse complement strand
CACCTACGGTGCCCCAGAATGGCTCGTTGATGGTGGTGCCATCTACTGCGCCCTTTCCTTCGAAGCCTTTGGCTTCGAAGCTGGTGGTGACGGCCGCATTTTCTGCGAGGTTCGCTGCGTCCTTCGCCGCGGAACGTACGTCCTGCCCGGCTTTCGCCATGAGGTCAACAATGCGGGCATCGTCGGAAAATTGGATTTCGGTGAGGCTGGAAACCGCATTTTTGTGCGCTTCCAGCACAGTGACGCCTGCGTCCTTTTCGACGATGGTGCCCGACTCTGGGTCGTAAACTACGCGTCCCAGCGTGTCAGTTGTGAAGGCGAGTTCGCCGTCTAGGAATACCGAATAGCCCTCTGGGATATCAGCTCCGTAGTGCTTGTTTCCGTCCAATTGATCCCACACGATGGTGAGGTCTTTGTTGCGGTAGCGGATGTTGTCCACCATGAAGTGTTCGAAGTCAACGTTGATTGGGTCGAGTTCAATCAGGTTGTCTTCGCGGGTGCGCAGACCTGCAACATCTTCAATGACGGTGAAGTTGGTGGTTCCCAGCATTGTGTGGTGAATCCACGAACGGTAGCCGATTCCTTGCTTGTCACCCCACTCGGTGTTGGCGGTGGCGGTGTTCCAGAATTCGTTCTGGTCAGGCAGACGGTTGTCGCCATTGATGTAGTGCGCCCAGGCGTTCCAGTACAGGAGTTTCTTGTAGTAGTCAGCCGAAACGTAGTCGTTTTCGTAGTTTCGCAGCACTGAAGACAGCATGCGGAAGGTGACGGTGGAATTGNNAGCGTCTGCTTGGTTGGCTGTGTAGAACGGGAAGATTGGGTATTCGTCGGAATCTTCCCACAGGCGCAACGCTTCAAGATAATTGGCGTTGAAGTCGGCGTCGCCGTCTTGTGGAACTAGCCCCACGGTGAACGGGTAGTAGTTGTTGATTTCTTTCCAGTCAACGAGTTCGCCCGCGACGCCATTTCGGTCAACTTGCTTGTGCTTGAGCAGATTGTCGCTGGAGTCCCACAAGTTCGTCATGATGGATGACTTCACATTGGCGGCGAACTCTTCGAGTTCTTGTGCCTTTGCTTGGTTTGCTGCAACCCGGTAGGCACCTGCCGAGGCGAGTGCATTGGAGTACAGGTACGCGCTTTCGGCGCGGTCCATGTTGTTGTTCTTGTTGCCGTACTGGCGAGCCCAGTCGAACGACACTGCGTCTGCGTCGTTTCCGGTCATGGCGCCCCAGTCGTACTCCAACAGGTAGTTCTTGTTGGAGTCGTAAGCATCAATCAGACCCTTGACGTCGTTTTCACCATACACAGCAAGGTTTTCGGCGATGCCTTGCGGTCCGCCGTGTAGCAGGTAGGAACGCCATCCAGTNNACTTCACCTGCGCTGAGCCAGGTGCCGTACGCGTAGCTAGGGTCACGCAAGTACTTTTGGTCATCAATGAACATGCCGGAGGTCAACACGATTGCGTTGTTGTACCCGAGCACACCTTCGATTGCGGTTGGGAACTGGTAGTCGTTTCCTGAGACGTTGGCGTCTAGGGTGTTGAATCGCATGAGCCACCAGCGGTAGAACAACGTTTTGTCGATGTTGTCTTCTGGGGTGTCAATGTATGGGATGTTGTCAGCCCACCATTTGTTGTATTCGGTGACGTGCTTGGTGAATGCTTCGCTGCTGGAAAGCTGGGAGTACTGTTCGTATTCAGTTTGTGAGCTTGGCAGTTCGGTGGTGGTCAATCCCATTTGGACCTTGCGGTCGGCTGGAGTTGCGCCTGGAGTGTATTCGCGCTCCAGGGTGTTGTTGCTGGCGGCTGTGAAGCCTTGGCCGGATAGAACTGGGAATACGGTGGTGATGTTGTTGCGGGCAGCGAAGGTACCGTGCAGTTCGTTGTCTTGAGCTCCCGAAACTATAGGGGAGCTGACGCGGACGGTGTATTTCTTGGCGGTGTCGCCTCCGCTGACGGACAAGTTGGTGACCAGTACGTTTTCGTTGGTCATGAACTTGGTTTGGGTGACGGTGATACCGCTGGCAGCGTTGGTATGCACTGATTGCCAGTAACTTGGCGTTTGTTTGCGCTGGGCGGTCACTTCCTGCAATGCAATGGCGGTTTCGCCGTCGTGCAGGGTGATGGTGTACGCGCTGGTGTATCCGGTTTCATGCCAGTACCCGAGCGAGCCTGCGAATCCTAGTGATTGAGGCTGGTGGGTGAACATGTAGGCTGCGCGGCCTCGGGAGAACAGGAACTGGTTGGTTTCGCCGCTGCCGCCTTGATTTCCAGTGCGGGTGAGCATCTTGTCGATCCAGAAGTCCTGGCTGGTGCTGGTTCCAGCACCTTGTGCGAGATCTGCTTGGTAGATCTTTTCTAGTTGGCCGTGCACGGTGGCCGTTGTGGGCAGGTCTGGGATTGGTTTGTCGCTGCCGGTAAAGGTTGGGTATCCGATCCCTGCGTTGGGTCGTGCGATGTCTGATTCAACTGCAATTGCAGGTGTTGCGCACATTGTTGCCGCAACGCTCGCCGTAACGAGTCCTGCAATGATTCCCCTGCGCCGTGGTGCCTGGCTTCGATTATTCGGAGTCTTCACACTACGTCCTCTCTTCGTTGAGTGGTTGGTGGTGTCAGTGAATCATCACCTTCGCAGTTTCCGCAATCGTTTTCGGTGTTTTCGGTAATTGTGTCTCAGAACCCGCGCAACATTCTCTGCAAAAGGTACAAAGTGTGCCACAAGACCGAAAACAAAAAGCTCCTGTTTCGGCGAGTCGAACCAAAACAGGAGCTTTCATTGGCGGATAGCCGCACAATACTGCGGATCTAGTGCGTTGGCACAGTCGATCCTCGGTGCTCGATGCGGCACGGCAGGCTTTCAACGCCAGAAATCTGTTGACCGTCAATAATCTCGAAGAGTTTCTGAGCCGCAACCCTGCCCAAATCCTCCAAACGCATGTCAATACTCGTCAGTTGTGGACGAGAATTAGCAGCGAGCACCTCCCAGTTATCGAAGCCCAACACCGCCACATCTTCCGGCACTCGCCTACCTGCTTCACGCAATACATCAAGCACTCCACGGGCAATCTGGTAAGACCCACAGAACACCGCGTCAAAGTCCTTGCCTTGGCTCAACAGCATCTGAGTTGCCGCCCTACCCCACGCTTCGCCCCAGGTGCCAGCAAGCGGCGACCCAGTTACAAAGTCCAGGCCATGAGCTGCAAGCACCTCACGTGCGCCTCCGGCACGTTCGCGCGTAGCGCCGTAGGAAGGATCACCGGTGATGTGCGCGATCTTGGTTCGCCCACATGCCAGAAGATGCTCAATTGCTTGCTTTCCAGCCCCGTAGTTGTCCACAACCACGGAAAAATCGGACTCGTCGCGAGACGGCGAATAGGCATAGACCACAGGAACGCCAAGGTCACGACCCAAGGAATCACGCGGATGNNGGTGCTTCTCACGGATGGCATCGTCGCGAGCGTCGCACAAGAATACCGAGACGGAACCTGCGCCAAAGGCATCTTCGGCCCCCATCAACACAGGGATGGAGAAACGTCCTTCGAGGTCAGAGGTGATCAGGCCAACGGTTCCAGTACGGGCTTGGTGCAGGCTTCGAGCAAGCACATTAGGCAGAAAGTTGAGCTGCTCTGCAGCGCTCTTAACCTTGGAACGAGTTTCGGCCTTAACCTGGGGTTTTCCGTTCAGAGCCTTGGACGCGGTCGCGACCGAAACTCCTGCGAGTTTTGCTACGTCAGCCAGTGTTGCGTTATGCGACTGACCAACTTCATTGTTCGTCATTCTTGCCACCTCAACGATCCGAATATTTCGCAAACATATCACCTAACCACGAGCGAAATTTCAACATCGTAGGTTACGAACTGAAAACTCTTCCCGTAAGGCTCTTGACCATCATGACACAACTCGGATAAATTCAGAAAACGTTTTCGGAAGGTTTCACTATTTCGCCTTTCAAGAACGAGTGACCCCCACAGATGCACCGTTGCATCAGATGCACCACGAATGCCCCAGACTCAAAGATGAGAAAGTTGGACACAGTGAAAGCTCACGGATTCACACGCCAGGGACGCACCCTTTCAGCGGCCCTACTCGTAGGAGCACTCGCCTTTTCGCTAGGCGCTTGCAGCTCAGACAACGACAAGCCAGCCGAACCAGGTGCGGTGACCTCACCAACCGGAATCGATGACGGAACCGAACTAACCATGTGGACCCGTGCTCCACTGGAACGCCAAGCCAAGAACCTAGTTGAGGCCTACAACAAGGACCACAAGAACCAGGTCAAGCTTGAAATCATTCCAAACGATGACATGGAAGGAAAAGTTGGTGGAGCTGCCACCAACGGCGACCTCCCAGATCTCCTCGCAGGTGACGTTGTCCGTCTCCCCAACTGGGTCGATGCGGGCCTCTTCACCGACATCACCGCAAACATCGACGGCCTAGAGTTTGCAAAAGACATCTCCCAAGGACACATTGACGCAGGAACCGTTGACGGCAAGAAGCACACCGTTCCATTTGTCATCGACTCATCCGCAATGTTCTGGAACAAAGACCTCTACCGCGAAGCTGGCCTAGACCCAGAAAAAGGCCCAACCACCATTGCAGAGTTCAAAGAACACGCACTCGCAATGGACAAACTCAACAAGCCTGGCGTAGACGGAACCTACTACGGCGGAAACTGTGGTGGCTGCCTAGTCTTCACCTGGTTCCCATACGTATGGGCCTCAGGTGATGAAGTGCTCTCCGCAGACGGAACCGAATCACTCATGAACTCCGCGAGCGCCAAGGCTGTCTACGACGCCTACCGCGATCTCAACGAAGCTGGCGCCGTCGGTGCCGGCTCCAAGGAAGAGACCGGCGCAACCTGGACCGCTCCATTCCAAGAAGGAAAGATCGGTGTCATGCCATACCCAAGCACAATGCTCTCCACGGTTGTGGACATGGGCATTGATGCTGGTGTGAGCGGTATCCCCGGCGTAGACGGCGGCGTATCCACCTTCCTCGGTGGTGACGCTATGGGAATCACCAAGGACTCCAAGAACGTAGAGCAGGCGTGGAACTTCCTGTCCTGGATGCTCGAAGAAGACACCCAGCTCAAGGTCGTTGCCCAGCAGGGTGACGTAGTGGCTCGCACTGACCTCCTGAACAACGAATACTCAGCAGCTGACCCGAACACCTTGGTTCTCAGCGAACTCGTAGCGCACGGTCGTACCCCTGTTGCCGGCAACTTCTCCGAAGCGTTCAACGCACCAGGATCCCCATGGAGCGTCCTGTTCCGCAACGCGACATTCGGTGATGGATCAACCGTTGATGCAGACAACGACGCACTGAACGGCGTACTCGCCCAGTAGTGCACTCCAAAAGGTGGGCTCGTGACCGTCACGAGCCCACCTACGGAATCCATCGCTTTGTCTACTTGGAGTTCTCATGGCAATACATCCCGCACTCGACGCTCAGCCGGTGCAATCTCAACGAGTGGTTCGGCCTAACCGCCGGTTCAACAAGCGCAGCCTCTTGGGCATCGCGTATGCCACACCAACAGCGCTGTTTGTGCTGATCTTCTTCCTCATTCCACTCGGCCTAGTGTTCGTGATGTCGGGTTCGGATTGGTCCTTGCTTGCAGGTAAGCAGGGCACCAACATGCCGGAGAACTTCTCTGCGGTTATTGATCACCGATGGTTCTGGCAGTCCATTATGTTCACTCTCAAATACACACTGATAGTGACCGTCATCCTTATCGCACTGGGACTGGGCCTAGCCCTCCTAGTGCAGGAAAGCACCCGCTGGAAAGGCCTGTTGCGTACCGCCATCTTGGTGCCTTCAGCTCTGGGTCTGGCATCAGCTTCACTGCTGTTTTACGCCCTATACTCGCCGCAAGTTGGACCCATCACCCCAGCTCTAGCTTCCATGGGGCTAGCCGATGAAGGTACCTCGGTTCTAGGAACCCCTGATGGCGCGCTATGGGCCACCGTCTTCCTCATTGTCTGGCGATTCTCAGGCTTTTACATGCTCTTGCTACTGGTGGGCCTGCAAGGAATCCCAGGTGACGTGTATGAGGCGGCTCGAATGGACGGCGCCAAACCGTTGACGGTATTCACTCGAATCACCATCCCGCTACTTCGACCATCTATCGCACTAAGCACCATCATGTGTGTCACTGGATCGTTGCTGGCATTCGATCAGTTCTACATTCTGACCAAGGGTGGCCCAGATGGTTCCACAATGACGGTGGTCCAACTGATTTACAACTTGGCCTTTGAATCCAAGAAGGACCTTGGCATGGCCGCAGCACTTTCCGTGCTCGTGCTCTTTGCCCTCGTCCTGATCAACATGTTCCAAATGCGCGTACTGCGTGACCCGGACGCAAACTGAGGAGCCTCCTGTGAACAAGACATTCGGCTGGCTCCCTAAGAGCTCCTACTACGTACTCACCGCGGGTATCGCCATCATCTTTCTGGCACCGTTGGTGTGGACCTTAATTTCATCGTTCGCTCCACAGGCAGGTTCTGCCCAAACTGACGGTTGGGGAATTGGTAACTACCAAACCCTCTTCAACTATCAGCTTGGAATTGGAACCTACGCGCTGAACTCCACCATCATCACTCTGCTCACAGTGCTTTTCACCGTTGTGGTGTCACTGTTTGGTGGGTACGCGTTTGCTAAGTTCGACTTCCCCGGAAAGAACATCTTGTTCTTGCTGACGCTATCAATCCTGATGGTTCCCTATGCAACGCTTCTGATTCCACTCATGGTTTCGCTCAAGGCACTCCACCTCAACAACACTCTGGTGGGCGTTGCACTGGTCATCGCCATGTTCCAACTTCCATTTGCCACCTTCATGATGCGGATTTCCTTTGAATCCGTACCAAAGGAAATGGAAGAGTCAGCACTCATGGACGGCTGCGGCACCTTTGGTGCGTTGCGCAGAATCCTTCTTCCTGCAGTAAAACCCGGACTGATCACCGTAGGTCTGTTCGCATTCCTTGCAGCCTGGAACGACTTCATGGTTCCTCTGTACCTCGTTGGCAGCGACAACCAACCACTTCCGCTTGCCCTAGTGAACATGCGTCAACAAGTCATGGGAGTCATCGACTACGGCGCAACCCAAGCTGGGGTAACTGTCCTCGCAATTCCTTGCATCATCCTGTTCTTGGCTCTACAGCGCCAATACGTTGCCGGCTTCATGTCTGGCGCTTTGAAAGGCTAGGTATTCACCATGTCACCTCGTTTAGATGCAGCCCGTGGCATTCCAGTCGCTCCTGCGACTTGCACCCTCTCGCCGGTTTCACTCAATGATGTCGAGATTTCGGACGGGTTTTGGCACACATATCAGCAACTCAACAACACTGTCACGCTAGATCACGCATACTCCTGGCTGGTGAAGACAGGCTGGCTAGCTAACTTTGATCGTGTAGTTGATGGCACCATTAGCACCCATCGCACTGGGCGCGAGTTCGCAGATTCCGAAATCTACAAATACCTTGAAGCCCTCAGCTGGGAATATGGCCGCACTGGCGAATCTCGCCTTAACGACCGCATCAACGAAATCGCCCAAAAGCTCGAGGCAGCCCAAGACGAAGACGGTTACCTGCACACCAACTACGGTCACGGGACGCAGCCACCGCGCTATTCGAACCTTGAGTGGGGTCATGAGCTGTACTGCTTTGGTCACCTCATTCAGGCTGCGGTTGCTCGGTTGCGTACCCACGGCGAAGACACCCTTACTGGGGTGGCCCGCAGAGTAGCCGATCATGTTGTTGAAACATTTGGACCAAAGGGTAACCAAGGCATCTGCGGTCACGCTGAGATTGAGGTGGCACTCGCCGAGTTTGGGCGGGCGACCGGCGAGCAAAAGTACATAGAGCAAGCAAAACTGTTCATTGATCGACACGGAAACAAGTCGCTAGCAGACATCGAGTTCGGTCGTTCCTACTTCCAAGATGAACAACCACTGCGGACCGCCACCGCATTCCGCGGGCACGCGGTCCGCGCAAACTATCTGGCAGCGGGCGCGTTAGATGTTGCGGTGGAAACTGGCGATAGGGAACTCACCACCGCTATCCGCACGCAGTGGGACAACACGTTGGCTCGGAGAACCTACGTCACTGGTGGCATGGGCTCTCACCACCAGGATGAGGCCTTCGGTGAAGACTTTGAGCTGCCGTCAGACCGGGCCTACTCAGAAACTTGCGCGGGAATCGGTTCGTTGATGGTGG
>DFNY01000163.1:421-1744 GCA_002376595.1 Jonesiaceae bacterium UBA3555 | reverse complement strand
GAACGAGATCAGCCCTCGCGCTCATGCATCGCTGCGGGCGCCGTGGTTTGAGGTGTCCTGCTGCCCTACGAACATCTCTCGTACGCTGGCTAGCCTTGGCGCCTATGTTGCTACCACTTCGGAATCTGCTTTGCAGATTCAGCAGTATGCAACGTCCACCATTTCCACCGAGGTGGGCTCAGGTGTTGCGCAGGTTCAAGTTTTGAGTAATCTACCGCATCAGTCCACTGTGGTCATTGAAGTTGGCTCGCGGGCTACTGGGGATTGGGATCTTGAAGTGCGTGTGCCCGGGTGGGCACGGAGTGCTACCGCTCGTCGGATACCAGCGCAACCTTANNAGATGCAGGCACTGCTTCTGCCGCTGTTGCCTCGATAACGCAGAACCTAGAACCTGGGTACGCCACCTTTGAGGGACCGTTCGCTCCTGGTGACCGCATCGAGCTGGATTTCGGTTCACTGCCTGTGGTGCTGCAGTCTGACCCACGCATCGACTCCACTCGTGGAGCACTCGCGGTTCAGCATGGTCCGCAGATCTTGTGCGTTGAGTCGGTGGATCTTCCTGACAACCTCGATGTAGATGCTCTGGCGTTCAGCGGTGAAGTCTCCACGGATGCCACCACTGGTCAGGTTGTGGGTACGTTTACCGTGCGCGAAACCCCAGAGCGAGTATGGCCATACACCACCGACGAGTACCCAGCGGCGGGAACTCAGATTCACGTTCCGCTACGCCCGTACTCCACGTGGGGTAACCGTGGCCCAGCAACCATGCGGATCTGGTTGCCAACCGCATAAGACCTACGCAACACCAGGGAAGAAACGAGTGTGGTCGGTCCTCTTTCAGGACCGGCCACACTCGTTTCTTTATGCCTGGAATGATCTCCAGTTAGTTCATTTGGGTCCAGTAATAGAACGAGAATAACCCCNNAGCCCACCTACAGCTCCGTGCGTTGGCTGAGCACATTCGCTGAGCCGGGAAATCCAAGTTCAATAACGCTGTCGAGCCCCAGTTTTCCCAAGAACTCATAGTCGTGGCTGACCACTAGAAGCGCCCCGCGATAGTCTGCGAGCGCCGCAACCAGTTGGTCCACGGTGGCCATGTCCAAGTTGTTTGTTGGTTCGTCAAACACCAACAGTTGCACCACCGGTTCCGCGAACAGCAGACGCGCAAGCGATACGCGGAACCGCTCCCCGCCGGATAGCGTGGAAACGGGCCGGTTGACCGATTCCCCACGAAGCAACAGCCGCGCCAGCTGGTTTCGAATCTCCCCCACCGTCATGCTCGGCGCTACTGGCACAATGTTCTGTATTGCACTGACATTCTCA
>DFNY01000163.1:0-380 GCA_002376595.1 Jonesiaceae bacterium UBA3555 | reverse complement strand
TTGTTTTTCCTGCACCGTTTGCCCCAACCAGCCCCACACGTTCTGGGCCTTGCAGATAAATGGTGCGGGTATCGTCGGAAAATTGCGCGAGCCTGCGCGAACGCGGCACATCCGGGTCCGGCAAAATCAGGTGGATCGCCTCGTCATCTTTGAGGCGCGCCTCGGCTGCGTCGAGCGCAGCCCGCGCCGAACCCACCCGCGAATCCATAAGCGAACGAGTAGCCCCAGCGGTCACTTCGGCCTTCCGTTTCAGCCCACCGGCCAAAATCGGCGGCATCGACTTAGCGGCCTTCCTGCCCTGCGCAGCCCTGCGGGCAAGCTTCGTTTCCGCTTCAATCCGCTGCTTCTTCTCCAGTTTCAGCACACTCTTTGCGCTGGTC
>DFNY01000185.1 GCA_002376595.1 Jonesiaceae bacterium UBA3555 | reverse complement strand
CTGTTGAGGTGAGCACCGGCGATGTGAGCACGTGGGTTGGGGGTTCGGAAGAGCACCTTTTGGAGTATTTGACTGCCGTGATTGGTGCAGTGGCCGAGTCTCGCTTTCACTCATCGATCACGGTTCATTTGTCGCGTGGATGTCCTGGTGGCATGGATTGCGCCCTGCCTCAGGGGCCGGGACCGCGGCATGTGGAACCGCCTGTCGGGGCAGATACCGGCCATTGGGGTAGCGCGGAGTTTGCTCTGTATCCGTTGGGTGGTGCGCATATGCCTGCAATTTACCGCGCTATCGAATACACCAAACAGTTGGGAACCTTTAGGGCCTCTGAGCACTATGTCACTCGGCTTGAGGGTGATGTTGGTCGGGTTCTACAGTCCGTTGTTGGGGCCTGGGTGCTTACTGGTCAGGACGTACAGCATGTAACTAGCCACGTGACGTTGTCTATTAACAGTCCCAGCCACACCACTACTTCTGTGAAAGAAGTGCGCTGAAATGACTGTTAAAAACAAACCTCTTGCGGCAGACCGTCCGACTTCGATTCGCCCAGCTCCAAGTCGACCCAGTCCGCTCCCTCTGCGAGACGTTGTCTTGATGGTGACCCTCTCTACGGTATTTGGGTTTCTGTACTGGGTTCTGGTGCAGGCGTGGATGTTCCTTCAGGTTGCAATGGGGCCCGCCGGAAATCTCTCTGAGCACATTCTGCATGGTGGCTGGCTGCTCGTTGCACCAATTTCCATTGCGATAATTCGGCGACCCGGGGTTGGCATCATTGCCGAGATCATCGCGGCATGCATCGAAGTTGTCTTCCTCGGTTCACCGGTGGGCCCCACACTGCTCATCGCGGCTTTCCTGCAAGGATTCGGCTCCGAATTGCCGTTCTTTGTCACTCGTTACCGTCGTTTCAATTGGGTTGTGTATGGGCTCTCCGGCCTACTTGGGTCGGTCTCAGTATTTTTCTATTCCGCTTTCCGATCGGGCTGGTTTGGTCAAGACATTCTCTGGCTCCGGTTCGGATTACAGGCTGCGTCCGGCATCATCCTGGGAGGCCTGCTGGCCAAGGTCATTGTCTCGGCGTTGCTCCGCACTGGAGCGCTGAGCAACTTCGCTATAGCGCGCGCTGGTGCCGCATGATTTCCGCTCTGATGAGAAAGCTCGTGGGTTCCGAAAAGTCCAAGGGCGACACGGCCCAACACAACCCCCTTCCCGACGAGGGGTCAGGGTTGGGTGGGGATTCGTCGGGAATCAGGGCGCGCGATGTGAGCGTGACTTTCCCTTCCGGGGACTCGATAGGGCCTCTGAGCTTTGAGGTGCGAGCCGGTGAGTCAGTGTTGCTTCTGGGGCCATCGGGGTGTGGGAAGTCCACAGTTTTGCGTGCGCTCTCGGGCGCGATTCCGTCCACTATCTACGCCTCCGTGACCGGCGACATCGAGCTGTGTGGGCACAATATTGGGGTGTACAGCCCGTCTTCCACCGCGAAGGCACTAGGCGTTGTGGCCCAAGACCCATGGGCGGCGATCTGTCTACCACTCTTTGAGGATGACATTGCGTTTGCGCTTGGNNAAATCGGCCCTAGGGTGGAAGCAATCGCTAGTAAAACCGGGATAACTCGCCTACTGAATTTTCCTGTAGCACAGCTGTCCGGTGGGCAACTCCAGAAAGTAGCACTGGCGGGGGCATTGGTTACGCGACCACGAGTTCTTTTGCTCGATGAACCAACGTCGATGCTGGATCACGCTGGAGTAACTCAAGTGGCACAAACGTTAGGGAAGTTGGCTAGTTTCACGGGCGAATCGTCGGCAATGATCATGGTTGAGCATCGATTAGACGAACTATCGGAACTGACCAAAGACACCAACGGTTTTGGGCTTCCCACCAGGTGGATTGTGCTGGCCGCCGACGGAAGCATCCTGTGGGAAGGATCGCCTGACACCATTACTGCTGACGTGGCGCAACTCTTGTGGCGGCACGGTTGTTGGCTTCCGCTAGAGATCGAGCTACTCGGACGGTTTGGGCGTGCTGGTGGACTCAACTGCCCCGAAATTGTTGACGAAATCAACTCCGCCGTTCACCCATCAATGATCCGTAGCGTGCGCACAAAGCACGTAGACAGCTCAGAAGCTGCACACCCTCATGCTGGCTCGGGGTCTCAAGCCCGCGCCGTACTTACTGTGCATGATCTGGCTGTTGTTCCACGCGCACTCAAAGGATGGGGTGGAAACTCTCAAACACCCGCACAGCCACTACTCACCAACGTCACCTTCGAGGTACACACAGGTGAGCTTGTTGCACTAGTTGGAGCCAACGGATCAGGAAAAACAACACTGATACGAGCCCTAGCTGGTGTAGACCGACCAATACATGGAACTATCTCCTCAGGCCGCCAAGGCCTCGTATTCCAAAACCCAGAACACCAGTTCATGACATCGACCGTGATGGAGGAAATGCTGTACAACCTACCAGTCAGCCAGACAAGGAAGGCCCGATCACTCCTTGCCGAGTTTGGCTTGGCGGGCCTCGACAACAGGTCACCATTTTCGTTGTCTGGCGGGCAGAAAAGGAGATTGAGTCTAGCCACCATGATGATGCATGACCCAGAGATCCTATGCGCAGACGAACCCACATACGGACTAGACCGTCTGGCCAGTAACTGCGTGATGCGCGCACTACAAACCTACTCAGCATCAGGTCAAGGTGTTGTCTTTTCCAGCCATGACCTGCGCACCATAGCATCCTACGCGTCACGGGTATTAGTCATTGCCAACGGCACATTACGCGCGGATGTCAACGTGCTCGAACTGGCCCACNNCTACACGCCCCGCACATAGTGCACTGGCTGGCACGCCATTGCGAAACGCCCGAAGAACTCAAAAACAAACTCCAGTATCTCAATGACCCATACCGTGACCCAGCCGAGAACAGGGCTAGTACTGAGTGGAATGTGTCATCCAAGCACCGCGGCGCAGACTATCCGCGCTTCCCAACGGGACAACATAACGCAAGCCGATCTGACTTGCCAGCCGGATCGTCGGGAAGCAAGCACGGCAGCCTGCCACCCTTACTCGTGCGACCAAAAATCACATGAACACCTCCTGGCTAGCACAGAGAAACCCGACCATCAAAGTTGTTGTCCTGTTCATGCTGTCGCTGGGCACCTTGGCCGTGTGGCGGCCGCTTCCGGCCGCCCTCATGCTTGGCGCAACACTTGTTGCTGTCCGTGTATCAGCGCAGGTCAGCCTTCCTACGCTCATGAAGCGTCTGTTCCCCTTCATCCTGTTCGGCTGCGGCGTGATCATGGTCAACTCCGTAACTCGATCTGGCACACCAGTGCTGAGTTTCGGAAGTATGGAAGTCACGCGTGAAGGACTCGCGTTTGGCACCGCCATGGCTCTACGAGCGCTCGTTGTGGGAGTATTAAGCATCGCGTTCCTCGTGACCACACCGCCGCGCGAACTCATGATCAGCCTGCACCAACATGCCAAAATCAGCCCTCGGTACTGTTACGCAATGCTGGTGGGGCATCGGATCCTTGAAGGACTACCGCAACAATGGTTGACCATCAGGGCCGCACACGAGGTGCGATCTGCCACGGGAGTGGTGCAGGGCAAACGAGGAGAACGCGCGGCAAGTTTCGAGTCGACTGAGGGGGCGGTGCAGCCCGCAAGGACGGTGCAGCCCGCAAGGACGAGATTCACTGTCATCGATTTCGCGCGGTGTGCGTTTGCGCTGATAGTGACATCAATTCGACAGTCAGAGCGGATTGCACTGGCCTTGGAGAGTCGCGGCTTGGGCACCGGACCGAGGACGGTGTGGAAGCCCGTGCCGCTCACCTCAGTTGACTGGATGTTTGGCGCGTTAACTCTGGTCGGCTACGCGTCGTTGTT
>DFNY01000218.1:8829-15352 GCA_002376595.1 Jonesiaceae bacterium UBA3555 | reverse complement strand
CAGGATCGTGGCGAGTGCGCCGCACCTAGGAGGTTCTACTTCACGTACTGCGCGACTACCTGAGCTCCGATTGTGCCCACGTCAAAGGTTCGCGCCTGTGCAATTTGTGCTTCGCTTTCAGCTTCGCGCAGTTCAGGGGACTCCACATACTTCTTGAGCATTTGAGCGAAGGCTTCGGTGTCCTTTGCGTCAACTAGGTTGCGTTCCAAGCCTTCCATGACGGTGCGGTAGCCCGGGTTGTCCCCTGCGATTACTACGCCACGGCAAGCGGCAAGTGCTTCTACCACCGAGATTCCAAAGCTTTCGCCGCCCGTAGAAGGTAGGGCAACGATGTCTGACTCAGCNNAGAAGTTCTGTGGTCTAAGCCGTTCGTGGCTACGTAGGTCAGCAATTCGTCGCGGAGGGGGCCTTTGCCGCCAATCACTATCTCGAACTCAGTGTCGGAGATGTCCATGAGTCTGCGACACGCGGCGAGCAGTTCGGCGGCGCCTTTGCGCTCCACCAATCGGCCAAGGAAGAAGATACGTACCGGGGTGTCATCAGAAACTGGCGTCAGCGCCCTCTTGGACATTTCTTCCTCATATGCCTGTTCGTATCCCAGTACTCGAACAGGGTTCCCAATGACTACCGGTTGAACTTTGTACGCTTGCGCAGCGAACTCAGCAGCTGGAGTGGAGACCGCAATAATTTGGGAGAACTTCTTGAGTTGTTTGCTTTGCCATAAGCCCAGAATCTTGGTGCCGATTCGCGTGAGTGCAGACCACGGAAGGATGTGGAAGGTACCGATGAGAGTGGTGGACGGCTTGGCTGCAGGAATCACTCGGCCGGCCATGAATGGTGAGTAGGGCATGTGGACGTGAATGACGTCGAAGTCCACTCGCTCCATCAGTTCTTTGATGGGTCCCCGCGGTGCAGGAAGTGGGATCCCAACGCGGTTCCCGTTGAACTTCAACCGCCAGTTGCGTGCAAGAGAGTGCATGTTCGGCAGGTCTGTGCGCTTGGTGGTTGACGTGAGGTAGTGAACGGTGTGGCCTTGCGTGGTGAGCCAACGGCCAAGTGTGAGCACGTGCTGCTGTACGCCATCAGTGGAGTCCAATGAATCATCGATAACCAAACCGACGGTGAGGTGTTGTTTGGGTTGCGATTCCACGGGGTATTCCATAAATTCTGGCCTTTGCTGCGTGCTTGGGGGGAAGCGAGTTGAATGAAGCTACATCTGAGGTTCGGATGAGGGCTTAACTATCCACGATGATAGTCACTGGGCCGTCGTTGACGAGCTCAACTTTCATGTCCGCGCCGAACACTCCTGTGCCTACGTCTAGGCCGCGTGCACGTAAACCTTCAACAACGGCGTGCACTAGGGATTCAGCTACTTCTGGTTTTGCGGCGTTGTTCCACGATGGGCGCCGCCCTTTTTTGACGTCTGCGTAGAGCGTGAATTGTGAAACCACGATCACGGGGGCAGACAAATCCGTCACCGATTTTTCGTTGTCCAGGATGCGCAGCTCGGCTATCTTGCGTACTACCGTGTCTACGTCGTTTTGAGTATCCTCATGTGTCACGCCAACGAATGCGAGGATCCCTTGGGAATCAAAAGACGAGATGAGCTCACCGTTTACGTGCACGCTAGCTCGCTGCGCACGTTGGAGTACTGCGCGCACTACTACCAACCTCCGCTATTGCGGCCGCTGCCGCGTGATCCGCCTGTCCCGAAGCCGTACGGTGCCACTGCGGGCCGGACGTCAGCAAAGTAGATGAACGCGGGGATGGTGACGAATAGCGCGGTGTAGCCGAGCATTCCATAGCCGAGCGGTGGTTCGAGCCCAGTGAAACCTACGAGCACGAACACTCCTAGGAGGATGCCCCAGAATTTCTTGGTCTTCTTGCCTTCTGAGATAAAAGCGCGCTGAGGTCGACGGAGGCAGTCGATGAGCGCCCACGCCTGAATCACGAAACACCCTGTTGTCAGAACAAACATAATCAGGGTTTGCAGTCCACCAAACATGACGTAAGCCTACCGGCTGGAGCCGCTCGGATCTGAATCCGCGTCACCTAGCACCGAATTGTGATACAGCGCACAGCTAAAGCGGTGCTAGTAGTTCGCGTGCTTCCTCTTCGCTGGCACCGCAGGCTTCAGCGAGGTCCACAATCGCTGACCTCAGCACGAGGATCAGGGCTTGGGCATGCCAGTTCTGTTCCCCTAATGCTCCTGGCGCGGCGTGCGCTCCGACTTCGCGTATGAGACGCAGCGCTAGTTTCGGCTCGCGCCCTACGGACAGGGCCGAGCCGAGTTCGTCCACGGCTACACTCAGTTCTTCCAGCAGTACTGCGACGTCCTCGATGGACTCGGATTTTGGGGTGCTGCTTGCGCGCCGTGCAATGACTCGGATGGAGCGCATGGCTCGGTCTACCAGGATGCGTTTGGTATCAAAATCGGCGATTTCACTTCGGTATTTTCGAGCAGATGCCGCGATTTTCGCGGTGTTGATCGCTTCGAGGGACGTGGTTCGCCACTCTTCCAAGATGATTTCCGACGAGCGTCCTCGGTTCATCGCAATGTCCTGATCTGCTGGTTCCCCAGTTCGCAGTCCGTGGGCGGTAAGAGTGAGTGTCTCGGCGAGTTCTCGGCAAGCGGCCCTCGCGCTAGTGCGCGCGTGCCGGCGAGGATCGCTTGGAATGATGAACGCCACTATGATTGCGACCGCTGTTCCGACAAGAGCATCGGTCCAACGGCCAAAGCCACCGCCCAGGGCCGGACTCATGAGGCCTGCGGGGAGTCCTACGAGCACAGCTGTCTGCGTTCCAGTGTGAGTTGCAAACGGAGCACCTGGGCCAATAAACCTCGCCAGCATCACCGCCAAGAAAATGGCGGCTCCAATTTGGATAGGACCGTGCCCAAAGATGATTCCAAAGTACTCACCAGCCCAGATCCCAATAGAGAGACCCAGTCCGGTTTCCGCCACCCGGCGCACGTTGCGTTCGGAAGTGAACCCGAGGCAGGCCCAGGCAGCAACAGGTGCGAAAAAGGGGAACGGATGTCCCAGTAAATGATGCGCTGCCAGATGGGAAAGTCCACAAGCAATTGCGGCAATGAGTACTGGCCAAAAGGCACGGCGAACGCGCCCTCTTCCTTGCCTTGCCCACGTCTTAATCCGAGACGTAAGTACAGCAAGGTTGTGTGTTTCAGCAGACAACTTAGAGGAACCTACCCATAGTGCCATTGAGGTTTGCATCGCCGCGGGCATCGCTTGAGGTTGCGCCGCGGGCTTCTGGGCGTGAAGCGGCAAGCCCCTCGCCTGGGACTACTACTTCTTGCCCTCCAGCTATTGCTCCGCCATCACAATCAACAGTGAATTCTGCGTCCTGAGATACAGAACGCTTAATGACGGCCAGAGCGACTGGGCCCAGTTCATGGTGACGGGCAACAGAGGTGACTGTACCCACGGCCTTGTCTCCCACATAGACGTTAGCGCCCCGCTCTGGCAAAAGGTGACCAGATCCGTCTAGGTGCATCAGCACGATTCGCCGTGGTGGTCGGCCAAGGTTGTGGACGCGTGCGATCGTTTCTTGTCCGCGATAGCAGCCCTTGTGTAGGTGTACCGCAGTACGGAGCCAATCGAGTTCATGCGGGATGGACTTATGGTCCACTTCAGTTGAGAGTCGTGGCCTTACTGCTTCTACCCGTAGAGCCTCGGTGGCCCAGGTACCGGCTAGCTTCCAACCGCCCGCTTCTCGATGTGCTACCTGCTCGGCTAGTTGCGCACGCGGGACAAGCACCAGTCGCCACTTGCGGAAGTCTCCAGGGTGCTCCCCTTGTGCTGGTCCGTAACGGGTTCCGCCTTCTAGCACCCGTGGCCAGGGGTCAACCCACGTGACAGGCTCCCCCGCTAAGCCTTCAGCACTCACAGGCTCTCCAATGGCAGCCCAGTGCTCGGTAACGTCAGTGATTTCCACGTCCAGCATGAACTTCATACGGTTGAGCCACGTTGCCAAGGCAGGGCCATTCGTTGGCTCGGTGATCAGCCATGTTGTGGCGCCATCATCTACAACACCTGCACTGTGCTCAATGTGCCCTTGCGGGGAAAGCACTAAGAATTCGGTAGAGGTATGCGATGGAAGATCGGTGAGCCAAGCACTCGTGATCGAGTGAAGCCAGCTGAGCCGGTCTGGTCCGGTTACGGTGATAACAGCCAAATGAGACTGATCCACTACGGCTGCGCCACGCGCCAGTGCACGCTGCTCAGCCGTGGGGTCACCGTAGTGCCACGCCACGCCTTCGTCTGGTCCAGCTGCGGGAACAGCACCATGGCGTTGTAACAGTGGACTGCGGTACTGCGAAGCAGTCATGATCTCACTCTTCTACGCGCTTGAGGGTTGCAGAAACGTAGTCCTGCATTGGTTGGCCAAAGGCCGAAATCTGCTGGATCCACATGAGGTCGCCGTTGACGTTTCCATACATCCGCTTTGATGCAGAAACTTCAGCAGCGGTCGCAGTCCGGGCAATTAGGTCTGAAACGAGCTGGACCTTGCCATCATGGGCAACACCTAAGTACACCGAAACTCTTCCGGCAGGATCACTCAGTAGAACTTCCAAAGAAGTCTGCTGTGCAGGTACGCCCTCATGGGGTTCCGGAGCAATGCGCCAGTATCCAGTTTCAGTTGACCAAATCACCGGCTCGGCTTCGACAGCGCCAAGCTCTGGTTCGTCTGCCGCGGCTTCCTGCTCCTCGGTTTCATCCGAGTTCTGTGGCTTCTGCGCGGCATCTAGTGCGTCAAACGGCGCCATTGGGTCTGGAACACTAGGCATAGCTTGCGGAGTGAGCGTAATGGTGGAAACGTACCTCAAGTACGGTCCGCCATCGTGGTCAAACGTTACTTCCTGCACGAACCCTGAAGTGTCGATTCCTGGGTATTCCAGCACCCCTTCACCACGCCACGTTCCCACCAGCCAAGACAATGGGTACAGTTCCGGCGCAAGTCCCTGCGGAAAAGTAAAAGTCATAAGTTATCGCTGTCCCTTAAAAAGCTTGTACACCGTGTAGCCTGCGAACCACACGATAGTTACAGATACCACGACCAAGAGGCCGATGAAAAAAGTCTCAAGTGCATGTACGTCGATGTCCATGAACCAAGTCTACCTGTCACTAGCCAGACCACGGCAGTGGCCGGGCCAAGATCCCCTTTATGCACTTTCAAACCAGACATGCACCATCGAGGGAAAGTAGTGGCTACGATTACGGCACGCAGAATCACAACGTAAGGGACCCCCATGGCAGCGCACACTCTAGTAATCAAATCCACCACAGGCGCCACCGAGCCCGAAAAGACCAATCAAGCCTTCACAGTTGCGACCGCCGCACTCGCAGCCGGAGTAGAAGTGTCCGTGTGGCTGACGGGAGAATCCGTCTACCTAGCGGTACCGGGCAGAGCGAGCGACATCGCACTGGAGCACGCAGTGGAAATGGCAGCCCTCGTGGACATTGTTCTGAGCGAAGGAACCCTCACGGCCTGCACCCAATGCGTAGCTAGACGTGGTTTATCCCAGGCGGATCTACTACCAGGAGTACGAATCGCTGGCGCCCCAGTGTTCGTTGAAGAAATCACGGCTGACTCGGTACAAGCGCTCGTGTACTAGCTCACACAGCGCTGCTGGGACGTGTCATTCGCCCGTAACCAAGCCGATTCGTCGGGAAACGAGCGTGGCACGCTATAGCAAGATCCGGCCAGCGATATAGGTGATGATTCCTACCACTGCCACAGGCAGTGTCAGTACCGAAGCGACCGCGGCTTTGCCATGCTTCGAACGAATTTTGCCAAACAACAGATTGATAGCAACCAGACTCAGCGCAGCCAAAACACCAATCACAATGCCCGGAATCACGGTCAAATGCGGAAGCAAATAGGAGCCACCCACACCAGCCACACCGGCCGCAACAACCGTGACCACCGAACGAATCGGTTCAGCCAACTTCACGGCGGAGACAGCACTTGCAACAGCCAGCGAACCCGCCGCCACAACCGCCAACTCCATGCCATTGTCCAAGCGGTAGATAGCCAACCACCCAGCCGCACATACTGCGACCACTGCGCCCGAGACCGTGCCGATTAGCGAATCCACCAACGTAATGCGCGGATACGGCCGCAACATCTCATTAATGAACGCCAAGAACACAGACATAGCCAGAACCATGGGTAAATACCTCAGCCATGGCTGATCCGGCGTGACCGCAACGCAGGCCAAAGAACCCAATCCAGCGAGCACAACCACAAGACTCGAACCGCCCACCGCAGGTAGGCGCAACAGGTGGGACCACCCAAACGCAAACGCCACAACAAATAGCGTCACAGCAACAATGAGCGGGACCATCCCAAGGTAGGCAGCCACCGCAACAACGGCGGAAAGCACTGCGGTCAGAACAGCACGAGTCGATAACTTCACCGTATTAGTGTCCCAGAAAACCGCACATTCATGGCCATTGCTCACCCCAACAGCCCAATCTTGACCGAGATTACATAGTTTCGC
>DFNY01000218.1:0-8791 GCA_002376595.1 Jonesiaceae bacterium UBA3555 | reverse complement strand
GTTCAGTCCAAGTTCTACCTGCGCTCGGACTGCTATCACACCGCGTTCGCACGCTTCCTATGGAGCCTTCGGCAGTAGTGGACGCACCTGACGCCGACATCATTTTGCTAGACGCACGCAAAGACCTCGTTGGAGCGCGCTCCACGTGCCGCATGCTGCGCGCCACCGGAATTGATGTGCCGCTCATCTTGATCCTCACCGAGGGCGGCCTCATGGTTGTCACCTCTGACTGGGGCGCCGACGACTTCCTGCTAGATTCCTCCAGCCCAGCTGAAACTGAAGCTCGGTTGCGGCTCTCACGGGAACGCACCACCCACATTGAACAGAGCAACCACCCTGAAGAAATCAGTTCCGGGGAACTGTTCATTGATGCGTCCGGCTACACCGCACGGCTCCGCGGAACACCACTAGACCTCACTTACAAAGAGTTCGAACTACTCAAGTACCTGGTTCAACACCCAGGACGCGTATTCACACGCAGTCAACTGCTGCAAGAAGTCTGGGGATACGACTACTACGGAGGCACACGAACCGTAGACGTCCACGTGAGGCGCCTGCGTGCCAAACTCGGAGTGGAATACGAACAGATCATTGGAACCGTCCGAAACGTTGGATATCGCTTTGATCCCCCCAAGGACAGGCGCGCCAAGGAGTCAGCCGAAACGCTGGCCGAACCAATCGACTTTGACATAGACGTAGCCGAATAGCCCTCTTGCGCCATCCCGCAGGCATGGGCTTTGTCTCAACGTGCATTTCACGCGCGCCGGGCTGTCCCTGAGACACTCAGATTTACTAGACTTGCCACCGTGAACCGAGACTATAGTGACGTCCTCATTGACGGACCATGGAAGCATGAATTCGTATCCGCCAACGGAGCGCGCTTTCACGTAGTGACTGCTGGTCCCGAAGATCGCTCGGCACCTCTGATTGTGCTCCTGCACGGATTCCCACTGTTCTGGTGGCAATGGCGACACCAAATTCCTGCACTTGCAGAAGCCGGGTATCGGGTAGCCGCAATGGATATGCGCGGAGCCGGGGCCTCAGACAAGCCACCAACGGGATACGACATCGCCACTCGCACCCGAGACGTAGCTGGAGTTATTCGTTCACTCGGTGCGTCAAACGCCATAGTCATTGGACACGGGCTTGGCGGAACCACCGCATGGGCCATGCCCGCGCTACAACCCTCGGTAACGCGAGCAGTCGCGGTACTCTCGGCTCCGCACCCAGCCCACCTTCACACATCGCTACGTTCGACCACAACGCGCTCAGCGTTCGCGCAACTTCAGTTCATGAAGGTAGGCCCACTAGCAGAAAAAGCAATTCTCAAGCCTGGTGCCCTAGCCAAAGTATTTAGCCAATGGGCAGCTCAACCTGCAGACCCAGAAGCCTTGAGTGTCTACACCAATGCCTTGGGCATTCCGTTCGCGGCACACAACTCATTCGAAGCGCTCAAGTCATACACCTCGCTGCGCCCGTCTCCTCTAGCGCGACGGTTCACCGTTGCAGTACGCACCCCAATCTCCGTGCCAGCGCTACAACTCCAAGGTGCTCAAGACGGCTGCCTACGTAAAGAATCAGTCTCCATTGACTCGTCAGCATTCTGCATGAACTTGCGGTACGAAACCATCGCAGATGCCGGATACTTCCTCACCGAAGAAGCTCCAACCCAAGTCAATGACATTTTGTTGGACTGGCTCAAAGACTCAGTTGACGCCAACTAGCAGGCCTGCGTGACTACCTCCAGACCGAGTACCACCTGCTACAGGCTCACTGATTCTCTGCCGGGAATTTAAGAAGCGCTCGCGCCTTGACGGGGTCGANNTCCGATGACGGACATAGTTTGGATAGAGGACACGCGCCGCATGCAGGCCTCCTGGAGTGGCACACCCTGCGTCCATGAAAAATGACCCGGTGAGACAACAAGGTCCAATCTTTCCGCGGGAACAACGCTCCAATTTCCGCTTCCACAGCGACTGGGTCCTCTGACTGTGTCCAGCCCCAGCGCCTAACCAGCCGTCCAAAGTGGGTGTCAACGGTAATTCCGGGAACACCAAAGGCATCGCCCAAAACGACGTTGGCTGTCTTGCGCCCCACACCTGGCAACTTCACTAGCTCGGATTGCTTTCGGGGAACNNTCAATTCCCTTCAGCGATTTCGCCTTCTGACGCTGAAATCCGGTCGGCCGAATGTCCTCTTCAAGTTCAATCAGATCAGCTTGGGCATACGCGAGAGCATCTGGATACTTGGCAAAAAGGGCTGGGGTGACCAAGTTCACGCGTTTGTCCGTCGATTGCGCAGACAGCACTGTTGCTACGAGTAACTCCAAAGACGTACTGAAATCTAGCTCGCAATGGGCATCCGGGTGGATCTCCCCTAATTCACGGAAAATCTTTCGTGCACGGCGCACCAACGCAATATCCGAAGTAAGTGAGTCCACCTAGAGTTTCCTACCTTGATTTAGTGCGCGACGCCACCTGCTCAACTGAGCAAACATCTCAAGTCAATAGAGTTTTTCGCCGATAAACACAGAGCAATACAAGCGAGTTCAGCATAACTGTTGTGCCTGCGTTCCCCACCCGAATCACCCCCACACAATGGTTCATCAGAAAGATTGGCATTCATGCCCGAAACTTTGGACCCCACTGAAGGTGCTGGTCACAGCACCGAAGATCTGAGGCGAGCCCATTCGCTCCTGCGCGCTGAGCTCTCAAACATTGGCCACTGGCGCAGACTACTGCGTGCTCGCATGGATCTGTGTACTGCACATGTCGCGCCGCCACTACCTCTAGCCGGACAACTTACCGAATACTTCTCAGCCGAGGCACTCGAACTCGATACCGAGATCCATTCTTTACGTCCCTCAATCTTGGGAGAACTCGACGGGCTACAGGCCTCGTCCCTTCCACAGCTCAAAGACTTAGAGGTCACCTTGAGAACATATGAACGCAGCGTGCGAAAGCAATACATGGTTCTGTCAGATCAACTCGCACAAAGGCACGCATAGTCGCAGTTCATGTGGAAAGATAAGAAACAACGATTTACTTATGTGTTTGTAGGTTTCGCGCAGTAGCGCAATAGTGCAAACTAAATGAGGAATATTTTCTCGTGTGAAGGAAGTGTCAAGTGGACAACGAAAACGTCATTCTTGCCGCACCACTCTTTGCCACCATGGATGAGAGTGAGCGTCAGTCGCTCGTTGCGTCCATGGTCAAGGTTGAGCTGAACCGTGGTGAGGTCCTGTTTGATGAAGGAGAGAACGGCGACCGTCTCTACATCATCGAAGAGGGAAAGATTAAGCTCGGTTCCAGCTCCGGTGACGGACGCGAGAACCTGCTAGCAATTCTCGGCCCAGGCGAAATGTTCGGTGAACTCTCACTGTTCGATCCAGGCCCACGTTCATTGTCTGCAAGCGCGGTATCCGACTCAGTTCTATACGAACTCGAGCACACTGCACTTGTACGTGTTATCGAAGAACGCCCAGTTGTTGCAAAGCACCTGTTGACCGCTCTGGCTCGCCGCCTGCGTCGCACCAACGAAGCCCTNNATCTCGTCTTCTCTGACGTACCAGGCCGAGTTGCCAAGGCCCTTTTGGATCTCTCAACTCGCTTTGGAGAGCGCGTGGACGAGGGCATCCGTGTTGCACACGACCTCACCCAGGAAGAACTCGCGCAACTAGTTGGCGCATCACGCGAAACCGTGAACAAGGCACTCGCCGACTTCGCAGGACGCGGCTGGGTTCGCCGTGAAGGACGCGCTGTAGTCCTCCTAGACCTTGACCGTCTGGAGCGACGTGCTCGATAGCGTCTTGTTGTTGGGCACCGCTAGCGCGGCACCTAACTAACTTCATATTCCTCGCACATGAAAGCGGGGGNNGCCCTTGGCCCCCGCTTTCATGCGTTGGCAGCTGCGCGAAGACTAGATTCGCGTGCTACCCCTATCTATCTGACATACCGAGTAATGCGTCTAAGCAACTTCCACAATGAGTTCAACTTCAACTGGAGCATCAAGCGGAAGGACCGCCACGCCAACAGCGGAGCGCGCGTGAACGCCAGCATCTCCAAAAATCTGAGACAAGACTTCGCTCGCACCGTTAATTACGGCAGGTTGTCCGGTGAAAGCAGGATCGCTTGCAACGAATCCCACCACCTTGACCACACGAACAATATTGTCCAGTGAACCTACTTCAGCAGCGATAGCCGCCAGTGCGTTGAGAGCACAAGTGCGGGCATAACCGTAAGCTTCATCCGCAGAGACATCAGCGCCAACTTTGCCCGACTTTGGCAGAGCCCCATCCACGAACGGCAACTGTCCCGAGGTAAATACATAGTTACCGGTGCGTATCGCAGGCGCATATGCAGCTACTGGAGCAGCTACTTTTGGCAGGTCAATCCCAAGTTCGGACAAGCGAGCTGCAACTGTACCGCCCACGATCACTCCACCGGACGCTTCATGTAAGCCACGAGGCCATTTCCATCTGGTCCGGTTACTACCTGCACAAGCTCCCAACCTTCGGAGCCCCAGTTATCAAGAATTGCCTTTGTCGCGTGAATGATCAAAGGCACGGTTACATATTCCCACTTTTGAGCCATACTCCAATAGTACGGGCAACGCCGGCACAGGAGAATGAGGAATCCATAACGGGATCATGGCTCCACAGGCGACCCATTGGCGGCGCAAAGTCACGAAATCAACACAGAAGTTCCGCGCTATCTCGAGTGAACTCACAGCATATTCGCGTAGGGTATAACTTGTGCCAACTTCTGGCTTCCTCGCTCAGTTCACGTGAGCGGACACGGGAAACAAAGCCGCGCTTGCGCGGAACACAAAGCACCACAAGGAGACAGAACGCTGTGAACAAAGGATCAACGAACGCGTTGACGCACAATGCCGCGTCAAAACGCAGATCTGTGAACCCTTTCCAAGCAATCGGTCTAGTGGCCATGTTCTTGGTCTTGTCTATGATCGGTGGAATCCTCACCGCCGCGCTAGTGGTTCCTGTGGCCGCTGGGGCAAGCACCGCAACGAAGACCGCCACCGACACGTTCAATGAGATCCCTTCGGTGCTCGATATTGTTGCCCCCGCTCAGGCATCCAAGATCTATGCCTCCGATGGCAAGACTTTGCTTGCCACGTACTACTCCGAGAACCGCCTTGTTGTTCCGCTTTCTGAAATCTCCATGAACCTTCAGAACGCTGTGATTGCCACGGAAGACAAACGATTCTGGTCCCACGGTGGAGTTGATATTCAAGGCATCACTCGCGCCGCGCTACAGCAGGTATCTGGCAAGGGCGGTGGTGGTTCCACCCTGACCCANNAGCCCGTGCAGTGGTCGGCAACCTCACGGGTTCCTCGCGCTCGGGTGCTTCGACCCTGACCCAGCAGTACGTGAAGAACGCTCTGATTCAGAAAGCTTCCCGAGACGGCGACTTAGCCGGTGTTGAGAAGGCAAAAGAAGACGCCATCGAGCGCAAGATGCGTGAAGCCAAGTTGGCGTTGCACGTTGAAAAGACCATGTCTAAGGAAGAAATCCTCGAAGGCTATCTGAACATCGCACAGTTCGGTATTAAGGTCTATGGCGCTGAAACTGCAGCCAACTATTACTTTGGCAAGAAGGCCAAGGACCTCTCGATCGTTGAGGCCGCAACCATCGCCGGCATCACGCAGTTGCCCGGAAAGTTTGATCCAACCTCAAAGCCTGAAGAGAACCAGCGCCGCCGTAACGTGGTCTTGATGTTGATGTACCAACAGGGCTACATCACCAATGCTGAGTACCAAGAAGCTGTAGCTACCAAGGTGGAAGACACCTTGAACGTACAAAAGCTCACCAATGGCTGTGAAGCTGCCGGCCGCAACGGTTTCTTCTGTGACTACGTAACTAAGACCATCATTCAGAACCCGGTCTTTGGCGAAACCGTTGCAGAGCGCAAGGAACTCTTGTACCGCGGTGGCCTGAAGATTGTGACCACTTTGGATGTCGCAGCACAGAAGGACGCTTACGTCATCCTGCGTGACACCGTTCCTGCGGACAACAAGTACAACATTGCATCTGCACTCACGGCGGTGGAACCTGGCACCGGAAAAATCAAGGTTATGGCGCAAAACCGCCAATACAACCCGAGCAATACCAAAAAGGAAGGGTTCACCTCGGTGAACTATTCCGCACCATTTGAGTATGGTGGGTCGCGTGGATTCCAGGTAGGCTCCACCTTCAAGGCTTTCGTTTTGGCGGAATGGCTCAAGGAAGGCCACACCCTCAACGAAACCGTTAGTGCTGACCTCAAAACCTGGTGGCCTGGAGACTTTGATACGGGCACCTGCACAGGTAACGGACCATACGGCCGCGACGGGTGGACACCACGTAACTCCGACGGTCGCGCTTCTGGACGCCGCTCCGCTCTACAAGCGACTTCCACCTCTGTGAACACAGCTTTTGTGGCTATGGAAAGCCAGCTCAACATCTGTAAGTTGGCAAAAACTNNACATCGGCTTCCGTCCTTCCGACCCTGCCGACGAAGGCAAGATCGACGTAAAGCCTGCAATGGTACTGGGCACCCAGAGCTCATCCCCATTGATCATGGCAAGCGCCTTTGCCACCTTCGCAAACGGCGGCGTGTACTGCGAGCCCATCGCAATTGAGTCCGTCACTGACGCAAGTGGAGAGAAGCTCAAGGTCCCTGAGGCAAAGTGCCGTCAGACTCTTGATACTGAAACCACCAAAGGCGTCAACCACGCGCTTGCATCGGTAATCTCCGCAGGTGGCGGTGCCGCAAAGTCCGCTCTCAAGGGCGGGCGACCAGCTGCAGGCAAGACTGGTACCACCAACGACAACGGCGATGCTTGGTTCGTTGGCTACACCCCTCAGCTCTCCACAGCCGTTTGGATGGGTGACCCCGACACCAAGCAGGCCATGGACCGCGTACGCCTCAACGGCCGTTACTACGGTCGCATCTACGGTTCCACCATGGCCGCACCCATTTGGAAGAAGTTCATGGACAAGGCGCTAGCCGACTTGCCAAAAGAAAAGTTCCCAACTGTGTCCAAAAACGTTCTTGGTGAGCGCGAAAAGACTGACGCCGAAATCGAGGCTGAGGCCAAGGCAAAGGCCGAAGAAGAAGCCAGGAAGAAGGCCGAAGAAGAGGCCAAGAACAACCCTTCGCCAAGCACTCCTGAGGCTCCACAGCAAGGTGGTGGAGACCAAGATGGCGGCCGCCCAAATAACGGTGGTGGCGGCGGTGGAAACGGCAATGGTAACGGCGGCAGAGACGGTTAATGGTGCTTAAGCAATTGGGTACGGCAGCAGCCTTGGCCGCTGGTGCTGCCGCTGCTGGCCTTGGTTATTCCTACTGTGAAGCCCATTCGTATGTACTCCGCACCCAAGTGGTTCCGGTACTCCCCGCGGGCGCTGAACCACTGACCATCTTGCACCTAAGCGATCTTCACCTCACGCCACGCAAGTTCAAGGAAATCGAATGGGTCCGGTCACTCGCGGATTTGCGCCCGGACTTTGTAATCGACACCGGAGATAATCTGGCACACGTTGATGCGCTACCAGCGCTGACCCGTGCTCTGGACCCTCTGCTCGAGTTCCCAGGTGCCTTTGTGTTGGGATCAAACGACTATTTTGCGCCTCGCCTCAAAAGCCCAACGCGTTACCTACTCAAAGACTCCCGACTCCCCCACCTTCCAGAACCCAAAACCCTCCCATCCGCAGAGCTCACACGAGCCTTGGCACGACGTGGATGGCTCGACTTGTCGAACACCAGGGCTATTGCTCAGGTCAACGGTTTGAGGTTGGACTTTGTTGGAGTCGACGACCCACACATAGACCGCGACCGCATGCCACTGCCTCGCCCAACGGCCGAAGTAGATTCGCTCGGTGCTGACGTGCACATTGGAGTTGTGCACGCTCCCTACACCCGCGTATTGAATGCAATGCACGAACAGAAGACAGACTTGATAAGGGCTGGGCACACCCACGGTGGACAACTATGTGTTCCAGGGTTCGGGGCCTTAGTAACCAATTGCGACATTGACAGAAACCGCGCCTCCGGGCTCCACGGTTGGCCTTACGCCCGTCCCGACGAGGTTGGCGGCGAAGATTCCAGTTGGCTTCACGTCAGCGCAGGGCTAGGTACGTCTCCGTACACTCCGTTCCGCTTTGCTTGCCGCCCAGAGGCCACGCTTCTGACTCTTGTCGCCCTGAACTGACTCATGAGCCCTACTGCCAGATGAGGGCAACAAACTGCGCTGTTGATCACACTGGGCCAGAATGGCGCTTGAGGGCGGATTAAGTCCGGTATAGTTAAGGAGTTGTCAAAACAACTCGGGGTGTGGCGCAGGTTGGTAGCGCGTCCGCTTTGGGAGCGGAAGGTCGCAGGTTCAAATCCTGTCACCCCGACAACAAAAGGCTCGAGGCCAGTCACTTGGACTGACCCCGAGCCTTCTTCTATGAGGTTTGTTACCCGCGAACCCTTACTCAGTACTTGCTAGAGAGCACGGTCGATACTCACTTAGAGTCGATGCTCACTTAGAGTCGATGCTCACTTAGAGTCGANNTTTTCGTTGCCCTGTTAGGTGTGCTCGCACAAGTCGCCGCTTGCTCGGCGCTGTCCTGTTGGCTGTGCTGGCGCAAGCTTTGATTTGTTCGGCGTTGCCCTGCCCTCCCGCGTGTCTGGTCTGGCACATTTTCACGTCTCGTTGTCATTTTGTTTTCCTAGTGAATGAAAAAGGCGTAGTGTGGAATACGGCGCGCAACCGCTTTCGGGGTGTAGCGCAGTTTGGTAGCGC
>DFNY01000022.1:3397-8321 GCA_002376595.1 Jonesiaceae bacterium UBA3555 | reverse complement strand
AGCGTCACCAATGCGTTCCAGAGCCACCGCGATTGCTGGAAGAGCGGAATCGTCGCCAATGAGCAGGTGCCATGGCGCCTGCGCATGAGGTGTGTAGCCGCCTCCCACGCCCTTGAATAGTGCCGGAGAGCCAACTGCAACGCTAGCGGCCCAAGCGGCTGCTACCCCGCCTTGTCCATGCAACGCAAAGTCAATGTCCACCACGCCTGCAACCGAGTCATGGGAGCGTACTGAATATGAGCGCATCACTTGGTCATCAGATCCATCTGCTGCCGGGAGGATGAGCTTCATATAAGTGTCAGCACATGAGATGGCTTCTAGCCCAATGAAGTCTGGGCTGGCAAAAGTCAGACGAATCATGAGATCGGAGAGCTGCTCTTTGGCAGTGACGGTTGCATTGATGATCACGCGTTGGCGCACTTGTGCAATCGAGTAATCTAGTTGTTCCACTTCTGACATTCCTAAGTTCACGGGACCGCTCGGTGCCTAAGCATTTAAACAACGTGGTTGTTTCGTAAACGATGCTGTCACAGAAATGCACTTCAGCGCAAACCTTTGGGCCCGTCCAACAGATGCTGAACGGGCCCAAACCAGACTATTTCAAACTAAACGCAACTCTCAGTAACCTGAGGATGAGTTGGTGTCGTCTGACTGTGGGTTAGCAACGCCATCCAACACGGCATTGGTTTCTGACAATCCCAAGCGCGTAGCACCGGCGGCGATCATTTCAAGCGCGGTTGCGCCGGAACGGATCGCGCCAGAAGCCTTAACACCAAGGCGCGGTGCAACGGTTGCGGCCATCAGCGCAACCGCATGTGCGGAAGCCCCGCCCGTGGAGTGGAAACCAGTGGAGGTCTTTACAAAGTCCGCGCCAGCGCGCTCCGAAGCTTCGCATGCCTTAACAATTTCATCGTCTGTCAACGCTGCAGACTCGATGATTACCTTCACAATAATGCCCTCACCGGCCGCCTCACGCACGGCTGCGATGTCAGATTCTACGAGGTCCCAATCTCCGGACTTCACAGCGCCGAGGTTGATGACCATATCAACTTCATCGGCGCCGTCCGCCACTGCCTGCGCAGTCTCTGCTGCCTTCACAGCCGACTTGACCGCACCGGATGGGAATCCAACCACCGTAGCTACCTTGATGCCTGCTTCGTGGGCTGAAGGTACTGGAAGTTGCGAAGGGGAAACACACACCGAGTAAACGCCCAGTGCCGCGCCTTCCTTCACAAGTGCTTCGATGTCTGCAGGGGTCGACTCTGGCTTCAGAAGCGTGTGATCAACGATCCCTGCGACCTCAGCAGGTGTTGGGGTGGAAGTGTTCATGGTGAGCTCCTAACTCATTTGTGGTCAGTTGTAATTCCTGTATCCGTGCCGCACTACGTCTCTGTGTGGTGCACTAACGTGCCCCTAGAGTTTTAGGGCGCGTTGCGGGTAAGTTATTGGGGAAAAGCGGCAATGACGCGTTCACCCAACAGGTGCCGTTCATCGTGATGGATGAATGCGCTCCACACTGCCGCAAGAGTGACGTCACGCAGGTCTTCGAGGGTCCAGCCCGCCTCTTCGACCAACAAGGTCATCTCGTTTGTCATTGAGGTGGCAGACATCAAACGGTTATCGGTGTTGAGAGTTACCGCGAAGTCTAGATCCCTCAAGCCCGAAATTGGGTGTTGGGCAATGCTTCGCAGTGGTTCACCACTTGCATTCAGGGCTGCGTCGGTTTGCACATTTGAGCACGGGCACACTTCCAATGCAATTTGGTTGTCCCGAATCCAGTGGGCCACCTTGCCCAGTACCGGATCTTGGGTTCCAAAACCCTCAATGTCTTGAGTGATTCGGACACCATGGCCGATTCGTTGCGCTTGACCCAAGTGCACAGCCTGGCTTATTGATTCGATGCCTGCAGCTTCGCGNNGGGGGAACCGGTCGGGCAGGAAGCCGTTTTCTGCCCCAGCTATGTCAAAGCCGACTACACCGCGTCCATGGTTTGCAATTGCCAAGTCTGCGATCTCTTCCCACCGATCCGCGTGGCGCATTGCGGTGATGAGCTGGCCAACGATGATGTCATGTCCATCGCGTGCAGCTATTTCAACGCCTTCGTCGATTCCTTGTTGAACTGCATCAACAGCCTCTTGAAGCGTCAATCCACGCTGAAGGTGCTGCTCCGGAGCCCAACGCGATTCCACATAAATCACGCCATCAGCTGCCATGTCCAACACCATTTCGCGTGCGACTCGTGCGAGTTGTTCGCGAGTCTGCATCACAGCAATGGTGTGTTCGAATGTTTCGAGGTACCGAACCAGTGAACCGGAGTTCGCTGAGTCCACAAACCACTGCGCCAGTTCCTCTTCAGTGTCCGCGGGCAGCGCATGACCGATCTGCGCAGCCAATTTTAGGATTGTTACCGGACGCAGTCCTCCATCGAGGTGATCGTGCAAAACCACCTTCGGGAGTTGAGCAAGGTCCATTGTGAGTTCCGTTTCTCTACGTGCAATCGGATTCAAGGAATCAGAGGGCTAAGTATTGGGGTGAGATTCATGCCGCGTTGTTGAGCGGGCGTCCTACACGCCTGAGCCGCTCCTACCAGAATGAACCTCGAGCGCCTTCGGCATGATGGCCCACATGATGTGCCTCCAGCCACCAATTGCCTGTGGCGGACATTTCTTGTTGATGAGTTCTTCCAGCGTAACTTTTGTGTTGATTCCCTGCGATGGCTCGTAAATGAACATCTCAGGGTTAAAGTCGGGCTCTTGCATGGCCGATCGAGCTTCACTGAGTTTTGCTGCGATTTTCCGTTCAAGTTCTGCCAACCGCTGCGTCATCACCGCTTCGATGTCAGTATCCACATTGTTCTCAGTACTAACGGCTTCAGAACCGATGTCAGGGTTTCCCAAAGCGTTCTCTAACTGGCTTGGATCATCGAGGGGCGTTGGTGGCTTGTCCAGAACCACAACATGCCGTGGCACCCCTTTTCCCATTCCCATGCTGGTGTCTCCCCCAACATAAAGAAGTACCGGGAACCCGGCTTGCACACACCTGGCGGCGTGGGTGAGCACTCGGGTGGATTGAGGCAATGACGTGTCAACAACCATGCGATCGAAGTATTCGTGACCAGCGAAGGTCATCTCCCTCGAAGCACCCCACGGAGGAGTTCCCCAAGCGTGAGGCCACTTGAGGCCCCAACGACGCCTGTTTGTTTCCACTTTGATGGCATGTTGAAGCTCAGCGAACTGCGATTGTGGATTGGCATCTGTCCCAAGTAACCCTCGGGCTTCGGCCGACGCGGGGTCACTTGCCTTAGCCAGCGCAATGGCAGCGGAACCGCACGTGGTGTTGTCAACCTGCACAGCGCGGCACTGCCCACCAATCTCTACGGGCCCTTCGTTCACACCCAAAGCCCATGAACGTGTTTGGCTCGCGGCTAGAGGGGAAACAAGAGCCGGCATCTTGCGCCTACCAAAATACAGGCCATAGAGAAATGTGGTGAGTTGAAGACCTTGTGCAGCCAAAGCAATCCTTTGTTCTGGGAACTCTTAGATACTTGCAACTTTACCGGCTAGCGTCACAGACGGTGGCTAGAACAAGACGGCGTCTTTCCCATATCCATTCGCCGCCAGCGTTCGTCGCATCTATTCACCTTGCATGCTGGCCTGCCCACGCACACTGGCCTGCTCACGCTTGGGCGCGCACGCAGGCCAGCATTCTTGGCAGGCCAACAGGCTTAGCAGTTCAACAGAATCAGCTAATGCGATCCAAGATCAACGCTGGAGCAACAAACTCCGTGGTTTCCTCGATTGATACTGCGTCTTGCGCGATGGCGATTGCTCGCTCAAAACGCTCAGGGGTATCGGTGTGCAGAGTCATGAGCGGTTGGCCCGCAGTCACCTGATCGCCTGGCTTCGCGTGCAGTTCAATGCCAGCGCCAGCCTGTACTGGATCTTCCTTGCGTGCACGGCCTGCACCCAAGCGCCAAGACGCTACTCCAACGTTGAAAGCGTCGAGTTGGGTAAGTGTTCCGCTGCTCGGAGCAGTGATGACGTGTTGTTCCTTCGCCACTGGTAGAGCAGCGTCGTTGTCACCGCCTTGCCCGGCGATCATCTGACGCCACTTGTCCATTGCGCGACCGTCGTTCAGTGCTTCGCGCACGTCGCCCTCGGATACGTCCTTTCCAGCGCCCTGGAGCATTTCTACTGCCAGAGCAACAGTCAGGTCTACAACGTCAGATGGCCCGCCACCGGCGAGAACTTCAACCGATTCGCGCACTTCTAGTGCGTTTCCTACCGTGAGTCCAAGTGGAGTGGTCATGTTGGTAAGCAACGCAACAGTGTGTACGCCAGCGTCCGTTCCGAGATCCACCATGGTGCGTGCGAGTTCCTGCGCGTCAGCTTGGGTTTTCATAAATGCGCCAGAACCAACTTTGACGTCAAGCACGAGGGCCCCAGTACCTTCTGCGATCTTCTTGCTCATGATCGACGAAGCAATCAGTGGGATTGCTTCCACTGTTCCGGTTACGTCACGCAATGCGTACAGTTTGCGGTCTGCTGGCGCGAGTCCCGAACCTGCCTGGCAGATGACTGCGCCAACGGTGTCGAGCATGTTCATCATCTCGTCGTTGCTGAGGGCTGCACGCCACCCGGCAATGGATTCGAGTTTGTCTAGGGTTCCACCGGTGTGCCCGAGTCCACGCCCGGAGAGCTGTGGCACTGCCACGTCAAAGACTGATACCAGAGGTGCTAGTGGCAGCGTAATTTTGTCGCCGACTCCCCCGGTTGAGTGCTTGTCGGAGGTTGGGAAGCGCAGGGAAGAGAAGTCCATACGTTCACCGGAGTTAATCATGGCGTTGGTCCAGTCCGAGATCTCCCGGCGGTCCATTCCATTGAGGAGGATTGCCATGTTCAGGGCAGCCATTTGGTAGTCCGCA
>DFNY01000022.1:432-3294 GCA_002376595.1 Jonesiaceae bacterium UBA3555 | reverse complement strand
GAGAAGGGCTCGTCCACCGTGTTCGAAGAGTAGTTGGCGGCAGCGCCCGCACGGCATGATGATGTCTCCTGCTCCGTTCACGCAGAGGAACGCTTTGAGCTTTCCTCCACCTGTTGCAATTTGTTCAGAGATCAGGCCGCATTCAGCACACAAGGTCACGCCGTATCCAGCGTTTTCGACGTTGCATCCGGACACGATTCGGCCATCAGTGGTGAATGCTGCTGCTCCGACCGGGTAGTTTGAGTAGGGCACGTAGCTCATTTTTGTCATCTCAATGGCGCGGGTTTTGAGCGCGTCCCAATCGATGTCTGTTGCCAAGATTTCTTGGTTGCTCATGTGGTGTCTCCCTGGTTTTGGTGAAACGTAAAGGCCACTTTTTGCTCTTTGGTTTCACGACGAGGTGGGTGCGCTGGTCAGAGGGGTAAACGCTTAACGTCGGTGCGCCAAAAAAAGACCTTTGTGAGGNNCGGTCCCCCTCACAAGTGGTCTTACTTGGTGTAAGGAACACCTTCTGCGGCTGGCGCTCGAACCTTACCTACGAGGCCTGCCACGGCAAAGATTGTTGCGAGGTACGGAAGCATTGCCAGGAATTGGGTTGGTACTGGCGTACCAATAATTGACAAGGTTCCACGCAGAGCTTCGGCGAATCCAAACAACAGTGCTGCGGCAAATGCGCCCTTTGGATTCCAACGGCCCAGAATCATCGCAGCCAGAGCGATATAACCCTTTCCAGCGGTCATATCCTTACCGAAGCCAATTGCAGCGGCAACGGTGAAGGATGCGCCACCGAGTCCAGCTACGGCTCCACCAACGATGGTGTTGATCCAGCGGGTCCGGTTGACCTTNNAAGGGTGCTCACCAACGGAACGCAGGCGCAGTCCCCAACGCGAACGGAAGATTAGGAACTGTAGTCCGATTACGAAGATGAACATCAGGTACACCAAGATGTTCTGGTTGAACAACACCGAACCAATTACCGGGATATCTGCAAGAAGTGGAATCTCGATTTTTGGTAGCCCAGGAGGGGTGTTGAGGGTAGCCTTGTTTTCCTTCAGCACGGTGGAGAACAGGTAGCTTGTCACACCAACTACCAAGACGTTCAAAACCACACCAACCACGATCTGGTTGACCTGGTACTTGATGGAGAACAGCGCCAGAAGGACTGCAACGAGTGCGCCTGCGAGTGGAGCGAAGAGCAAGGCAACATAGGCGTTGCCCGCCATTGTTGCAACAACAGCAGCGGCGAAAGCACCAGCAAGTAACTGTCCTTCAATGGCGATGTTGATAATTCCAACTCGTTCATTGATAAGACCAGCCATCGCACCAAATGCGAGCGGAATAGCGAAGATGATTCCTTGGCTTAGAAGCAGTGGCAGCGGAAGGGATTCAGCCTTTCCAGCGCCGGACCACACCAGGAACGCCAAGATACCAAAGACACCAGCCAAAGTTGGCAACCAAACACCAAACTTGTAACGCTTGATTGCTGCATAGGTGGCAAATGCTGCCAGTGCGAGAACCAAGACACCGAGACCGNNCTCGAAGGGACCATCAATGGGTCTAGTTTGATGGCATCGCGTGCGGTTGACAACAAGAATGTGGTCTTTGTTCCGGCTGGCGAACCAAGCCCGAATCCGAATATTGCAAGCGCCGCAATCACAAAGTAAGTGATTGGTCCCTTCCATGACACAGGGAGCTGCACGGCGTTTTCTAAGCCCTTTTCGGCCTTTGGAAGAGCGGTAGTTGCGCTCATGCTGCCTTCTCCTTCAGTGGTACTGGAAGACGGAACAGTGCTCGCACAAGTGGTGGCGCTGCGATGAGCAGAACGACCAAGGCTTGAACAACCTGAACAATTTCAATCGGGGTGTTGGATGCCGTTTGCATCAGTGGAGAACCTGCACGCAGTGCTCCGAACAAGAGCGCCGCACCAACAATTCCTGCAGGTTTGTTACGCCCAAGGAGAGCCACGGTGATTGCGTCGAAGCCAATGTTTCCCGCGATTCCTTCTTGGAGTACGCCTTCNNGGTAAATCCGCTCAACCTTGATACCAGCGGTACGAGCTGCGTCAGAGTTGAACCCAACTGCACGGAACTTGTATCCGAGAGTTGAACGTTCCATCAACCACCAAACACCGAAAGCCGCAAGGATCGCTAGTACAAATCCCCAGTGGAGACGGAAGTTCGATCCCAACAGCGATGGGAACATCGCGTCCTCAGCGACACGCTGCGAGACCGGGTTGTTCGAACCAGGTCGTTTGAACACAGTGGTGGACAAGAGATAAGACATGAGGAATCCGGCAATGGAGTTCAACATGATGGTCACGATGACCTCGTTTGCGCCAAACTTTGCCTTGAGGAAACCCGCGATTCCTGCCCACAAGCCACCAGCGAGAGCACCACCAAGCAGGGCTACCAAGAGATGTACGCCGAGCGGAAGGTTGAATGCGAAACCAAAGTACGCCGAAACGATTGCACCGAGAACGACTTGGCCCTGAGCACCGATGTTGAAGATGCCAGACCTAAAGCCGATACCAAGTCCCAAACCAGCAAAAATAAGCGGAGTGGCCGACGTGAGAGTTTCGGTGATCGGTTTGAGCTGTCGGGCAAACGTTGGAGCGTTAGCGTCATAAATAGCACCACGGAATAGCGAGCCATATGCACCGGCAACTGCATCCCAACATGCCTTCAAGAAGTCAGTTGGTCGCGCAAAAATATAGCTAGCCGTGCGCTGCACTTCAGCGTTGGCTCTTCGGTGGGCGGAGTGTGAGGCGTGGTTGCCTCCTGGCCTGCGACGCTCACAGGGCACCTCCATGTGTGGTGTCGTTTGATTCATCACCGGTGATGGTGGTTGGGTTCTTGGCTGCTT
>DFNY01000022.1:0-322 GCA_002376595.1 Jonesiaceae bacterium UBA3555 | reverse complement strand
CTTCGTCGAGTTCAGTTGACACGATGATCACCGCGGTTCCGGCATCGCGTTCTTGCACAATACGCTTATGAATGAACTCAATCGATCCCACGTCGAGACCACGCGTTGGCTGAGAAGCAATGAAGAGTCGCAATGGACGTGAGAGTTCACGCGCGAGTACAACCTTTTGCTGGTTTCCACCCGAGAGTTGCTTACCCAAGGACTTTGAGGATTGCGTGCGAACATCGAATTGCTCAATGTACTTGTTTGCGTTCTCCTCAATGTACTTGAGGTCAAGCGAGGCACCCTTTGCATATGGAGCTTTGTCATGCAGGTCGAGGAT
>DFNY01000057.1:1755-5686 GCA_002376595.1 Jonesiaceae bacterium UBA3555 | reverse complement strand
CGAAGGCTTGCGTTCCTTGAGAACTTCACCGATACCGGTAATGGTTCCACCAGTACCGATTCCAGCGACGACTACGTCAACGCCACCATCGGTATCATTCCAGATTTCCTCTGCGGTAGTTGCGCGGTGAATTGCTGGGTTTGCCTCGTTTGCGAACTGCTTTGCCAGGATGGCGCCTTCGCGCTCCTCAACAATCTGGTTTGCCGCGTCAACAGCGCCCTTCATACCACCAGATCCTGGGGTCAGAATAAGTTCAGCACCGAATGCGCGAAGCAATGCGCGGCGTTCCTTTGACATGGTTTCTGGCATTGTCAGCACCACGTTGTATCCACGTGCGGCGCCGACCATTGCAAGTGCAATTCCCGTGTTACCGGAGGTAGCTTCCACAATGGTGCCGCCAGGCTTAAGTGCACCTGACTTCTCGGCGGCGTCCACAATTGCAACACCGATACGGTCCTTAACCGAGTTGGCAGGGTTGTAGAACTCAAGCTTTGCCAGAACGGTTGCGCCCAAGCCTTCAGTGAGTTTGTTCAAACGAACAAGGGGAGTGTTACCAACGACCTTGGTGACGTCTTCGTAAATGCGAGCCATGATGGTTCCTTTGAAATGAGGGTGATCAGTAATGCGAAAGTTGCTAAAGGATCTGCCCATTGCTCACAAACTGGTGAGCAGGAACTGCGCGCTGTTTTGTCAATCTACTGCCAAGGCAACGCAGGCCATAGGGCGTGATGGTGCTGAGCGTTGCGAATCGGGGCAGCCCGAAAACAACACTCTATAGACAACAACAAGCAAAAACGCGAACAGAGGATGACGAGTGACCGGCTTCGGTGTTACGTGCAATGTGAACTAGCACCGGTGGTCCTTTCTACGTCGTAAATACAAGTGCGNNTTACGCCAATTATCGCCAGCGGTCTATCCAGATTGTTTCGTAATGTGAACGGCTTTCGCAGTTCCCGTGCAAGAGCGAGCCCTGCAAAAGGCGTTATCTTGCGGCTTTGAGGGATGAGGGAAAGCCACAAATTGGATGACTGTAAATTTCAGAGTTTGAGATCGCGGTGCGGTGAGCGGCGTTTTTTCGGTGCGTAAAGAGGCGGCATGCCGATGCAAAACTATGTCCTGAGGTGCCGATCATGAGGTTATTACTCAACAAATTGCCACTGTACGGTTACTGCGTCAGGAGCGCCTCACCGGAGAATATGAGGTGTGCTCAACTGGTTGGCCCAGAATACTGGATATTGAAGCTACAGCACTGGCCGAGCAAGGCAAGAGCACCGGCGTCGCAACATAAAAGTCATAGCCTAGCGAAGGTAAAGACCAAAAAGGCCGGAACAAAAGTTCCGGCCTTTTCTATTTGGAGCGGGTGACGAGAATCGAACTCGCGTAATCAGTTTGGAAGACTGAGGCTCTACCATTGAGCTACATCCGCGTGGTCCCGTTCGGAACAGGACCGACAGATACCTTAGCAGGACCTCCGGGGACGNNAACGTTTTCGCTGACCAGCTGACCCGATACTTGCCTAGAAACTAGGTTAGATATGAGTGTCATGCCCACACAACGTACCTGGCGGTTAGCCCGTATGTTGCGGTGGCGACGTTGAAAACAATAGCAGGCATCTGGTGGGTAAATGCAAATCGAGGCTGACCGAACTCGATTTTGCGTTTGCTGTCCTCAGGTACTACAGTTTTCAAATGTTGGCCGGCAAACGGCAGACAATCGGGGTGTGGCGCAGGTTGGNNCAAATCCTGTCACCCCGACGAGTCAAGAGGCTCGCTGCAGATGCAGCGGGCCTCTTGTGGTTTTCCGACGACAAATGGTTTTCGGACGACAAAATCTGATGAGAGTTTGCGCTTTCGGTCCGCGAATGGCTGCCAAGCGGCCGCTCATGTCTCGTGTCACATGCGATAACCGCTCGCAATTATGACTTAGGCCGTACTAATGGCGTAGGATTCTTAGGTTAGTCTTGTCCGCCCTTGCGCGCGAGAACACATTGCTTAAGTGATGAGTACTCAAAAAACGCGAGTCTGGTGGACCAGATAGGTAAGTATCTTGGGTAGCCAGGACACTGTGATAGGCATTCGCTTGTTACAAGAAGGTCAGCACCTAAGCACATCAAGTCGTGCCCGCAAAACATGCANNGAAGTGAAGAGCACCGTCGAGAACCTGGACGCGACTAAAGCCAAGCTGACCGTCGAGGTGGAGTACGACGAGCTCCAGCCAGCGATCGAGCACGCGTACGGCCACATCGCCCAGGACATCTCAATCCCAGGCTTCCGCAAGGGCAAGGTCCCAGCACGCGTCATCGATCAGCGTGTAGGCAAGGCAGCTGTACTGGAGCACGCAGTAAACGAAGCACTCCCAGGCTTCTACCGTGACGCAATCGCGCAGTCCAACCTGCGTCCATTGGGTCAGCCATCCATCGAGGTAACCAAGGTTCCTCTTGGCGATGACGAAAACGGCCCACTCGAGTTCGTTGTTGAACTTGAGGTTCGCCCAGAATTCGAACTGCCAGCATTTGACGGCCTCACCCTTGAGGTACCAAACGCTGAGGTAACCGACGAAGACGTAGCTGGTCGCCTTGACTCACTTCGTGCTCGCTTCGGTACCCTCGTAGGCGTTGACCGTCCAGCAGCTGAGGGAGACTTTGTTGTTCTCGACCTCAACGCAAAGATCGGTGACGAAGAAGTAGACACTGTTTCTGGTGTTTCCTACGAAATCGGTTCAGGCAACATGCTTGAAGGACTCGACGAAGCATTGACTGGCCTTTCAGCTGGCGAAACCACTTCGTTCGTAGCGCCACTCGCCGGTGGCGAGCGCGCAGGTGAAGAAGCAAACATCACCGTTACCGCAACCTCGGTAAAGCAGCGTGAACTTCCAGAAGCAGACGACGACTTCGCACAGATGGCGTCAGAGTTCGACACCATGGAAGANNTCAAGGAGCAGGCAGCAAGCATCTCGGTTTCGAACCAGGCTGTTGCAGCGCGCGACTTGTTGCTCGAAGAACTCAACAAGATTGAGTTCCCATTGCCACAGGGCGTCATCGAGAACGAAGTCAACCGTCACCTTGAATCAGAGGGACGTTTGGAAGACGATGAGCACCGCGCTGAGGTCACCGAAGACACCAACAAGGCACTCAAGAACCAGATCCTTCTTGACACCCTTGCTGAGTCTTTGGAAATCAAGGTTTCCCAGCAGGAACTGCTCGACTACTTGATCTCCGCGTCCCAGCAGTACGGAATGGACCCACAGCAGTTCATCTCGACTTTGGACCAGCAGGGCCAGATCCCAGCCATGGTAGGCGAGGTGGCTCGTTCCAAGTCGCTGGCAGTGGCCCTCCGCAAGGTTGAGGTCAAGGACGCTGACGGAAACGTAGTTGATCTTTCCGAGTTCATTGGATCAGACGAAGACGACGCCGCTGCACAGGCAGTGGTAGACGCTGCAGCTGCTGCAGCGCAGGTTGAAGAGAACTGACTCTTCGCTTCTGCTAGATAACTAGACAGTGGGTGTCGTGCACACAACCGTGCACGACACCCACTGTTCTTATATGGGCTAAACCACCCAAAGTTCCGCTATGCGCGTGAGCGCCGCGCCAAACATGTGGCCACATGTGCGCCTTGAGCGAAACACTCGCATTCTAGGAGTTTTTCGCTTCCAGAACGCGTTAAGGTCAAGGCAGTAAACGTAGAAAAGTATTGATGGGAGAAAGCGTGAACGAGCACATGCCGATCGCGGCTGCACAGGAGTCCAACGGGTTTGGACTTAATGACAGCATCTACAACCGTTTGCTCAAGGAGCGAATCATTTGGTTGGGATCTGAGGTGCGTGATGAGAATGCAAACGCTATTTGCGCTCAGATGCTCCTGCTAGCTGCGGAGGACCCAGACAAGGACATTTTCCTTTACATCAACTCTCCTGGCGGCTCCATCACCGCAGG
>DFNY01000057.1:1307-1714 GCA_002376595.1 Jonesiaceae bacterium UBA3555 | reverse complement strand
GCCAGACGTGGCAACCGTTGTCACCGGGCTTGCTGCTTCAATGGGTCAGTTCTTGCTGTCTTCGGGCGCAAAGAGCAAGCGATTTGCAACCCCGCATGCGCGCGTCATGATGCACCAGCCTTCCGGTGGTATCGGTGGCACAGCAACCGACATCGCAATTAACGCACAGCTCATCCTGCACATGAAGAAGCAACTCGCGGATCTCATTGCTGAGCAGACCGGCAAAACACCTGAGCAGATCTCACGAGACTCAGACCGCGACCGCTGGTTCACAGCCCAAGAGGCGTTGGAATACGGCTTCGTTGACCACGTAGTGACGAGCGCAGGCAACTTGTCTGGCGCAACTCCATCCGTCTGATCGACCGCTCACGCATTAGGAGATACTTCATGAGCACCGAATCACAGTA
>DFNY01000057.1:454-1203 GCA_002376595.1 Jonesiaceae bacterium UBA3555 | reverse complement strand
CCGGGACATCACTTTGTACATCAACTCACCTGGCGGATCATTCACCGCAATGACAGCCATCTACGACACCATGCAGTACATCACTTCTGACGTACAGACCGTGTGCCTTGGCCAGGCTGCTTCTGCTGCATCTGTTCTGTTGGCTGCGGGTGCACCGGGAAAGCGTCTTGCGCTCCCTAACTCGCGCATTTTGATTCACCAACCACGCTTCGAGGGTGGGGCATACGCTCAGGCCTCGGACATTGAGATCCAAGCTAACGAGATCCTGCGTATGCGTACCTGGCTAGAAGAGACCCTCGCATCACACTCTGGCCGTACTGCCGACCAAGTCCGTGAAGACATTGGACGCGACAAGATCTTGTCCGCAGCTGAGGCTGTTGAATATGGCTTGGTAGACCAAGTGTTGGAGAGCCGCAAAGCGAAGGCCATTGCCCGCGACCGCTGAGTGAAATGCCACTGGTTGCAACAACATATACATTCCACACCGCCGGTGCGTCACAGGCATGAACGCGCCAGCGGTGTGGAATATTGGTATCTAAGGTCCTTGCAATATGCGTAGGGGCATAAATGGTCTCTCAAATCTTTCTAGCAGGCCAACGTTTANNAGTGTTCGTTCTGCGGGAAATCCCAAAAGCAAGTCAAGAAGTTGATTGCTGGGCCCGGCGTCTACATCTGTGTAGAGTGCATCGAGTTGTGCAACGAGATTATCGAAGAAGAATTCCACGAAGCGGTGGAGATAGGCCTTGGCG
>DFNY01000057.1:0-422 GCA_002376595.1 Jonesiaceae bacterium UBA3555 | reverse complement strand
AGCAGTACATAGTTGGCCAACAGGACGCAAAGCGCTCTCTGGCGGTAGCCGTGTACAACCATTACAAGCGCATCACTGCAACCAGCGAACCCAAGACTGTGGGCAACCCGGATGACGAAATTGAGATTTCGAAGTCCAACATCCTGCTCATTGGACCTACGGGATGTGGAAAGACCTACTTGGCGCAAACACTTGCCAAGATGCTCAACGTTCCCTTTGCTATTGCAGATGCAACCGCGTTGACTGAAGCTGGCTATGTGGGTGAAGACGTCGAAAACATCTTGCTGAAGCTCATTCAAGCAGCGGATTTCGATGTGAAGAAGGCTGAAACAGGCATCATCTACATTGATGAAATTGACAAGATCGCACGCAAAGCAGAGAACCCATCGATCACACGTGATGTGTCGGGCGAGGGCGTGCAG
>DFNY01000059.1:8192-9424 GCA_002376595.1 Jonesiaceae bacterium UBA3555 | reverse complement strand
CACTTCGGCGGCATCACTGGATCCCGTTTTTGCTCTAGGCCGTGACCTCAAGATCGAGCAGGAGCGTGCAGCACAACTTTCTCAGACCGTGGCCGATCTGCGTGAGAACGTTGCTCAAGCAGATGATTTGGGCTCAACGTTGCAACATTCCTTGAATAGCGCCCAGAACAAGGTGCGAGAAGCTCAAGTAGGGGTGCGAGCAACTGAGTCGGTTCGTGCCCGTCACCAGGCCATGAGTCAGGCTGCCGCCACTGAGTTGGAACGCCTTACAGTGCGCCGTGCTGAGCTGCGAGACTCCCAAGCACAAGCGCACACCCAGCTGATCAATGCACAGCAGGACCTGCAGAGCGTGCAGTCGCAAATGACCACCGAAGGCGCCGGATTTGAGGTGGACAAAGAAAGTGGTTCCGGCACACTCGGTCAACTGGAAGTGCGTATCCATGAACTCGGCATGGCTCTGGAGCGAACCCGTGAAATCGAGACTCTGGCACGCCTAGATGTGCGCACTGCACAAGAAAAACACAAGAATGCGCAATTGCGTATTGGTGGGCTCGAGAGAGCACTTGTGACCCAAACTCTTGCGAGCAAAAAAGCACAGGAGGCGGCTCGGCGCCGAGCAGTGCGTGCGAACCGCGCGCGTGGCGTTGAACTGCGAGCATCGGCTGCTCTGGAGCGTGTAGACGGTTCCATCCTCCAAGCGTTCCAGCGAAGGGAACAAGCAGCTGAAGAGCGAGACAGTTACGCTCGGGAGTTGCACTTGCTGCGGGCAGACGTAGCAACCTTGGATGAAGAGATCCGTGGAAACACAGCTCGTCTGCATCAGCTTGAACTGGAACTTGCTGTGAAGATATCTACCAAGGAGCAGTTGGAACAACGCGCGGTCCAAGAGTTCTCCATCGCACCGGATGACGTCATCGCTCAGTATGGGCCGCATCAGGATATGCCGGTGTATGACATTCCCAAGTTGCGGGGGAGCTTGGATGAGCCTGTGGTGCNNCGAATCTCGATGGTGTCCAGGCGTTTGACCGTTCGTACCTTGAATCGATCCACCAGCGTTCGCTCAAGGCTTTGGCATCGTTGGGCACGGTGAATCCCCTCGCACTAGAGGAATTCACCGCTTTGGAAGAGCGGCACGCATTTCTCAATGAGCAGCTTACTGACCTGAAGAAGTCGAGAGCAGACCTGTTGTCCTTGGTAGATGAGATTGACGACCGCGTACAGCAAGTGTTCTC
>DFNY01000059.1:7731-8075 GCA_002376595.1 Jonesiaceae bacterium UBA3555 | reverse complement strand
TAGAGGCTCGGCCAGCCGGAAAAAAGGTCAAACGACTTTCATTGCTCTCGGGCGGTGAACGCTCCTTAACCGCGATTGCGATGCTGGTATCGATTTTCATGGCGCGCCCTTCACCGTTTTACGTGATGGATGAAGTTGAAGCAGCCTTGGACGATGTCAACTTGGGTCGCTTGTTGGGGGTACTCAAAGAACTACGGCGAGATTCGCAACTCATTGTGATCACCCACCAGAAGCGAACTATGGAGATCGCGGATGCGCTCTACGGGGTGACTATGCAAGGCGATGGCGTGTCTGCGGTTATTGGCCAACGGATTTCCCGCGAAGTGGCGCCAGGAGAGCTTGTG
>DFNY01000059.1:7224-7627 GCA_002376595.1 Jonesiaceae bacterium UBA3555 | reverse complement strand
AATACGTGGCGCGCGGACATTACGCGTGCATTGATGCCTATCGTTCTGAAAATTCAGATTGGTATGTACAAAATAGCCAAATCAGATCAGTCGAAAATCGAAGACGCCTCAACAAAGCTCGACGCACTGAAACAAGCACGGCGCCAAGCACGTGACATTACCAAGATGGCCTACATGGATGATGATTACATGTCCAACACCACCATCGATGAGTTTTTCAAGGCAACTCAAACCACAGAGAGCGCCTACACCGACGTAGATCGACTCAGCGGAAGACTTGAGGACCTCTACGATTCAGTAGCGGATAGAAGATCTTCTCTAAAGACCCCAAGCGGCCGCTAGCACCGCTTGATTCCCCGCACCACACACAAAACGCTCGCTGCCACACCAGCGAGCGTTTTCC
>DFNY01000059.1:4282-7183 GCA_002376595.1 Jonesiaceae bacterium UBA3555 | reverse complement strand
ACAACTTCGAGCGCACCAACGCCACCAACTGGCCCAGCGCAAGAGCCTGCACCAACCGCAGACACTTCGTCGGCAAGCACCACAGACGACGCCACACTCGAAGCAGCACCTGACCTAGAAGTTCCTGAAGCTCTCACTTCACGGTTTGCGCGCCTACGGAGCAGACTAGCAAGTTCGGGATCCCCACTTGGCGCAAAATTGCTCTCGGTGCTTTCCAAAGACCACTTGAGCGAATCGGACTGGGACGAACTCGAAGAAACACTTTTGATGGCGGACCTTGGAGCCGGTCCAACCGGTGAACTCATTGACGCACTGCGCACACAAGTGCGCGTGCAGGCAATCAAGGACCCAACCGCTGTCAAAGAGATGCTGCGCAGTGAACTTGTAAAACTTGTAGACCCATCACTAGACCGCACCCTGAACATTGAACGCCAGACCTCAGAGCAACTCCCAGCTGTACTTCTGATCGTCGGTGTCAATGGAACAGGCAAGACGACAACCCTGGGCAAATTGACACGAGTCTTGGTAGCAGAGCACANNGAGCCGCAGATACCTTCCGTGCCGCCGCCGCAGACCAACTGGAAACCTGGGGAGCACGAGTCGGCGTCTCAACAGTGCGGTCAGACAAAGACGGTGCGGACCCAGCGTCAGTTGCGTTTGACTCTGTGAAACAAGCCAAAGTGCATAACGTAGACGTACTACTCGTGGACACCGCAGGACGACTCCAGAACAAAACTGGCCTGATGGATGAACTTGGCAAGATCAGCCGAGTTATCCAAAAGGAAGCTCCAATTAGCGAAGTACTCCTAGTGCTCGACGCCACAACTGGACAGAATGGCCTCAACCAGGCGCGAGTATTCGCACAAGTCGCGGGGGTGACTGGAATTGTGCTGACCAAACTTGACGGAACAGCCAAGGGCGGAATCGTGGTGGCCGTGCAACGTGAGCTTGGAGTCCCAGTCAAACTCGTAGGACTCGGCGAAGGCCCAGACGACCTCGCACCATTCGACGCCGAACAGTTCGTAGACGGCCTGCTCGGTCAGTAGAGCCAAATATGTACCACCCAAGGGGACCCGTTGCGTATGCAATGGGCCCCCTTAGCTTTCCCAACTGCACAATTGGTCCACAGGACTACTTTGGTCGCTAAGCGCACGCCAGATTGCTCCAAGAAACACACTGTTTACAGAAACAACCCACACGTCACTTTTTCGTAATCAAAGTAGCGCGAAATCGAAAAAACCATACGTGAAAGTTAATTCCAGGTCAGCCGAGGGGCTGACGATGGGAGGTTCACACATGGTAGACACCGGCATGACAGCATGGATGCTCATCTCAGCATCACTCGTGCTTCTCATGACACCAGGTCTCGCATTCTTCTACGGCGGAATGGTGCGAGGTAAAAGCGTACTCAACATGCTCATGATGTCATTCGGAGCAATGGGAGTCATTGGCATCCTCTACGTGCTGTATGGATGGTCAATGTCCTACGCCAGCGGTTCCGTTGGAGGGATCTTTGGAAACCCATTCGAACAGTGGGGCCTCAAAGGAGTCTTCGAAGTAACCGACGGCCAGTTCGGATTCACAGTCGACGGTGGTCTGCCAGTCATCGTTGACGTGGGGTTCCAAGTAACCTTCGCAATAATTACGGTGGCTCTCATCTCAGGAGCGATCGCAGACCGCGTTAAGTACGGCTCATGGCTAGTATTCGTGGGACTCTTTGTAACTCTGAGCTACTTCCCCCTCGCACACATGGTGTGGGGCGACGGACTTCTCTCCCACGAGGGCCCATTCGCAAAGATCGCTGGACCAGTGGACTTCGCTGGCGGAACGGTTGTTCACATCAACGCAGGTATCGCAGCCCTTGTCCTTGCACTCGTCATTGGCAAGCGCAAAGGATTCGGCAAAGAACCAATGCGTCCACACAACCTGCCGTTCGTTATGCTCGGCGCAGCACTTCTCTGGTTTGGATGGTTTGGTTTCAACGCAGGCTCCGCATACAACGCAGATGGTATGGCAGGGCTCGCTTGGNNCCGCTTGGGTCAACACAACTACAGCTACCGCAGCAGCAATGGCTGGCTGGCTGATCACTGAAAAGATCCGTGACGGACACGCAACGTCGCTTGGCGCAGCTTCAGGAATCGTTGCCGGACTCGTAGCAATCACACCAGCTGCCGGATCACTAACCCCTGTTGGTTCGATCGGCTTGGGCGTAGTAGCAGGTATCCTCTCTGCACTTGCAGTAGGACTGAAGTACAAGTTCGGATACGACGACTCACTCGACGTTGTAGGTGTCCACCTGGTTTCTGGTCTCTGGGGAACCATCGCAATCGGACTCCTCGCAGTTGATGGTGGTGTGCTCTACGGAGGAAACCTCAACCTTCTGCTCGTGCAAATCATCATCGCAGTGGTCGCAATGGCGTTCTCTGGAATCGTTACCCTTGTTATCGCGCTCATCATTAAGAAGACCATGGGATGGCGAGTCACCGAAACGCAAGAAGTCGGCGGAATCGACTTNNAAGCGCATACGAATCATTGGGCGCAAGCCGCAGCTACTCGGAGGTAAGCAAGTGAAACTCGTAACCGCAATCATCCAGCCACACCGCTTGGACGAAGTGAAGATCGCTCTTGAAGCAGCCGGCGTTCGCGGCATGACTGTGAGTGAAGCGTCAGGATATGGACGTCAGAAGGGTCACACCGAGGTTTACCGCGGTGCCGAGTACACCATCGATCTTGTGCCAAAGATCCGATTGGAAATCTTGGTCTAAGATCCAGATGCAGAAGTTGTCACTTCCATCATTGTCAAAGCAGCCGCAACCGGAAAGATCGGAGACGGCAAGGTATGGACAATGCCAGTAGATGACGTAGCCCGGGTACGTACCGGAGAACGCGGACCGCAAGCGC
>DFNY01000059.1:2328-4259 GCA_002376595.1 Jonesiaceae bacterium UBA3555 | reverse complement strand
CCCGGCCAGCCCCTCTCACGTATGGCGAGGAAACCATGAACCACCCAGAACGCCAACTCAACAATGCGCAACAGCACTTGCAGCCAGGTCAGCAACTAGCAATCCACACGTTAGTTGAGACGCTCTACGAAACCGCTCAATCGAGTGTCCCTGGAGCCCATCAGCGCAACGAAATTACCACCACCACCGTGCAAGCCCTCCAAGAGCTGTGGGAGTTCACCGTGGCTTCCAACCAGATTGAACCAGTCATTGCTTCGCACTTGGCCCTGGTTGGAGTGGGATCACTGGGTAGGGGAGACATGGGCTCGCGCAGTGATCTAGATCTTCTGCNNCGGTGCGGTCGTTACCGCAATGTAGAAGCGTGGCTTCAAGTGACGTACCAGCGGCCGTTGGACTACTTTCGGTTCGCCCTATCGCCGGTGAAGCCTCACTGGCCTTCAGAACCTCGAGCGCGGTTCTTACGGACTGGAGAGCCGCGGCACGGCGCCGCCTGCCAGATTTGGTGCATAGCGCCACGCAGCGGGCCACTCGTCATGGCGATCTTGCCTATTGCCTCGAACCAGACCTCAAAGAGTGTCGTGGAGGGTTACGAGACGCAGTTCTGCTTGATGCCTTGGCTGCGTCTTGGATAACGGACCGTCCGCACGGGGAAGTGGACCTAGCAACATCCATGCTCTTGGATGCCCGTGATGCCGTGCACAGAGTGACGAAGCGGCACACCAACCAAATCCTGTTGCAAGACCTCGACGAAGTGGCCGAACTGTGTGGAGAACCAGACAGTGAGCAGTTCCTAGCTCGGCTGGCCGATGCCTCACGCACCATAAGCTATGCGCTAGACACTACGATCCGGCGCGCCAAGAGTTCCCTCGCACTTCCACAGGGTCGCGCAAAAACGCTAGTCATTCGAGGCCGCAGGTCAGCGCCAAGACTGCGCGCTGTGGCAGACGGAATCGTTGAGCACAACAATGAACTGGTCTTGTCAGCCGATTCGCGAACCCGAAACGACCCCGTACTATCGCTTCGGATGGCCGCCACTTCTGTGCGTACCTCCATTCCAATTTCACCGTCTGCCCTGCCCTCCTTGGCAAAGGTTCCTCCTTTGCCCACTCCATGGCCAAAATCAGCGCGGGACGCATTCTTGCACTTCATCGGTTCTGGGCCAGCACAAATACCCGTGTGGGAAGCGTTAGATCTGGGCGGAATTGTCACTCAGTGGATACCGCAGTGGCAGCAGGTGCGGAACCGGCCGCAACGATCTGCAATTCACAAGCACACGGTGGATCGCCACTTGATTGAAGTTGTCTCGCGGGTTCGGCCATGGCGCAAGGAACTGACGGATTCAAGCCCGCTGTATTTAGGTGCGCTATTCCATGACATTGGTAAGCAACCCGGAGTGCGCGACCATAGCGAGTATGGCGCACTGTTGGTTCCTGACATCCTGGCCCCGATGGGTTTCTCGCCGGCGGTGCAGCATGATGTGGCGCTGCTTGTGAAGCATCATCTTCTTCTCTCGGATCTCGCAGTCAAAAGCGATCCCGAATCTGATGAGTCAGTGGAACGCCTAGTTGATTCACTTGAAGGCAACAGGGACTTACTCATTGCCCTACGGGCGATCACCGAAGCAGATTGCTCGTCGTTAGCAACCAACAAGTGGACTACGTGGCGTGCTTCCCAAGTCGACGCACTGTATTTGCGAACGCGTTCGAAGATGCGACGCAGGACGTAACTGCCCGCTGATTGGCTAAGAGCCAACCATTTCTCCGGTGTCGGTGCCTCGCAAAGCACGCGATTTAGAAGTTGGTAGCCTCGAGGCGGTAGTCTTATCCCTTAGTACTTGATGACCAATAGAGAAAACTCGTGAGGGAATACTAGTGTTTGCCACGCTGTCCGATCGGCTTACGTCAACCTTCAAAAACCTACGGAGTAAGGGA
>DFNY01000059.1:0-2314 GCA_002376595.1 Jonesiaceae bacterium UBA3555 | reverse complement strand
CGAGCATTGTTGGATGCCGACGTCGCAGTGTCGGTGGTACGTGATTTCACTGGGATTATCCGCGAGCGAGCACTCTCCGCTGAGGTTTCCTCGGCGCTGAATCCAGCGCAGCAGGTAGTGAAGATTGTTAACGAAGAGCTCGTTAACATCCTTGGTGGCGAGAGCCGGAACCTGAACTTTGCAAAGAATGGCCCTACGGTCATCATGCTTGCTGGTTTGCAAGGTGCTGGTAAAACCACCTTGGCTGGAAAGCTAGCCCTGAACCTGAAACGGCAGGGGCACACGCCAATGCTGGTAGCTGCTGACCTGCAGCGCCCCAACGCGGTGACGCAGNNGTGCCTGTGTATGCACCGCACCCAGGTAACCAGGGCGAAGAAGCTCGGCCAGGAATTTCCGCTGGAGACCCAGTTTCGGTTGCACTCGGTGGTGTAGCTACTGCAAAGTCACGCCAACACTCGGTGATCATTGTGGACACCGCGGGTCGTCTTGGTGTTGACCAAGAACTCATGGAACAAGCCGCGGACATCCGCGACGCTATTGAGCCAGATGAGATTCTGTTCGTCATTGACGCCATGATTGGTCAGGACGCGGTTGCTACTGCTCAGGCGTTCAACGAAGGCGTCAACTTCACCGGTGTTGTACTGTCCAAGCTAGATGGTGACGCACGCGGTGGTGCTGCGCTTTCGGTGGCTCGAGTCACTGGCAAGCCAATCCTGTTCGCTTCGACTGGTGAGAAGTTGGAGGACTTTGAGGTCTTCCACCCAGATCGCATGGCGTCACGCATCTTGGACATGGGTGACATTCTCACCCTGATTGAGCAGGCCGAGAAGACTTTCGATGCTCAAGAAGCTGAGCGCATGGCGCAGAAGCTTTCTGAGGGCAAGGACTTCACTCTGGCTGACTTCTTGGTTCAGATGCAGCAGTTGCGCAACATGGGTTCCATGAAGAAGATGCTGGGCATGTTGCCTGGTATGGGGCAAATGCGTGAAGCAATCGATAACTTCGATGAGCGTGAAGTTAACCGCATCGAAGCGATGATCCACTCGATGACACCTGCGGAACGCGATAACCCGAAGATCATCAATGGCTCGCGTCGTGCTCGTATTGCTAAAGGTTCGGGAACCACAGTTACTGAACTCAACCAGATGCTTCAGCGCTTTGACGCGGCACAGAAGATGATGCGTCAGATGAACAAGGGTGGCGGCATGCCGGGTATGCCTGGCATGGGAAAGATGCCTGGTGTGGGTAAGCGTGCCGGCGCGCGCCAGGCCAAGAAGGACAAGAAGATGACTCCTCAGCAGCGCGCAGCTGCTGCCCGCAAAGCTGCTCGGGGCGAAGAAACTGCGCCGGAGCAGGGTTCATCGTTCGGATTGGGTTCGTCGAATGTGGACCCAAGTTCGCTGCAGTTGCCTGAGGGCTTTGAAAAGTTCTTAGGCCGCTAAGGAATCACATGAAGGCGCCCGCGTTACGGCTCACAGGAACGGTTGTGATTGATGATCACACCGAGGTTTCCGATGTGTGGGTCTGCGGCGGGCGCTTTTCATTTGTGCCTCCACCCGGCGAAGTGATTACTCTTGCTGGGTGGTGGTTTCCCGGCTTGGTCGATGTCCACTGCCACATTGGTTTGGGTGCGCAGGGCGCAGTTGACCGGGAGACGGCGCGTTTGCAGGCGCTGGCAGACAGGAACTCGGGAGTGTTGCTGATCCGCGATGCCGGATCACCCGCTGATACCTCCTGGGTTGCCTCGCAGGGAGACCTTCCGCGGTTGATTCGTTGTGGACACCACCTGGCTAGGCCTAAACGTTACATCCGCAATTACGCACAGGAACTGAGCGATCCCAACGATCTCGCTGATGCTCTGGTCTCTAATTTGGAGAGCAATTCAGATGGATGGAACAAGATTGTTGCAGACTGGATTGACCGCGACCACGGTGATCTCGCTCCTTTATGGAGCGAACGGCAGCTACGCGATGGCTTGAACGCGGTGCATGCTCGCGGTGGGCGGGTGACCGCTCACACCTTTTCACACGAAGCTATCGGCCCGTTGCTGGATGCTGGAATTGACTGCATTGAGCACGNNCGATATGGCAAGAGCCGCAGCCGGTAACGTTCCGGTGACGCCGACTTTGTTGCAGATCGGTCAGTTTGAGAATATTGCTGCCGCTGGTGAGCAGAAGTTCCCAGCATTCGCGCAGCGGATGCGGTCGATGTATCAGCGTAGGTATGACCAGGTCCGTGCTTTCTATGATTCCGGCATGCAGATTTTGATAGGAACTGATGCTGGGGGCACACTCACTCATGGCCGCATCGCGGA
>DFNY01000083.1 GCA_002376595.1 Jonesiaceae bacterium UBA3555 | reverse complement strand
AATCTCACCGCTCGTAACTAGATCCACTAGGGCGGAGAACACCTCAGTAAACGGCGGAAGAAACACCGGGTCCGCTAGTCCAACCCGCGGTGCGATTTCCCAAATGGCCAAGAGGAGCAGGATGGCTAGGCTCGACCGCCCGAAACGGGTGGCACGCTCGCGGAACCGCTGCCCGAACGACTCCGTGTACGTCTCTTCCTTCAGTACCTGTAGTCGGCCGAGTGTGGGTGGGTCCGCGAAAGCGGGGATCTGGTCGCTCGCTTTTGTCTCCTGAGGGCTTTGCGGGGCTTTCGTTTCGTGGACGCCTGTGTTGGATTGGNNACGCCTGTGTTGGATTGGACGCCTGTGTTGGATTGGACGTCTGTGTTGGGTTGGACGCCTGTGACGTCGATTGTGCTAGACATAGCTGGCCTCCCTCTCCGACGATTCGGCGGCCGCCGCTTCGCCCTCTCGTTGCGTGGTGGGCTGGGTTGGGACGAGAGAACTGCGCTGAGCGCCGTCATGTGTTTGTGGCGTTCTGGCGGACTCGGCCTGAGCAGGCTCGTCGTTTTGGTGAAGTGACTGCCACACCCTGTGTCGCAACTGACCAAAGCGAGCCGACGAACGCAGATCGGGTGCCGACCGCTCGGTCTCGGTGAAGTCCACGTCGATGACCTCTTGAAGTTTGCCGGGGCGCGGAGTCATCACCGCCACGCGTTGTCCCAGATAGATGGCTTCCTCAATTCCATGCGTAATGAACACGATGGTCTTGCCCGTGGCCTTCCAAATTCGCAGAAGTTCATCTTGTAGGGACTCACGCGTTTGGGCGTCAAGGGCCGCAAAAGGCTCGTCCATCAGGAGAATTTCAGGGTCAAACGCCAGGCTGCGGGCAATGGCCACGCGTTGCCGCATCCCACCGGAGAGCTCATGCGGGTAACGGTGTCCAAAGCCGTGCAAGCCCACGAGTTCGAGGTATTCATTGGCGATCTCGCGGCGCTTCTTCTTGGGAATGCGTTTGGATTCCAAGCCGAATTCGATGTTGGACAATGCTGTGCGCCACGGGAACAGCGAATATTGCTGGAACACAACGCCGCGGTCTGAGCCCGGCCCGCTGATGACGGTGCCGTCGATGGAGATATCTCCGCCTGTTGGGGTGGTTAGGCCCGCCAGAAGGTCCAGCAGGGTGGACTTGCCGCAACCGGAGGGACCAACCACGGTCAGGAACTCACCTGATTGGACATCCAGCGTGAAATCCTGCAGAGCGGTGAATGTTTTGCGTGCGCGTGGCCCTGCGGCCTGGTCGCGCACGATGAACTGCTTGCGTACGTGGTTGAACACCAGCTTTGGTGGAACTCCATGGCTAGGGAGCGCTGTGGCTGGAGGTGGCTGAACCTCTGAACCTGAAGCTATTGCGTGTGTCATGATGATCTGCTTTCTCAATTGGGTGGGGCAGCGCTGGAAACGATGGTCGAGGACTCTTACCCCTCGCAGTTGCTTTTGCAGCGCCGCCTAACATGCGGATCAAACGCGGGCGCTCGCGGCCTCAGCAGCGCGTACTGCCTGTTGGGATTGGCTTACCTCGAACGAGTTGACTGGCTGCTTCAACCCAAAGTGGTCGCGCAAGGTGTTGCCGCTGTACTCGGTGCGGAACAACCCGCGTTCCTGGAGTTCCGGGACCACCTGATCAAGGAAGTCGTTGAGTCCGCCAGGGTATGTGGCAGGCATGATGTTGAAGCCATCGGCTGCCCGGTTCTCGGACCAGACTTGGATGCGGTCCGCAATGTGTTCTGCGGTTCCGGCGACCACTTGGTGGCCGCGCCCGCCAGCAAGCTTGTGCAACAATCCGCGCAGGGTGGGTTGTTCGCGCTCCACAATTCCCGCGATCACTTGAAGCCGCGAGCGTTTGTTGTCGGTGACGTTTCCGGCCCCAGCAAATAGTTCCACGGGGATCTTCTTGTCCAGGTTTTCGAGCGTGAACCATGAGGTGTCGTACCCGGCAAGGTTGCCCTTGACCTGCTCGATTCCCGACTGCGGGATGATGAGCTCGTTGAGTTCGCGCTCCTTAGCTTTGGCTTCTGCTTCGGTCGAACCGACGATTGGGCTGAGTCCCGGCAGAATCTTGACGTCGTCTTCGCTGCGGCCGAGAGCTACCACCCGGGATTTGATGTCGTTGTAGAACAGTTGCGCGTCCTCGATGCGCTGGTGCGCAGTGAAGATCGCTTCGGCGTACTTCGCGGCAAACGCACGACCGTCATTTGAGGAGCCTGCTTGGATCAGAACCGGGTGGCCTTGTGGCGACCGCGGATTGGTCAGTGCACCCTCCACGGACACGTACTGGCCGCGATAGTTGGGGTCGTGCACCTTGGATGGGTCCGCATACTGCCCGGTTTCCTTATTGTGTACGATCGCGTCCGCTTCCCACGAGTCCCACAGCTGCTTTGATACGTCCACAAATTCGGACGCGCGGGCGTATCGGGTGGATACGTCAGGGAATTCGTCGAGTCCGAAGTTCCCCGCTGCGATTGCCGACGACGTAGTCACGATGTTCCACCCGGCCCGTCCGCCAGAGAGGTGGTCGAGAGTCGAGAACAGGCGTGCCAAGTTGTAGGGCTCATGGAATGTTGTGGAGGCGGTGGCGATCAGCCCGATCTTCTCTGTGACGGCGGCGATGTTTGCGAGTGTTGTGATGGGCTCGAGCTGGCCTAACGCACCGTAGGAGGCGTTACGTCCCGCTGCAGGAATGTCCGCGAAGAATATGGCGTCGATCTTGGCGGCCTCCGCTTGACGGGCAATCTGCTGGTAGTACTTGGCGTCGTACACAACACCCGGTTGCGCGTCCGGGTGGCGCCACGAGGCTTCGTGGTGACCAAAGCCGTGCAGGAAGATGTTGAAGCTGAGTTGGCGTGGAGCGGTCATGATGTGGGTCCTTTTCGGAAGAAGTTTGTTAGTTGAGTGGCTTGCCATCCGCGTCAGCGTCTGGCTCGTAGGTTCCGTTCGCGTACGGGTTGAAGTCGTTCGTGTAGACGTCGGCTGTCGTGATGTCGGTGTTCTTCAGGCCGCCGGTCCGGTTGAGTTGGTCGATCCAAGTGGAGTACTCGGAATCGGTGATGACACCGCCGGGGGTGGAAACGCCCAGAGATCGGTAGTACTTAACGGAGTTCGTGTCCTCGCCTCGCCCGCGGGTGGTGAGGATCTCTGTGTAAACCTTGCGGACTTCTTCCGGGTCAGTTAGCTGGGTCCATCGGATTGCACGGGCNNTGCCCCAGAGACGAACTCCTTAACCACCTCAGGGTTTTTCTCGATGTAGTCATCGCGAAACACGAGCGAACCGTTTGAAGCGGGGCCAAACACATCTAGGTCGTTGAAGACCTCACGAACTCCGCCGCGTTCCTTGGCTACTTCCAATGCAATGGTTCCTAGAATTACGCCGTCTACCTGGCCTTGGCGTAGTACCTGCTCGGCGTTTGCAGGCGGAACCACCTTCAGTTCGACTTGCGCGATTTCTTCCTTGGTTAGACCCTCTTGTGCGAGCCATTCGGTGATCTGGAATTCGTATTGAGCGCCAAGTGTGTTCACGCCGATGGATTTACCAATGAGGTCCCGAGCCGACTTAACGGGCGATCCGTCGAGCACATACACACCAACGTTCGTGAGTTCATCAGAGCCGTAATAGGAAATGACGGAGGTAACCTTCGCGCCGGAATCACGAAGTTTCACAATCGCGCCGTTGAATGCGCTACCAAAGTCAGTTTCACCAATCGCGGTGGCCTGAATGGACTCGGGACCTCCGGCCACATTGCCTAACCACTCCAACTCGATGTTGGGTAGGTAGCCTAGGTGGGCTGCCAGTTCAGGGACCGTTACCGAACCTGCGCTGCCCTGATACTTGATGACAGTCTTGCCAGCCTCATTCTTTTCGGCGGCGGACGATGATCCTGCGCAAGCAGCCAGAGTCAAGAGAAGTGCGGAAGACAGGGCCCCAGCAGCGAGCCGTCTCAAACGATTTTGGGTGCGCGAAAGCGACATGAGAACTCCTAATTGATGACAAGAAATAGATGAAGAGCCAGAAAATGAGCCCGTAAGACGGGCGCAAGAAGGGAGAGACACCAAACGCGAGGTGTCAGAAGAACGAGCGAAATCGTCGGGAAGAAGAAGTGCGCGTCAGAGCGCTAACAGCGGCACGGCTCAGCGGCACGGCTCGCACTGCTCAACGGAACGTCACACGTCACGGAGTGCCAGGCGAAGCCATTTAAGGTGCAATCGCACCCAGCGCTAAGCAACTAAGGCAGCGCCCCAAGAATCGGGTTGGGCGCCGAAACTCAACAGCAGCAACAAGCCAGGGAACGAGTGGTTCCTGGGGCTGCAAAAGTGTGTGTTGAGGTCATGACAACCATCTTTTCCTGCGTGCGCTCAAAGCCGCAACTGCAATCCATTTCCTGACACATTGTGACTATCCGTGAGGCAAAGTTAGGGAATGTCACGTTCCGTATCGCAGTGAGTCTGCACGTGTACAGTCCCAACAGTTGGGACAATGAAGATCCGTGTTTACGCCAAATCCAACGGTGTNNGTTTCGGGATTGTAAATTGCGATGTTACAGCCGTGTTAAAACCGCAGGAATAAGCCGTTCCCCCTCAAAAAAGTGACCTATGGCCGCTATGCCACCCCAAACGGGCGGAGTAGGCTCAACACGAAATCAGGACTACGCGTGAACGGCCGGGAAACGCCCGACCAACACAACGCATGAGAACGCAAAGGAGACCGCCGCGATGGAAGGTCAGCTCGCTCCAATCTTCGAACAGGTGTTGCGCCGCAACCCGGGAGAAGCAGAATTCCACCAGGCAGTCCGCGAGGTCTTCGACTCGCTCGCACCTGTTCTCGCAAAGAACCCTGAATACGCCGACGCCGCAGTGCTCGAGCGCATCTGCATGCCAGAACGCCAAATCATCTTCCGTGTGCCATGGGTAGACGACCAGGGCCACGTACAGGTAAACCGCGGATTCCGCGTTGAGTTCAACTCCGCGCTCGGCCCATACAAGGGTGGCCTCCGCTTCCACCCATCGGTGTACCTGGGAATCATCAAGTTCCTCGGCTTCGAACAAATCTTCAAGAACTCCCTCACCGGGATGCCAATCGGCGGCGGTAAGGGTGGATCCGACTTTGACCCACGCGGCAAGTCAGACGCTGAAGTAATGCGATTCTGCCAGTCATTCATGACTGAGCTGTACCGCCACATCGGCGAATACACCGACGTTCCTGCAGGTGACATTGGTGTTGGTGGCCGCGAAATCGGTTACCTGTTCGGCCAGTACAAGCGCATCACCAACCGCTACGAATCCGGCGTTCTCACCGGCAAGGGCCTGACCTGGGGCGGATCACTGGTTCGTACCGAAGCAACCGGTTACGGCGCAGTCTTCTTCGCTAACGAAATGCTCGGCGTAAAGAACGACTCGTTCGATGGCAAGCGCGTTGTAGTTTCCGGTTCCGGAAACGTTGCAATCTACGCTGCCCAGAAGGCGCAGCAGCTCGGCGCAACAGTTGTTGCTCTCTCTGACTCCTCTGGCTACGTACTCGACGAAGCCGGCATCGAGCTTGACCTCATCAAGCAGATCAAGGAAGTTGAGCGCGGACGCGTTTCGGACTACGCAGACCGTCGTACCGGAGCGAAGTTCTTTGCCAAGGGCAACATCTGGGAAACCCAAGCAGACATCGCGCTGCCATGTGCAACCCAAAACGAACTGGACTTGGACTCAGCTAAGCTCCTCATCGCTTCCGGTGTTAAGGCAGTTGCCGAAGGTGCAAACATGCCAACTACCCCAGACGCAGTATCCGCGTTCCAGGACGCAGGCGTGCTCTTCGCGCCTGGCAAAGCAGCAAACGCTGGTGGTGTAGCAACTTCCGCTTTGGAAATGCAGCAGAACGCTTCGCGTGACTCGTGGACCTTCGAGTACACCGAACAGCGCTTGCACTCAATCATGAAGAACATCCACAACAACTGTGCAACCACCGCGGACCAGTATGACCAGCCAGGCAACTACGTTGCCGGTGCAAACATCGCTGGTTTCACCAAGGTTGCAGACGCAACCCTCGCAATGGGTGTCATCTGATCCCCTGCGTCACGGTAAGAACGCTACCCAGCAACTGTTAGTAGCTGGGCCCGGGCCTGATCACTTAGGTGGTCGGGCCCGGTTTTTATTTGTCTCACCATTTCCTCACGAGCCACAGATCCTTCCCTCCAACGAGAGTGGGCTTTTGCCCCACCCACGACACCGTGGGTGGGGCAAAAGCCCACTCTCGTTGTGGTTGGAGGGCGTTGAGGTTGCG
>DFNY01000108.1:9661-11696 GCA_002376595.1 Jonesiaceae bacterium UBA3555 | reverse complement strand
GTTCACTCGAAGCGTTCGCTCTGTTTGCATCCGACCTTGATGCGGCTTCCAAGGCTCAGCTGACCCGTGGTGCACGCCTCATGGAACTGCTCAAGCAGGGACAGTACTCGCCTTACCCAATGGAAGACCAAGTTGTATCAGTTTGGTCAGGCACCAAGGGCAAGCTTGATGACGTCCCAGTTGAAGACGTTCTTCGCTTTGAGTCGGAACTTCTTGACTACCTNNAAAGTTTGAGAAGGAAACCGAGGGCGCTCTAGACGCTGCCGTTGATGCCTTCCGCAACCTTTTCATTAAGGGTGACGGTGTAGCTCTCGTTGAAGCCGAAGCCGCTGAAGAGGGTAACGCTGAGGTCGAGCAGGAAAAGATCGTCCGCCAGAAGAAGGCATGATCCGTGGCCGGTAACCAGCGAGTCTACAAAGCTCGCATCAAATCCACGCAGTCGCTGAAGAAAATCTTCCGCGCTATGGAGTTGATTGCCGCTTCACGTATCGGTAAGTCGCGTGCCGCTACGGCTGCAACGCAACCATATGCAGACGCAATTACCGATGCTGTTGGAGCTGTGGCAACACACTCCGACATCGATCACCCGCTGATCAACGAGCGCAACGACACCAACCGTGTTGCAGTGCTCGTAGTGACGTCGGACCGAGGCATGGCTGGTGCCTACTCAGCAAGCGTTATCCGCGAGGCAGAACACCTCGCTGAGCTGGANNTTGAACAAGGCAAGGAAGTTGACCTTTACGTCTCAGGACGTCGCGGTCTGTCTTTCTACCAGTTCCGTGGTCGCGAAATCGTAAAGTCATGGTCTGGAACGTCTGACGCTCCAAGCCTTGACGAAGCACAGGACATCGCAGACACCCTTTTGCAAGCCTTCTTGGCGCCTGCAGAAGAAGGTGGAGTGAGCGCTCTATACGCCGTGTACACACAGTTTGTGAACATGGTGACCCAGAAGCCTCGCGTTGTCCGGTTGCTGCCTTTGGCAGTCGTGGAAGAAGAAGTGGAAAAGGGATCCGCAGAAGCGTACCCAATCTACGAATTCGAACCATCGGCTGAAGAGGTACTCGATGACCTTTTGCCACGCTACGTACGTTCGCGTATCTACAGCTTCCTCCTCGAGGCAGCTACCTCAGAGCTAGCCGCTCGCCAACGTGCAATGCACACGGCTACGGATAACGCAGAGGACCTGATTCGCATGTACACCCGACTTGCTAACTCAGCGCGTCAAGCGGAAATTACCCAGGAAATCAGCGAAATCGTGTCCGGTGCGGACGCCCTCGCAGGAGCCTGAACCGACTGACAAGTGTTGTCAGTTCACCGACAAAGACATTTTGCTAACTGCACAGACCTAGTCGAAATCTTTTCGACACAGCAAAGTATTTCGACACAGTAAAGTGAGGCCACTAATGACTGCCACAACAGTCGAAGCAGCGGTCAACTCGACTTCTGGACCAGCACAGGGCCGTATCGCCCGTGTTATCGGCCCAGTTGTCGACATCGAGTTCCCAGCAGACGCGATCCCAGAGATTTACAACGCGTTGACGGTGGATATCGACCTGACCGCCCAGGGCGAAGGCGAAGAGTCCTTCACCATGACCCTAGAGGTCGCCCAGCACTTGGGTGACTCCCTCATCCGCGCAATTGCACTCAAGCCAACCGATGGTTTGGTTCGTGGTGCAGTTGTAACCGACACCGGTGCTCCAATTTCGGTTCCAGTTGGTGACGTAACCAAGGGTCACGTTTTTGACGTGACCGGTACGCCTCTGAACTTGGCCGAAGGTGAAACCCTCGAGGTTACTGAGCGTTGGCCAATCCACCGCAAGCCACCAGCATTCGACCAGCTTGAGTCCAAGACTCAGATGTTCGAAACCGGTATTAAGTCGATTGACCTTCTAACCCCTTACGTACAGGGTGGAAAGATTGGTCTCTTCGGTGGTGCAGGTGTTGGTAAGACCGTTCTGATCCAGGAAATGATCTACCGTGTGGCAAACAACCACAACGGTGTGTCAGTGTTCGCTGGTGTTGGTGAGCGTACCCG
>DFNY01000108.1:273-9574 GCA_002376595.1 Jonesiaceae bacterium UBA3555 | reverse complement strand
CGACAACATCTTCCGCTTCACCCAGGCAGGTTCCGAAGTTTCCACTCTGCTTGGCCGCATGCCATCAGCAGTGGGATACCAGCCAAACCTCGCTGACGAAATGGGTCTTCTTCAGGAACGTATTACCTCGACTCGTGGTCACTCGATCACGTCGCTCCAGGCGATCTACGTGCCAGCTGACGACTACACTGACCCAGCGCCTGCAACTACGTTCGCGCACTTGGATGCAACCACCGAGCTTTCACGTGAAATTGCTTCCCGTGGTCTGTACCCAGCGATCGACCCACTGACATCAACCTCACGTATTCTTGACCCACGTTACGTTGGCCAAGACCACTACGACGTTGCAACCCAGGTGAAGTCGATTCTGCAGCGCAACAAGGAACTCCAAGACATCATCGCTATTCTCGGTGTTGACGAGCTTTCCGAAGAAGACAAGACCGTTGTTGGCCGCGCACGTCGTATCCAGCAGTTCTTGTCGCAGAACACCTACATGGCTCAGCAGTTCACCGGCGTTGAGGGATCCACTGTTCCTTTGGCCGAAACCATTGAGGCATTCAAGGGCATTGCGAACGGTCAGTTTGACCACATCGCTGAGCAGGCGTTCTTCAACATTGGTGGCCTCGAAGACCTCGAGCGCAACTGGGCACGTATCCAGAAGGAGTACGGTCTGTAAGCCTCGGCTCACAGAACGCACTTCAACTCAACCAAGGAGAACTCGTGGCACAGCTCGCTGTTACCGTCGTTGCAAAGGACCACTCAGTGTGGTCCGGCAGCGCCAAGAGCGTCAGCGCGCCCGCGGCAGACGGACAGATCGGTATCCTTTCCGGTCACACTCCGATTTTGTCGGTGCTTAACGCAGGAACCGTGCGCATTGTTGATGTGCAGGGCGCCAAGATCGAGTTTCAGGTCTCGGGAGGCTTCCTCTCCGTAGATGCTGACGTGGTCAACGTTGTTGCTGACAAGGTTGTAGAACAACCAACTGCTGGCGCATAACGCCAAAGCATAAGGACGAAGTCGTGGGAGATTCAATGTGGATTATTGTGGTGGTACTTGTACTGCTCGCAGTAGTCGGCGTCTGGGGTCTCTCACGACTTCGTCGTTTAACCACTGAGGTTGGTGTATTTGACTGTGCGTACCGCGCCTTCAATCCCTCTCGAACCTCAACAGATGACTGGACGCAAGGACTGTGTAAATATCAGTCTGATCGGCTCGAATGGTGGCGGGTTTATTCGCTGACTTGGAAGCCGAATCGGGGGTGGTTGCGCGATCACTTCGACCTCACTGGACGTGTCCCACTCGACCTTGCCAATATGCCTGGACTGTATCTTGTCCAGTGCCGGTACCAGGGTGTGCCTTTTGAACTCATGATGTCGGCCGAGGCGTATCACGGCCTGTCATCGTGGATTGAATCCGCACCCCCCACGCCGCGCGGGTACGACTATTAGAAACATAAAGACTTAGGGGAACACTTTTGCGCCTCGTTGTTGCCGAATGTTCGGCAGATTACACTGGCCGTCTACGTGCACACTTACCCAAGGCAACCCGCTTAGTTGTGGTGAAGGCCGACGGAAGTGTGCTTTTGCATTCAGACGGTGGTTCGTACAAGCCTTTGAACTGGATGAGTCCACCCTGCTCGATGGCTATCGCAGAGCCATCTGACGAGGCCCGTGGGCGCGGCGTAACAAGTGTCTGGACGGTTCAGCACCAAAAGAGCGACGATCGCTTGGAAATCGAGTTCTTTGAAATTCACCACGATTCCGCGCATGAGTTGGGTGTGGATCCTGGCCTCATTAAGGACGGGGTTGAAGCGCATCTACAAGAAATGCTCGCCGAGCAAATCCAACTTGTTGGACCGGGTCATACGCTCATCCGACGCGAGTACATGACCGCGATCGGTCCGGTAGATATCTTGGCGCGTGATGCGCAGGGTCGCACCGTGGCAATCGAGATCAAGCGACGTGGAGAGATCGATGGCGTTGAGCAGCTCACACGCTACCTAGACCTTCTGAACCGCGACCCGCTGCTAGCACCTGTAAAGGGCGTGTTTGCGGCTCAAGAAATAAAACCCCAGGCGAGGGTTTTGGCAACGGATCGTGGGATTGACTGCTTGATTCTGGACTACGATGCCATGAAAGGCTATGACGATATCGAGTCCAGGCTGTTCTAGCCCGATGGTCGCACATACGGATTGATATGCCGAGAGGGGCTCCCACGATGTGGGAGCCCCTCTCGGCATCCCCAGATTTCGCCATTTCTAAGGGTGACGCGGACTGTGGGACTTCACGTCATTGTTTCCCGTAGTCCGCGTTGCTTTGTTTTGCGCGGCGTTTGTGTTCTGGGCAGAGCCTTTGCTCCACACAGCCACATCACATCCACTCAGAGCTATGCGAACGCCAGCGATCGCACGCGCACATTTCCGCGCAATGTGATCCGCAGGGTGGTGTAGCTTTCGAGGTCGCGTGCGTGAAGCGCGGCATCCACGTCGGTTTTGACGCTGGACCAGTCGTACCTGGATTCGGCGAGTGTTGGCTGCGCCGTTGCCACGTGGATTCGTTGCGGGTAGTTGGCGGTCTCTGCCGGTTCGAGCAGCTCAACTACCACTGAACCGGTTGTTCCTGACGAGTTGCGAGCAAGTTCTAGCGTGACACTGTTGATGGTTTGCGCGGCAACGTTGTGGAACTCGATGAATGCTTCGTGGCGTCCGTTTGTCACAGCCACGCAGTTGGCGCCGGTGCGGTCGGCGTCGCTGTGCACGATGTAGCTGTGTTCATCGAATTGGTCAGCGCGCAAAGTGTGGCCGCCAAGTTCGAGTGGCGCCGCGAATTCGGTCGCGTCGACTTCCCATTCTGCGCTTGCCGCTTGGACACGGCTAGTGCCCGCCCACACCCGGTAGGTTCCTGGGTGCACGGTTAATGCTTCGGCCCGCACGTCCCAGATCTGGAAGGCTTCTGGGTAGAGTTCTACCTCCACGGTTGCGCTTTCGCCGGGGGACAACTGGACTCGGCTGTAGCCGGCGAGCCTTCGCAGCGGCGCAGGGGAGCTCAGCGGTGTCGTCGCAAACTCCAGTGCCGCATAGATCTGGACCAATTCGTTGGTTGGTCGCTCGCCCTGGTTCGTGACGGTCACGCGGGCGGTCGTCGGGGCGCCATCACCCACCTCAGTCACATCAGCGGCCTCAGTGCCAACGGTAGCCTCAACCTCTGCGTCAGTGGCTCCAACTACAACCAGGTCGCTGTAAGCAACCGTGCTGTAGCTCAGCCCGTGACCGAACTCGAAATCTGGTTCGCATTCGTTGTACCAGTAGGTTCCGCCGGAGCCGATGATGTCGTAGTCGAGAATGTGCGGGATGCAGGACTCGTCGTTGACCCATTCTTGCGCGAGTCGGCCGTATGGTTCGACGTCGCCGCTGAGTACTCCGGCGAGTGCGTTGCCGAGTTCTTGGCCGCCGTGGCTTGACCACAAGATTGCGTCCGCTTCTTGGGTGATGCCGCGCAGCGCGTACGGATATGAGGAGATGACTGCGAGTACTGCATGCGGTGCGTGTGCGCGTACTGCGCGCCATAGGGCGCGTGCGCTTCGTGGCAGGTCGAGGTCTGGCCGGTCCTCGGTTTCACGTCCCAAGATGTGTGGGTCGTTTCCGACCGCGAGGATGGCGATGTCGCTGTCCGCCGCGAGTGCGGTGGCGCGTGCCGATCCGGACGATAGAGTCTCGAATTCGAATCGTTCGGCTTGGTTGATGTCGGTCGAGTCGCAGGATATGAGGCCGGATCCGTTTTGGCTGCGGAGCCATTTTCCGGAGCCGATGTGCTTGATGGAGTAGGTGCCGTCTTCGTGTCCGTGGAGCGCGAAGGTTTCTTGTGCGACCCATCCGCCTACGCGGGTTGCGTTGGCGTTCACGAGCCAGCCGCCGGAGAGCAGTAGGTCGTTGCTGTGCGCGCGCAGTGTGGTGACGCCGTGTCCCCAGTCGGTGATGGAGAAGGTTTCTGCGTCTGNNAGGGTCAAATAGCGGTTTGAGTTCGGAGAGTAGATTGCAATGTGGTCGGCTCCGTCGTCCACATTCACGTTCCGCTCTGGGTAGCGTGCTTGCACGGCTTCGCCAACGGTTGAGAGGTATGGCGGAGTGCCGGAGTACCAGTCGTGCAGTGTCCGGTTGGCGAGCGGTCCGAGGATCACGATTTTTAGGTGGGTTTCGTTGAGGGGGAGGGCCTGCTGGTTTTTCATTAGGACGATGCCCTTTTCGGCGGCTTCGAGCGCCAGTTCGCGGTGTTCTGGCAGGTCGATTGCGGTTCCCGGGATGGTGGCATACGGGTCCGTTGCACCGCCCTTTTGATTGTCGACGATACCCGCGTTATCTTCGTCGGTGTCCGTTTGTGAGGTGTCGTTGTCGGAAGTTGCAGCGCCCGATGTGTACAGCGAGGACACCAGTGGGTGGTTGACGAATTCTCCTGTGAGGGAGCGTAGGTAGAGGAGCCTAAACGCTGCTTGTTCGATGTCGGCTAGTGCAATCTTGCCTTGGTCGAGCGCGGCCTTGACTGCGGTGATGGTTGGCTCAGTGTTGTTGTCGTTGTCGGTGAAGGAGTCGATTCCGGCGGTGAGCATAGCCGCGTGGGAGTCCGCTGGGTCGCTGTAGTAGCGCTCGAGCATGATGACGTTTTGTGGAGCGCCGGCGTCGGAGACTACGGAGATTGGTTGTTCGGACCAGGAACGTAGGGTGTCGAGCAGATCCTTGGCGAGGTGGTTGGGGCGTCCGTTGACCAGGTTGTAGCTCGGCATGACAGCGCCGATGACGTGCGCTCCGAGTGGGCGCGAGAATGCCGGAAATTCGTATTCGTTCAGCACTCGTGCGCTGAGGTCAGAGGAGGTGACAGCGCGGTCAACTTCGTTGTTGTATGCAAGGAAGTGCTTGAGCGTTGGCACGGTCTTCCAGAACGAGGAACCTTTGAGTCCCTTCAGCCCGCGTGAGTATGCGATCGCGCAGTCTCCCGTGAGGAGTGGGTCTTCGGAATATCCCTCTTCGTTGCGTCCCCACAGTGGGTGTCGAAGGCTGTTGACCACTGGTGCCCACACGTTGAGCGAGACAGTTGGGTCTTGTGCGTGCTTTGCGCGCACTTCGGTGGCAACCACATCTCCGGCGCGGGTCAGCAGGTCGTGATCCCAGGTGGCGGCGAGGCCGATTGGCTGTGGGAACGTAGTTGCTACTCCGAGCCAGGAGAGTCCGTGGAGGCCTTCAGTTCCGGTGCGGAACGAGGCAAGTCCGAGGCGGCCGATCGCTGGTGCCGCTTGGTGGAGAAGTGCGATCTTCTCTTCGAGCGTGAGTTCGGCTAGCAAGGTGTGAGCGACTGCGGTGTGCTCGGCTATTTCTTGAGCAGTCGAGGAGTCTGCGTTCACGGACCCACAGTGGTCGCTACATTCGGGGGCAAGATCGGTTGTAGATGCGTGAGTGTCTTGCGAGCGAACAGCGTCGAAGTCGTTGGCCAACGGGAATTGGGGCACGTCATTGTCCTTTGTTTGAGATTCCACCAGATAGATTAGCGCTCGAATCGGTTCGACTGTAACACCGTTGCGTTTTCGTTATCTATTTGTGTGCGTGTTGTTGCAGGTTTGGCCGATTATCAAGCCAAATTCGCAATAAATCATGGGATGCGTTGTTCAGCCCCTTGCCAACGGCTGAAATCGTGAGTAATCTCCTTTTTGTCGAATCGCTTCGATGGTGAGAGCGATTCCATGGAGCGCCTTTAGGGCGCGCGTAACCACAACGAAGTGAAGGGCGCAATATTGAACACTCAAAAGCAAGGCACCGGCCTGCTCAACCAACCGATTAACCGTCGATCGTTCCTCGGTCTGCTCGCAGCAGGCGCCGCAACGATTGGTGTTCCATCACTGCTTGCATCTTGTGCGGTTGATGACCCCAACGCCAAGACTTCTACTAGCGGAACCAGCACCTCGCCGTCGGCTGAGCCAGTCGCCACATCGACAAACACGATCGCTCCAAGCTACAAGCCAGTCGAATATGTCGAGCCAGACTTCGCGTCGGTCAACGGCACACTTCCCAGCTACACCAAGCGTCCAGAGTTTGTGAAGGCGTTCCCAACCCCTCCAGGAACGGGCGTAAAGTTCACCGCCGCTGCACCAACTTGGTCCCCAATTCCAGATGCGAAGGCTGAGTACTTCAAGGCCGTTAACGCTGCAATCGGTAACGAGATCGACTTCAACCTGCTGTCGGGTAACGACATCTGGGACATCGCCCAGACTCGTCTGGCCGACCCAAAGATCATCCCAGACTGGTTCGCACTGCCAACCTGGACCGTTTCCGGTAACGCAAAGTTTGGCTCCTAGATCGCACCTTCGGTGTTCGAGGACCTCACGCCTTACCTCTCAGGAGACAAGGTTCTGGACTACCCACACCTCGCTAACGTGCCAACCGGCGCGTGGATGAACTCGGCATGGGAAGACAAGCTTTACGCAATCCCAATGCCTGGTGGCGCACTGGACATGACGTACCNNACGAGGTAGCTCCAAAGACCATCGATGACCTGTACAACCTGCTAAAGGAAATCAACGACCCAGCGGCAGGCAAGTACGCAACCCTGAACCCATGGACTGCTCTGACAAACGTTGCGTTCGGTGTCATGTCCGGTTGGGGCGAGGTCGACGGCAAGATCGTGCACCGCATGGAAACCGAGAACTACTTCGACTGCCTTGAGTTTGTGGCAAAGCTGTACAAGGAAAACTTGGTTCACCCAGACGATGCTGCAGGACGCCAGACCTTCCTTGACGGAAACGTGTACTTCAACGGTGACGGCCTCGGCGGTTGGCGTGAAATGGTGCAGTCCCAGATCGGTGTGAACGACTCGTTCTCCATGGACGCAATGGTGCCATTCGACTACAAGGGCGGTGCGCCAGTCTACTGGAAGGCGGCACCTGCTTCGTTCTGGTCATTTATCAAGAAGGGCATCGGCGAGGAGAAGATCAAGGCGATCCTCACCTCGGCGAACTTCCTCGCATCGCCTTACGGCACCGAGGAATTCGACTTGGTGGCCAATGGTGTTGAGGGCGTCCACTTCAACCTCGACGCAAACAAGGCTCCAGTCGAGACCGACAAGGGCAACACTGAGGTTGTTCCTTCGTACATGTTCCTCGCATCGGCACCAGGCGTGGCGGCTGACTTCCAGTACCCAGGCTATGTTGAGGCGTACTCGAAGTACTCCCAAGCCGCCGGTGAATTCGTCAAGGAAAGCGCATTCTTCGGCCTGAACATTGTTGTTCCAGAGGAGTACCGCGAGATCGAAGTTGGCATCTCGGACCTCGAAACTGAAGTTCAGCGTGGCCGCACCTCGATCCAGACGATGCGCGACCGCGTGGATGAGTGGCGTAAAGCAGGCGGTGACGCACTGCGCGACTACTACAAGAAGATCTTGGACGAAAAGGCATGACATTGACGAACGAGGCCGGCAACGGCGCCCCTCGATCAACCTCCGAGCCAGCTCCTTCTGGCTCGGAGGCCGGGGGCCTTGCACTAAAGAAAATCAAACTAACCAAAGAACCACAGCTTGANNAGCGAGACCGAACATTCATCATCATGACCATCCCAGCGGTCGTTTTGATCATCTTGTTCAACTACATTCCGATGGTCGGTAACCTCGGTGCGTTCCAGGATTACAACCCGTACGGGGGTATCTCTGGCAGCAACTGGGTTTGGTTCGAGAACTTTATTGACGTATTGACGTCGGCCTCGTTCGCCAATGCCCTCAAGAACACGCTCCTTATAACGCTGTTCTCGTTGTTGTTCTACTTCCCGATCCCAATCTTCTTGGCGATCTTGATGAACTCGGTGCTCAACACCAAGGTGCGCACCGCCATCCAGTCGATCATCTATCTCCCACACTTCTTCTCGTGGGTTTTGGTGATCTCGATTTTCCAGCAGTTTGTTGGTGGCGCGAGCCCCATCTCCCAGTGGTTCATCAAGAACGGTCACGATCCGCTCACGATCATGACCAACCCAGATTCCTTCATTGGCCTGGTCACAACTCAGGCGATCTGGAAGGACGCCGGATGGGGAATGATCATCTTCCTCGCTGCGCTGTCCACCATCGATCCAAGCCTGTACGAGGCCTCCGTCATGGACGGGGCCGGAAAGATGCGCCGATTGTGGCACATCACCTTGCCAGCGCTGCGCCCCGTCATTGTGCTGTTGCTGATCCTTCGCCTCGGCGATGCCCTGAACGTCGGATTCGAGCAGATGTATCTGCAACGAGATGCTGTCGGTTCAGGAGCGTCTGATGTGCTCGATACCTTCGTCTACTTCGAAGGAATCAAGTATTCCAAGTGGGGCTTCGCGCTTGCCGCGGGTCTCATGAAGGGTGTAGTTGCACTGCTCCTTGTGCTCGGAGCTAACGGTCTTGCGCACCGCATGGGTGAAGCAGGCGTTTACCAGAAGGCGAAGTAACCATGACTGTCTCCGAAAAAACTGAGTTTTCTCCACGTGAGGTCCAGGACCTACCGCTCGGTCACCGCATCACTACCGGAACCGACAAGCGCAGGCACAAAAACCCCAACCGTCCAGTGTGGGAGGAAAAGCCCACTTTACTGGGGCAGACTGGGAAGATTGTTGCATTGATCGTCGTGGTGGCGCTCATCGCAATCCCAATGTGGGCGATCGTGGTGACTTCCCTCTCCGACGCTCGCACTGTCCAAGACGCTGGTGGATTGGTTCTTCTTCCGAAGAGTTTCACGCTGGCGTCATACCAGCAGCTGCTGTCTGGAGGTGTGGTGGCAAAGGCGGCTTGGATTTCGGTCCTCGTCACCACGGCCGGAACTGTCATTGCGACCGTTGTTTCGGCACTCGCAGCCTACGGTCTGTCCAAGCCTGGCACGGCTCTGCACCGTCCAATCTTGTTCCTGTTCATCATCACGATGTTCTTCTCAGCCGGCCTGATCCCAACCTACCTGTGGATTTCCTCGCTGGGCTTGCGTAACTCCTTGTGGGCGCTGATCTTGCCGAGCTGTATTTCGGCGTTCAACCTGTTGATCATGCGTAACTTCTTCATGGGGATCGACACAGGAATCATCGAGGCCGCACGAATCGATGGCGCGTCCGAGTGGCGCATTCTTGGTTCGATCGTGATGCCGATGTCCAAGGCAGTGACCGCGGTTATCGCACTGTTCTATGGTGTGGGCTTCTGGAATGCATTCTTCAACGCTGTTCTGTACATCGATGATTCTTCAAAGTGGCCGTTGCAGATGGTTCTGCGCCAGTACGTGCTGCAGGGCCAATCAATCCCAGGCGTCAACTTCACGG
>DFNY01000108.1:0-202 GCA_002376595.1 Jonesiaceae bacterium UBA3555 | reverse complement strand
GTACGAGCGGCCCGCGGCAGGGAGATAAGCAGCAGACCGCACACAAAGCTTGGTGCTGTGCATCAGGGTGGAGAGAGTAGGGGAAGGGTCCGGTTCTCCGGGCCCTTCCCCTCATGTGTGCCTCAGGCCGTTTTCCATACCCAGCTACCCACCTATCAACAAAGGCCGTGCATGTGCTGGATCCTAGTCGTGGGCTGGGCTG
>DFNY01000133.1 GCA_002376595.1 Jonesiaceae bacterium UBA3555 | reverse complement strand
GAGGGACTCGTAAAGCATTTTCGCGCGGGGATTAATTGCGAGAACATCTAAAGATAGACGGTGTAGACCTAGTCCTTGCGGCGCTGCTGCGAAAACGAAATCCTGAATAAGTGAGATCGCTTCGCGCCCATAGCCTCTACCCCGGTATTGGGGCAACGACTGCAGTCGCATGTTTGCGCTTCTGGTAATTGGATCGATGTTGTTTACAACTATCTCACCGATCATCTCGTCGCAAATACTGCCATCTTTGCTGGGCATCAGTGACGTCATTGCAAAGTCATAGCGCCCTTCGCGGTCGGCAATGGTTGCCGCCCACTCGGTGACTTCTTCCTTTGCAAAGCTCGCAGTGGTGCCTGTGAGCCGCATCGTCTCTTCGTCTTGGAGTGCTTCCCACAGGCGATCTGCGTCCCGTGCTNNCCGTGCTTCCACGGGACGCAAATGCACTAGCTCGCCGGTGAGTTCCGGTCCGCGTACCATATCAGCCTGCAGTGTTGATTCGCTCGAGAACAAGTTCGCGGACGCGACCAGCGTCTGCCTGTCCCTTGGTAGCCTTCATTACGGCGCCAATGATCGCGCCGATAGGTCCCAGGTTGCCTGACTTTACCTTCTCAACGATGTCTGGCTGTGCAGCGAGAGTCTCGTCGATTACGGTAAGCAGTGCGCCATCGTCTGAAACGATCTCAAGGCCCTTGGCAACAACGATTGCCTCAGGGTTGCCCTCGCCCGCAAGAACAGCCTCCAAAACCTGGCGGCCGATCTTGTCGTTGATGCGCTTTGACTCGATGAGACCTTGGAGCTCTGCGATCTGGGCAGGAGTTACCGCAACCTCAGAAAGCTCGATCTCCTGGTCCTTCGCAGCGCGAGCCAGCTCGCCCATCCACCACTTACGAGCAGCAGCCGGAGCGGTTCCGGCAGCAACCGTTTCCTCGATCAACTCAAGAGCGCCAGCGTTGATGACGTCACGCATCTCAACGTCGGTGAAGCCCCACTCGCCGATCAAACGACGGCGCTTAACTGTTGGGAGTTCAGGCAAGCCGGCGCGGATTTCTTCAACCCATTCCCGGCTAGGCTGCACTGGTACAAGGTCTGGCTCTGGGAAGTAACGGTAGTCCTCAGCGTCGGACTTCTCACGGCCAGAGGATGTGGTGTTGTTGTCCTCGTGCCAGTGGCGAGTCTCTTGGATAACCTTTTCGCCAGCATCCAAGACAGCAGCCTGACGCTCGATCTCATAGCGCACTGCGCGCTCGATCGAACGGAATGAGTTCACGTTCTTGGTTTCAGTACGCGTACCAAGAGGCGCTTCTGGGTTTGCGCGCAGGGACAGGTTCACGTCTGCACGGACGTTTCCGCGCTCCATGCGAGCCTCAGAAACCTCAAGTGCACGGAAGATGTCGCGCAAAGCCTGAACGTATGCACGAGCAACCTCAGGAGCACGCTCACCCGCACCAGTGATTGGGCGAGTCACGATTTCAACCAACGGGATACCCGCACGGTTGTAGTCGATCAGAGAGTGGTCAGCGCCCTGGATACGACCGGTAGCTCCACCAACGTGGGTGTTCTTACCAGCGTCCTCTTCCATGTGTGCACGCTCGATGTCCACACGGAAAATGGACCCGTCCTCAAGTTCAACATCCAGGTATCCGTCGTACGCGATTGGCTCATCGTACTGGGAGGTCTGGAAGTTCTTAGGTACGTCAGGGTAGAAGTAGTTCTTACGCGCAAAACGGCACGACTCAGCGATGGAGCAGTTCAGCGCTAGACCAATCTTGATCGCGTACTCAACGGCCTTGCCGTTGACCACAGGCAGAGCGCCTGGGAGACCGAGCGACACAGGGGTCACCTGCGTGTTTGGTTCTCCACCGAACTCAACCTCAGCAGCACAGAACATCTTGGTCTTGGTGCCGAGTTCAACGTGCACCTCAATTCCGATAACCGGGTCGTACTTTGCTACTGCTTCGTCAAAGTCAACGAGTTCTACGTAGCCACTCATCACTTGGCCTCCAATTCAGGTGCCTGCGAAAGGAGCGGTCCGCCCCACTTCTCTTCAAGTGCAGCCTCAAGAGCCGCACCGATGCGGTACATGCGTGCATCCTCACGGATTGGTGCAAGGATCTGGAATCCGACTGGCATGTTGTCGTCCGAAAGACCAGCTGGAAGTGACATGCCCGGAACGCCAGCAAGGTTCGAAGGAATCGTCGCCACGTCGTTCAAGTACATGGCCATCGGGTCATCGAGCTTCTCGCCAAACTTGAACGCCGTGGTCGGCGCGGTTGGGGAGATCAGAACGTCAGCTTTCTCGAACGCAGCGTCAAAGTCGCGCTGAATCAGAGTACGAACCTTCTGAGCTGAGCCGTAGTAAGCGTCGTAGTAGCCCGACGACAATGCGTACGTACCGATGATGATGCGGCGCTTTACCTCATCACCGAAACCGGCACCACGAGTTGCGGCCATGACGCGCTCAGCGGTAACTGGGCCTTCGGAAGGCTCAACACGCAGACCGAAACGCATACCGTCGAACTTAGCAAGGTTCGAGGAAGCCTCAGCAGGCATGATCAGGTAGTAGGCAGCCAGAGCGTGGGTGAACGATGGGCAAGAAACCTCAACGATTTCAGCACCCATCTCCTTCAGGAGTTCAACCGACTCGTTGAAGCGAGCAGTGACGCCTTCTTGGTAACCCTCGCCAGAAAGTTCCTTGACAATTCCCACGCGCACGCCGGATAGATCACGCTTAGCGCCTTCTTCAGCGGCAGCCACGTAGCCAGTCTGTGGCTCAGGAAGCGAGGTGGAGTCCTTGGGATCGTGTCCACCAATGAGCTCGTGCAAAAGTGCCGAATCCATCACGGTACGAGTAACAGGACCAGCCTGGTCGAGCGACGATGCCATTGCGATGAGGCCGTAACGGGAAATCGAACCATACGTTGGCTTCACACCAACGGTTCCCGTAACAGCACCCGGCTGACGGATGGAACCACCCGTGTCAGTACCAATAGCAAGAGGAGCCTCAAACGCAGCAAGTGCGGCAGCGGAGCCACCACCCGATCCACCAGGGATACGTTCGATATCCCAAGGGTTCAATGTCTTGCCGTACGCCGAGTGCTCGGTGGATGAACCCATCGCGAACTCGTCCATATTGGTCTTACCAAGGATAGGCAGCTTCGCTTCCTTGATCTTCTCAACCAGAGTGGCGTCGTATGGAGGAATCCAACCCTCAAGCATCTTCGAGCCTGCAGTGGTCTGAACGCCGTCAGTAACAACAACGTCCTTCACCGCGATTGGCACACCAGCGAGTGGGTGCAGGTCTGCGCCTTCGGCGCGCAGGCGGTCAACCTCTGCTGCAGTCGCGAGAGCGTCATCAGCGGTAACCACAATGAACGAGTTCAAGGTACCGTCAACGGCAGCGATTCGGTCCAAGTAGGCTTGGGTAACTTCAACGGAGGTTACTTCTCCGCTTTGAAGCTTTGCTGCGAGTTCCGCAGCCGAAAGTCTAATGAGTTCAGACATGTCTCACTCCTCTCCCAAAATCTGCGGTACTAGGAACTTGCCGTCTTCGCTCGCAGGAGCGGCAGCGAGTACCTTGTCGCGATTAGTTGGAGCCACTGGAACGTCCTCACGGAAGACATTGGACAGTGGAATTGGGTGGCTGGTTGCTGGAGTGTCGGCGCCAACGATTTCAGTTACCTGGGCAACTGATTGCACGATGACGTCCAGTTCGCCAGCAAGGCGATCTAGTTCTTCTGGACGCAGCTCAATGCGTGCCAAAGCAGCAACGCGCGCGACCTCATCACGGGAAATAGTGGACATGCCTCTAGTCTAGTGGCTTTCTAGACTGGTTTTGGCGTGATTTCATGCATTAGGACCATAGCTGGCCCTTTGCTGCCATGAGATTCTGGACAACCGCCTCTCCCGTAAACTTGAAGCATGATGTTAACTCGGTACGAGGCCGCTATTCGCCTTGATATTCCCCAAGATATGGCGTTACGCAATGGAATACCTGCGCGTATTTCAGAAAAGGAAGTAGCCGAGATTGATGCCAACCCACCTCAGTGGTTGGCACAGTCCAGGGCCAACCGTGCTGGCAAGCGCCCTGTCTGGGTCACCCTTACCTGTGTAGTGTGCGGTGCCACTGAAAGTGCCCGACCTAAGAAGTGGTGGCCGGAGTTCACCTACATCAGCTGCAACGATCATTATGACGACGAACTTCCAGCTGTAGCGCAAGGGCTCGAGCGAAGTGAAGTTGGCGGGGTAACCCAACGCTTCTTCGGGGTCGTCGACGCCTGATCAAACCGTTTGAGAGAATCGCGCGGGGCGAAAACTGCTGAGTACGGTTCCGAGCCTCTACAGAACTGCCGACTACAAGTTTGTAAGCGGCAGTTCGTGTTATGGATTTCTGTTCTGGCGACTGCAGGCCCGGGTGGAACCCAGACCGTGAGTGCGAGTGGCCTGTGGCCTGTGGACACGTGCGTGGCGGCGGTCGCCATCAGTGCGACTCTGACGGGCAGGATGAGCGAGTTGTGGCCTGTGGATGGATACTATGCCGCGGAAACCGGGGGAGAACGTGTGTAGTGGACGCGTGTGTCGCTGTGCTCAACACCCCAAGCCCGGGGGGCCGGCTCATACCAGTATCGGTCCCAAGAACGCCTGGCTGCACCCAAACGGTCTCACCCTACCGGGAACACGCCTGATAATGTGGGGAGCCCCCACCCGCATACCGCGTGTGGGGGCTCGACCCGTATCCAAGTGTGTGTTCGGCTGCGTCCTACTCTCCCACCCCATCCCTAGGGCAGTACCATCGGCGCTGGTAGGCTTAGCTTCCGGGTTCGGAATGGGACCGGGCGTTTCCCTACCGCTATGACAGCCGTAACGTTATGAAGCATTGTGTTGGCTGGTTGTTGTGTGGGAACTGGCTAGTGGACGCGAGCGGATCTCTACGATCTGTAAGATTTTTTGTGTTGTTTTAAGTTGTTGGCAGATTAGTACCGGTCAGCTCCACGAGTCGTTAGTCCTCGCTTCCACATCCGGCCTATCAACCCAGTGGTCTACTGGGTGCCTACACACCACAAGGGTGATGGAAACCTTATCTTGGAGCAGGCTTCCCGCTTAGATGCTTTCAGCGGTTATCCCTTCCGAACGTAGCTAACCAGCCATGCACCTGGCGGTACAACTGGCACACCAGTGGTTCGTCCGTCCCGGTCCTCTCGTACTAGGGACAGGTCTCCTCAAGTTTCCTACGCGCGCAGCGGATAGGGACCGAACTGTCTCACGACGTTCTAAACCCAGCTCGCGTACCGCTTTAATGGGCGAACAGCCCAACCCTTGGGACCTACTCCAGCCCCAGGATGCGACGAGCCGACATCGAGGTGCCAAACCATGCCGTCGATATGGACTCTTGGGCAAGATCAGCCTGTTATCCCCGGGGTACCTTTTATCCGTTGAGCGACGGCCCTTCCACGAGGTGCCGCCGGATCACTAGTCCCGACTTTCGTCCCTGCTCGAGCTGTCACTCTCACAGTCAAGCTCCCTTGTGCACTTACACTCAACACCTGATTGCCAACCAGGCTGAGGGAACCTTTGGGCGCCTCCGTTACATTTTAGGAGGCAACCGCCCCAGTTAAACTACCCATCAGGCACTGTCCCTGAACCAGATCATGGTCCGAAGTTAGGTGACCGGTACAGCCAGAGTGGTATTTCAACGATGACTCCACCCGAACTAGCGTCCGAGCTTCACAGTCTCCCACCTATCCTACACAAGCCGTTCCGAACACCAATACCAAGCTATAGTAAAGGTCCCGGGGTCTTTCCGTCCTGCTGCGCGTAACGAGCATCTTTACTCGTACTGCAATTTCGCCGAGTTTATGGTTGAGACAGCGGAGAAGTCGTTACGCCATTCGTGCAGGTCGGAACTTACCCGACAAGGAATTTCGCTACCTTAGGATGGTTATAGTTACCACCGCCGTTTACTGGGGCTTAAATTCTCAGCTTCGCTCCGAAGAGCTAACCGGTCCTCTTAACCTTCCAGCACCGGGCAGGCGTCAGTCCGTATACATCGTCTTGCGACTTCGCACGGACCTGTGTTTTTAGTAAACAGTCGCTTCCCCCTGGTCTCTGCGGCCCACACCCGCATCCGGAGAGCAAGTCTCCATCACGGGGCAGGCCCCCCTTCTTCCGAAGTTACGGGGGCATTTTGCCGAGTTCCTTAACCATGATTCTCTCGATCGCCTTAGTATTCTCTACCTGATCACCTGTGTCGGTTTAGGGTACGGGCGGACTGGGACCTCGCGCCGATGCTTTTCTAGGCAGCATAGGATCACCGAATCACCCCACAAACGGGGCGCCTATCAGGTCTCAGAAACAATGAACAGCGGATTTGCCTACCGTTCTTCCTACACCCTTGGACCAGGTCAATTCCATTGCCTGGCTCGGCTACCTTCCTGCGTCACACCTGTTAATACGCTGACCTCACAACATCGGTTCCCACCACACCAACCAACAAGACACCTAAAAGGCATCAACGCTGGAATCCGTCATGGTTAGCATCCATTGCTCAGTATGGGCGGTCCTTCGCCGGTACGGGAATATCAACCCGTTGTCCATCGACTACGCCTGTCGGCCTCGCCTTAGGTCCCGACTAACCCAGGGAGGATGAACCTGGCCCTGGAACCCTTGGTCATTCGGCGGACGGGATTCTCACCCGTCATTCGCTACTCATGCCTGCATTCTCACTCGTGTAGGCTCCACCGCTGGGTTCCCCCGCGGCTTCAACGCCCACACGACGCTCCCCTACCCATCCACACGCCTGGACCACGAAGGCCTAGCAAATGTGTGAATGCCACAGCTTCGGCGGTGTACTTGAGCCCCGCTACATTGTCGGCGCGGAATCACTTGACC
>DFNY01000239.1:2565-9591 GCA_002376595.1 Jonesiaceae bacterium UBA3555 | reverse complement strand
CGCACCAGGCTTGGTGAGGCGCCCAGAGTGGCCTTGATCTTTACGGTCTTGGCTGCGGTGACCGCACCAGTGGTGGGATAACGGAATCGCCAGTTGTACGTCTTAGTTGGCTTGTGAACGTAGGACGCAGTGCCGTTCGCAAGTGTCAGGGTTTTGAAGGTTGTCCACGTTGAACCGTTGAGGTATTGCAACTGGACCGACCCTGTACGGGCCTTGCCGTTGGCAAAGTTCGTGGTCTTGAAGGTTACTGCGGTTCCGGGGAGCACACTCGCGCTCGAGACGGTCATTAGGAAGCCGTTGGTTACCGCAGCATTGAGAGGGGTAGAAGCGGCTACTGCCACGGACGTGCGGGGTGCAGTTCCCATTGTTTGAGCGCCAGCGGCCGCAGGAAGGTCTAGCCCGACTCCGGCTACGACTAGCGATGAAGACAGGAGAATGGCTAAAAGACGGTAGAACTGCATGCTTCCAGTATGACTTGTGTACCTATGTCAGATCGATATTACGGGTGAATCGGCATGTTCCAATCAGGTCACAGAAGCCGAAAGATCCGTTGAGCAACTCAAACCATGCAGCAAACCCTNNGGGGCAGGCGCTACATGCGTTTGAAGTTGTGCATACAGCGTTGTGCCCATGTTTGCCCGTGCTTGTGGGCTCAGCGTAAATCGGCGATCAAGGAATTGACGTGCGGAAAGGGCAAGGCCGTCCGGTAGCTTGGATATTTCTGCTTGGCTTACCCAGGCTTGGACTGCTGGCGAGACTTCGAGCGGTGGGGATTGTCTTGTTTTGGTGCGGGTACGAATGACGTATGTACCTGCCAAGGCGTCACCAATTCGTTTGCCTCTGTCATTAGTAAGCGAAACAATCAAGGCGACCGTGCCTACGGTGAGCCATACTTCGCCTACCCCAACCAAGGCCCTGATGAAAGCATGGCGCATGTTGATAGGACCGCCGTCGTCGCGGACAACTCTGACGCCAGTCGCCCACTTCCCAACGGATTTGCCTCGGGTCAGAGTTTCTACAGTTGCCGGGATTATCACTAGTAGAAGAAGCACAAGGACGATTGATGCGGAATCCATCAGTGAAGAGTCGGCAATACCGAAGAACTCAAGCAGACGGGTAAGGACAAACGCAGCGACGATCATCACCAACAGGTCAAGTGCAATAGCAAGTCCGCGGGTCAGGAATGATGCCGGGCGCACGTCAAGCACGACACCTTCTCCGATCACATAGTGTTCTGACACCGCGTGGAACTCCGTTCGTCCTTGGGAACCGTTTGTACTGTTGAAGCCTATCCGCATATGGGAGAGTAGGGGAGTGGATTTCGACGCTTTCTCTGTGGCACATAGGCCAGCTTGGGACCGACTCAACAAGCTTGCATCGCAGCGCCGACTAACGGGTGATGAGGTTGACGAGTTGTTGCGCCTGTACAACTCGACGGCCACTCACCTATCTACGCTCCGTTCGACTGCACCGGACCCCTCTTTGCTGCAAGAACTTTCGCTGATTCTAGTGAAGGCGCGTTCGAGGATCGTTGGCGCCCATGCGTCTAGTCCACTGGCCATCAAGCGGTTCTTCATCATTGATCTACCCGCGGCACTTTATCGTGTGCGGTGGTGGACTCACGCTGTGACGGCCGTGTTTGTGGTGGTTGCGGTGGCTTTCGGAGCTTGGGTTGCGTTGACCCCTGAGGGGTTGGCAGCCATGGGGAGCGCGGAGGACCAGAAACAGTATGTGGAGCATGAGTTTGCTCAGTACTATGCGCCTGGTTTCGATTTTGCTACCCGCGTTTGGACCAATAACGGGTGGATTGCGCTTCAGTGCGTTGCGTTTGGAATTACCGGATTTTTCCCTGCCTATGTTCTTATCCAGAACGCGATTGGGGTGGGGACTGCCGGTGGTTTGATGGTTGCGCACGGCGAGGCCGTACAGTTCTTTTCGCTCATATTGCCACACGGGTTTTTAGAGCTAACTGCTGTGTTCTGCGCGGGCGCCACTGGATTGCGCCTGTTTTGGGTGTTAATTTCTCCAGGTCAAAGGCCTCGAAGCGTCGCACTGGCGCAAGAAGGCAGATCTTTGATGATTGTGGGTGTTGGCCTGGTCCTTGCACTGTTGCTCTCTGGCGTAGTGGAAGGTTTTGTCACCGGTTCGCAGATGGTGTGGTGGCTCAAACTTGTCATTGGAGCTTTGATTCTTGCTGCCTTCTGGACGTATGTGTACGTCCTTGGGCGCAAGGCCGCACGCGATGGCTATACCGGTGATCAGGCTGAATCAGAAGCCGGGTTCGCGCAGATCTACGCGTAATTCCGCGTTTTGTTTCCCGACGAGTCCCCGAGCGGACCTGCTGGCGCTGGAGAAGTGGTGGGCCTGTTAGGAAAGGATTCCACCCAGAATCGGCGCGGCAATGGAGAGCACGAGTAGTGCAACCAAGACGATCGCTACGCGACGCGCAAACCGTTGCTGGCGGCCGCTGGCTGACAGTTCCTGGTCTTGTGCGGCTACTGGTGACTTCTTAGTTTTGTTGCTCATAGTTGCCCTGCTGCTTTGAGTTCTAGGTAGGTGTCGGAGAGGCGCGTNNGCACCTGCGCGTTCGTCGAGAAGTGCTCTTTGCGCTGCTGCTGCTTCAAACACTTCTACGGAGTTTTCTCTATGGGTTGAGATTTCTTGGATCTCTGGGTCACTCACGGATGCGGTTACTACAACGTTTCGTTGTGCGAACGAACCAATTGTGCTCAAGATTCCCACATCTGCTTGGACAAATGAGGAGTTTGTGAGGAAGACAACCAGCGAGCGCTGTTTTACTACGCCTCGTAGCAGCGCACCAAGGGCGTCCCAATCGGTTTCAAGCAGCTGGGGTTCTAGGTCTGCGAGTGCCACACCCATCTCGTGGATGATGGTTTGTGGTGTGCTACTGGAGAGTCTGGCCCGTACTTTGCGGTCGAAGGCAATGATCTCAACGCGGTCACCTGCACGTGAGGCGAGTGCGCCCAGAAGTAGTGCGCTTTCGATGAAGGAATCTAGGCGTGGTTCGTCGTTGATTCGGGGTGCTGAAGTACGTGAGGAATCAATGACGATCACTACATGTCGGTCGCGTTCGGGGCGCCATGTTCGAACAGTTACCTCACGTGCGCGGGCGGTTGCCCGCCAGTCGATTGATCGTACGTCGTCGCCTTCGACGTATTGACGTAGGGAATCAAACTCGGTTCCGGCCCCTCGGAATTGCACTGCCGATTGGCCTTCCAATTCACGTAGCCGGGCCATCCTAGAGGGCAAGTGTTTTCTTGCTTTGAATTCGGGTAGTACGCGCAGCGTTGATAGAGCATTGAAGGTGTATTGACGGGCAGCAAAGCCGAGCGGGCCAAACAGTCTGGCTGTAATGAACTGCGCTGTGCGCTCTCCGCGGCGAGTAGGTTCCAGCACGGTGTTGAATGTACGGGTTTTTCCGGCAGGGATGCTCACGCGGTGGATATTGGCCTGTGCACCGGCGCTCGGAGCCCAACTATCTTTGATGATTCCAATGGCGGTGCGCTTCGATTCGTTTCGAACCCGAACAGTGCTTGAGGTTGTTTGCGACAAGCGCACTTGGAACGGGACGGTACGGGTAAACACGAGTTGACGCGGGCTGGCCGCAAGCATCAAGTCGACGGCACATACCCCAACGACAAGCAGCGCCCACCCAATGACGGCAAGCCAAGAGTTCGCAATCATGGCCGGAATGATTCCGAACGCCATGAGTGCGGCTGGGCGCCAGCTCAGGGACATTGATAATCCTTTACTTGCAGTGTGCAGTTGGGTGGTGCAGCTCGCCGGTCAGGCGGTGTGCGTGGGCAATGCTCTAGTTACCGAGGCACTGGTACGGAGTTGAGTACCGTGTTGAGAACTCCTTCGACCGTGATTCCTTCAATTTCGGCTTCTGATCGCAACGACACACGGTGTCCAAGCGTTGCATGGGTGAGGGCTTTGACGTCATCGGGTGTAACAAAGTTTCTACCGAGCAGCCACGCCCACGCCCGGGAGGCGGCGAGCAGAGCGGTGGCACCACGTGGCGAGGCGCCGAGCTGAAGCGAAGGTGAGGTACGGGTAGCTCGAACAATATCCACAATGTATCCGAGGACTTCTGGCCCCGCCTGTACCTGGGCAACTTGGGTGCGAGCTTCTTCTAGTTCGGCAATAGTCGCTACTGGTCCAAGCCCCGCTTTTGCTAGGTTGCGTGGGTCGAATCCGTGGGCATGCCGAGACAACACCTCGAGTTCTACCTCGCGTTGTGGCAGAGGCAACGTGACTTTGATGAGGAACCGGTCAAGTTGAGCTTCTGGCAACTGGTAGGTGCCCGAGTACTCGATGGGGTTTTGCGTAGCAATGACCATGAATGGGTCAGGTAGTAGGTGCGCGACACCGTCCACTGAGACTTGGCGTTCTTCCATCGCTTCAAGCAATGCCGCTTGGGTCTTTGGTGGGGTTCGGTTGATTTCGTCAGCTAGCAAGAGGTTAGTGAACACTGGACCTTGCTTGAACGTGAAGTCTTCAGACTTCATGGAGTACATCAATGAGCCAGTGATGTCTGATGGCATGAGGTCTGGTGTGAACTGCACGCGTTTTGTGTCTACCTGCAATGCTGTTGCTAGAGAACGCACCAAGAGAGTCTTGGCAACGCCAGGAACGCCCTCAAGCAGTACGTGCCCCTTGCATAACAGAGCAATGAGGAGGGAAGTCACTGCAGAATCTTGGCCAACAATTGCCTTGCCAACCTCGTTCTTNNATGTGGGCGATTCGCTGGGGCCCCCATGGGCCGCAGATGGTGAGGGGTTCATTTGTCCGTTGTCGCTGTTGGCAGGCATAGGGAGTGGAACGCCTGGTTGTGGAGCAAACTGTGCGTTGTCGGTCATGCGTTCATCTCTCTTTCAAGGTCATCTAGACGTTGCGCTAAATGTACGAGATCAAAATCATTGTGCGGCGCTGGGCCGTAGAACAGGTCAAATACCTCGTTCTGGTCCCGTTGGGTGGCTTGGCTTATTGCCATCACTAGTGCTTGTCTTCCCGACGAGTCGCTCAGTCCCAGCCGAGCGCCCAGCCGCTGGGCGGTGCCCGCGCGCAGCGCTGCTGCTGCGCGGCCGTAGGATTTGTTTGCTCGGTAGAGTTTGGCACGTCCGCGGGTAGTTTCAGAAGCTTTGACGAGCACGGGGAGGCGCTCGCTGATGAGTGGACCCATGCGCCTAATCTGCCAGCCGGCAAGGAACACAGCAGTGAGAGCTGCAATTGCGGCTGCCAATTGGAACCGAAGTGGCAGCGCAGGACCAGAATCTGGAGAAACAGACGGAACATCCTGCGGGATCAGCCAAATGAGTTCTGTGTTTTGACCTAGAAGGTGTAATGCAAGAGCTGCATTGCCTTGCTCAGTGATTCGGTGGTTAGACCATGCCAAGGAATCATCCAGAACGGAGATTGTGCGGCCTTCGTTCTGGATGTGAACGAGGTGGTAACCCCACGCGGCAGGGAAGCAGCCTGAGACTCCCTCAGGGATATCCATGCCGTTGTCGTCGTAGAGATCGAGTCCGGTACCCCAACTAGTAAACGTACCCGCTGCCAGCGCTGCGGGAAGCTCGCATTGGGCCTCGACTGGTTCAGGTTGCGAGGGTGCGTTGGCTAGCCCCAAACTCATCCGGGCCTTCCACGCCACCGCATCAATGAGGTTGTCGAGCGGAGATGTGACTACGACGTCTGCGTCAGTTTCTAGCAAATCTCGATAGAGTTTTGCGGCTGGTGAAGGATCATAGGCAATCAGGAGGGTAGTGCCCTCGGTTGCCCACCTCTGTGCTTCCTCAATTGAACGAGTGAAGCGAATGGTTACCCCTTCGCGAGCAAGCACTTGAGCTAGTGCACGGCCACCGCCTTCGCGTGCGTTGTCTGGGGCAAATTCCAGATCACTAAGCCGGGGCGCTGCGAGGTTGAAGAGCCATGCTGCTAGCAACATTATTGCTACTGCTAACGCTGGGAACCTCAACGCCCGAAGCCTGCGCGAGGTATCCTCGCGCAGGGTCGCTCCCGCTTCATGTGTGCTTGTGGTCAAGACGCCCCGCCCGACGTAGTCAAGGATGCAGATCGGGGCGAGGCCTTCATTGCAGCGTCGGTTCTTTTGAAGAGAGCATCCAGGTCTGCGAAATCCTCTGGGGTCGCAGTGGAATTTCCATATTCCACAGCATCGAAGATGCCAGCGGCCAAAGTGAGTTCACCAGCGAACTCCTCCAATTGGACACCCATCGCACTAGACGCTTCCAAAGCTGTTCGTCCCGAACTTGGCGTGATGAGCGAGTCCTCTTCGGCGTTGCGAATTACTGCTCGGAACATCTCTACACATGCCTCGCTGAACTGCTGTTGCGCGGCGAGTGATTGGGCTCGTTCAAGGTAGGCCGCAGCCGAAATAGTTGTATCTTNNAGGCTTTCGTCTTGCGCACTCTACGCAATGGGCCAGCGACTATGAATACGGCTGCAAGGAGGAGCACACATACGACCAAAATGATCAAAGTGGTTCCCACAGAAAAACTTGGGCCTTGCAATGACATCAACCATTCCTGAATGCGCATCAATATCCGTGCAATCCAGGATTCCCCACGTTGATAGATAGGGTTGGACAACTCAGATTTGAGTAGTTCTCTGGCGGTATCCGCGTCTGGAGTAAGCGGAGGCTCGTGNNGTCATGAAGCCTTTTCCGCAGCAGCCAAGAGCTCGATGTCAAGGCCTTCCTTGCGCATCCGGAGATCTACGTACATCAGAGTAAGAACTGCAGACATGATGGCCACCACAACTGTGTTGGTCAGAATCTGAACTACCATCCAACCGGCTAGAGCCATAACGCTGGTGTCAATTTCGTTTCCTACAACCGAACCTACGAGTGCCAAAAGTACTTGAGCTACAACACCCACGGTGAACTGCAAAATGATGTTGGTGAGTAGGTAGATTCCAAACACTCGCCAGAAAGAGCCTTTGGTAATCGCAAACGAGCGCTTAATCGAGGAGATAATTCCGCGCTCT
>DFNY01000239.1:2077-2466 GCA_002376595.1 Jonesiaceae bacterium UBA3555 | reverse complement strand
ATGGAACAACAGCGACACCAACCAGTGCCCATGCGCGAGGACGAACCTTGTCCCAGACTTGCCCAGGCGAAACCTTTTGATTGATGACTAGTTGCCCAATTGCCACAACGACAATTCCGGTGGCGAGGGCAGTTGCCAAGAGCATCGCAATCGAGATGAGGCCGGTAATCCCAAACAGGCCAGCGGAACCGATCGAGGTGATTCCACCTACCATTTCGGCTTCGATGACAAGCTGATCAAATTCACGTCCGAAACTCGTAGAGTTGAGCCAAGGGGAGATGACATACCCGAAGACGCCAGCGATCAGCACAAAGATACTTACAACAATTCCAACTAGCCCAAGAACGGTTCCTGGAGCCTTACGTACCGCGCTGAACGCTCCGTCATAG
>DFNY01000239.1:0-1954 GCA_002376595.1 Jonesiaceae bacterium UBA3555 | reverse complement strand
GCGCCTGCTGGCCGTACTGGGTCGCCTGCTGGCCGTACTGGGGCGCCTGCTGGCCGTACTGGGTCGCCTGCTGTCCGTATTGCGGTGCTTGCTGTCCGTACTGGGGCTGTGGCGCACCTGATGGAGGCGCAAACTGCGAAGACGAATCCCCAGATTGTTCTTGGGGCGTAGGTGTAACCGGTGGGTTTTCACCATTCGAAGGTTGAGTCATAGCAGGACCCCTTTATGTGGTTGGCCAAAAGCACCAGGAAATACGCCTACGTGCATGTCTATTAAGTGACTCTACTGAACAGAGCAACACAATGAAACAATCAAAAGTCTATTGCAGACCGGTGTGCTATCTCTTTTTTTCAGGAAAAAATGGCAAGATATCGACATGAGCCAAAGAGTGCTGGTCGTAGACGATGACACTGCCCTTGCTGAAATGATTGGGATCGTTCTGGAAACAGAAGGATTCAACGTGTCTTTCTGTGCGCATGGAGACCGTGCTTTTCAAGCATTCCAAGAAACAAAGCCAGATCTGGTATTGCTAGACCTTATGCTTCCCGGAAAAGACGGAACCGTTGTGTGCCGCGAAATCCGTGCTGAATCCGGAATCCCCATCATCATGCTGACCGCTAAGAGCGACACCGTCGATGTTGTCGCTGGGCTTGAAGCTGGAGCAGATGATTATGTGCCCAAACCCTTCAAACCAAAGGAACTGGTAGCCCGCATTAAGGCTCGGCTACGTAGGGTGGAAGACCCCGCTCCCGAGGTGCTGCCAATCGGCGACTTGCAGGTGGATGTGACTGGACACAAGGTCACGCGCGACGGGCAACCGATTTCGCTCACTCCATTGGAGTTTGACCTTCTCGTAGCGCTGGCTCGCGCGCCATGGCAGGTCCTTACACGTGACGTTCTGCTAGAAAAAGTGTGGGGATACCGTCACGCAGCCGACACTAGGCTCGTGAATGTACACGTTCAGAGATTACGATCCAAGATTGAGCACGACCCTGAAAACCCAGAGATCGTGCTCACCGTTCGCGGTGTTGGATACAAGGCTGGCGTCCGCCGAGGATGAGTTCTACGCAAGTCGATGCTGCTAGCAGGTCCATGCCGGCAGCGCTGCGGGCATGGCGAGCAATCAGCAAGCCATTCCGTTCATCGGTGCAGTTCAGGGTCATGTTCACTGCCGTAACCATTGGGGTGGTGTCGCTAGCTGTCCTGACAACGTTCTTATCCACCTTTATTCGAGGTGGGCTTGTTGACCAGCGTCTTGACGAGGTACTGACTGAAACTGCACGTTCGATCTCGCAAACTCAGTCCACGTTGAACTCTTCGACAGCTTCTACTGCGTCCCAGGTTCAGCAAACCCTCAACGACATCCTTCCTGCACTGCAGCAAGGTGGCACCACAGGACGAGATGTGTTCTTGTGGCGGGCTCTGGACAACCNNCTGATCTCGACCGCGCGCGAATATGGCACATTGATCACCCCAGAAATGCGCGAAGCCGTTGTCAACGGAACCGGTCAGCAGCACTACCAACACGTAGAGATCCCTACGCAAGAAGGACCCGAACCAGGCATCGTTGTGGGGTCCACCGTGGATATGCCGACGGCCGGAAAGTTCGAGATCTATTTCCTGTACTCGTTGTCCGCACAACAAGAGACCCTACGGTTCCTACAGGGGATTGTTGCTCTGGCAGGAGTGGCTCTAGTACTCATTCTCGCGGCCCTGACCTTTACCGTGGCACGACAAGTTGTGCGTCCCGTTCAGCAAGCATCGATCGTGGCAGAACGAATTGCAGACGGCCACATCGACGAACGCTTGACCGTTCGTGGCGAAGACGAAGTAGCAAAACTCGCACGTTCCTTCAATGAGATGGCGTCATCGCTCCAAGTTCAGATCGACCAGCTCGCGGAACTATCTAACGTGCAGCGCCGCTTTGTATCCGATATTGCCGGCGACCTTCATC
>DFNY01000159.1:12155-13695 GCA_002376595.1 Jonesiaceae bacterium UBA3555 | reverse complement strand
TGGCTATCGGTGCGAACCTCGGTGATGCGCAGGGCACGTTGAACGCTGCTGTGAATGCGTTACGCGACACCCAAGGCTTCACGGTGATAGATGTTGGGCCGCTTGCTCGCACTGCAGCAGTTGGTGGAGTTGAGCAGCCGGACTTCCTCAACTCGGTAGTTATTGGTACTACTTCGCTTTCGCCGCGCCAGTTGCTGCACGTTACCCAGGCCATTGAACTTGATNNAGGTGCATTGGGGGCCGCGCACTTTGGACATTGATGTCATCAACTATGGGCAGTTGGTGGGCACCACTGATGATCTAGAGCTGCCACATCCGCGTGCCAAGGAACGCGCTTTTGTGCTGGTTCCGTGGGATCGCGTGGACCCAGATGCCTTCCTGCCAGGTTTGGGCGGAGGGCCAGTAAGTGCGCTTGCTGCCACGGCTCCGGATCGTGAAGGAATCAGATGGCTTGCGCTAGACTGGCTCACCAAGTAATCCAATTTTCCACAGCAAGGCAGTCATGACCCGCACCAGTTTGAGTCAGATACTTTTGCTCATCGCGATTTCTCTCGCGGGAGTGTGGGCTGCGCTGAAATTGTTGGCGCGCCAGGGAGTCTATGTGCCTGCCGTGTCGTGGCACCAGCCCTTTGCTATTGCGGTGTTGGCCATTGCTGTAACTATCGCGGGACTCAATGTTCGGGCGTATATGGCTGGCAAGAAGCCCAAACTTTCTGGGGTTGCTGCGGCGCGTATTGCGGTGTTCGCTAAGTCAGCAAGTTTGGGTGGCGCACTGTTTGTGGGTTGGTATGGCGCAGCTATTTTGTTGGCGGTAGAAAACTTCAATGTTGAGTCGCAGCAGCATCGTGNNCAATTGCGGGAGTTACCTCTGTCGTTTTGATTATTTGTGCGCTCATTGCCGAACGTAACTGTCAGATCCCGCCCGCCGATTCCGAGGAAAAAGAGTCCGGCCCGGGCCAGGAGGCTACCCAGCCTAGCCGTTGGGAGTAGGTGTAATTACGCCGAATTGAGGCACTTTCACAGTAAGGTAATAGGGCGATGCCGGTCCAAGGCGTTGCACCGTTCGCGGTGATCTTTCCGCTCAACTGAGGAATCGTCTCATGGATCCAGTTTTTGACCCTGAAGGCATCGAGTGGCAGCGCGTGTCACCGAAGCTCACCAATGTGCGTGTTGTGACGTGGACTTTGTCCATGTTGGTGCCGTTGCTTGGTGCCATCGTGTGGGTTGTGTTGCAGCCTGCTTGGTGGTCGGTTGCGTTTGCGGCTCTGGTTGTTGTTCTTTACGTGTGGATCTTGATTGTGATTTCCCGGCAGGTTCGGGCTATTGGTTACGCCGAACGCGAGGATGACCTGTTAATTCGCAAGGGCGTCCTGTTCAAGTCTTTGACTGTGGTGCCTTACGGACGCATGCAGTTGGTGGACGTTGAGGCTGGTCCTTTGGATCGCAAATTCAATCTGGCTAAGGTCACGCTTAACACTGCTTCGGCTCAGTCTGATGCGGTTGTTCCTGGTTTACTTCCCGACGAAGCGGCTAGGTTGCA
>DFNY01000159.1:0-12107 GCA_002376595.1 Jonesiaceae bacterium UBA3555 | reverse complement strand
TCGTTGTGCTGGTTGTTGGAGGATCGCAGTCGTACGGTGACTTGTTCTCTGGTGAGCCACTTGAGGGCGATGACCTCAAGATGACGGTGCTCATCATGGCTGGAATTGTCATATTCGTCTTGCTGGTCACAATCCTGTATGGGTGGCTTGCGTGGCGGCGAATGTCGTACGCCTACGACTATGAGTCGGTGTTTGAGCGTTCGGGCGTGTTGTTCCGCAAAGAACGCAAAGTCCGGTTGGACCGTATCCAGTCAATCGACATCGTGCGCCCGTTAGTGGCCCGCATGTTTGGCTTGGCGGAACTCAAGATCAAATCAGCTTCTGGTGGCGAATCTGAAGTCACCATTGGTTTCATCAAGGACGATGAAGCCGAGCAACTGCGAATTGAACTGCTTGCACGCGCCTCCGGTGCAGTGACCGCGAAGCGCGCAGGTCACGCTGTTGGTGGTCCCGCAGGAGTCGGTGTTGCAGGGGCTGGTGTTCCCGGATCTGGTGTTGCAGGAACGCAGAACCCGGTTGCTATGCAAGGCAGCCATTCCGTGGACCCTGGTGACTCTACGGGTGCGGTGGCTACGGGGGATGCGCACTCTCAACTTGGTGGACTGAACTCTTCGGCTGGCCAAGCGCCGGCACCACTGATTGACGTACCCGAACGCCAGCTGTACCAGGTTCCGCCCAGCCGCATTATTGGTTCTGCACTGCTAACGGTGGGATCGATCATCACTGTTGCGGTGGTTGTGGCAATGGTGGTTCTTATGGCTACGGGGCGCAGTGGAGTTGCGTTCTCCCTGTTGCCATTGCTGCTTGGTTTTGGTCCTTACGCCTGGAACCGATTTGCGGGTGAGTACGGCTTTACCGCTGCTATTTCCCCANNCCAAATTCGGATGGTGGCGCGTTGATATCAATATTCCTGGCGGTCTGACCAGCGACGATATGAAAACCCTGGACCACGTCTTGCTCCCGGTGGGTGACAAGACTCAGGCTCTAGATGCTCTGTGGCTGGTGCTACCGAATCTTGGAATTGATGAGCCTTTAGCGGTACTGGACGCAGCTTTAACCGGTTCCGGAAACGAAGGTGGGTTTGTAACGTCTCCAGCACGAGCGAAGTGGCTTGATCCTTTGTCTTGGCGCCGTAACGGGTACGTCGTTACCGAAACCGCAGTACTGATCCGTACCGGACGCTTCACTCGTACGGTGACCGTAGTGCCGCACGAGCGCACCCAATCGCTGGCCGCCAAGCAGGGACCATGGCAGCGCAAACTTGCGGTTGCGTCCGTTGAACTGCACTCCACGCCAGGCATGTTTGTCAACCACATTCCTCATATGGATACGTCCATCGCGCGCGAATTTGTGGCTGAGCAATCGGTCCGCTCGCGGGCCGCACGCAAGCACGCTGGCCCCGAGCAGTGGCTGGCTCAGGTGCAGGAACCCGGATCCTTTGCGCAGCAACGCGAAGAACTATCGGTTCCCGCGCCTGTAATTGCACAACCTGTAATTGCACAGCCCGCCGTTGGACAAACTACCGTTGGCCAGCCCGTCGTTGGGCAACCAAATAGCGAAACAGAGAGTTCAGGAACAGAGTAATGAGTTCAACCAGCCAGCGTCCCGGCCGGCTTGGAGTTGGAATTATTGGTGCCGGTCGCGTGGGTGCAGTGCTTGGTAGTGCACTTCGCGCGGCCGGTCACGCCGTAGTTGGCGCTACCGCGATTTCCTAAGAGTCCAAAGACCGCGTCGATGCACTCTTGCCAGGCGTCCCGGTGTTGGAAGCCCAAGACGTTGTGGAACGCGCTGAACTTGTGCTGTTGGCAGTGCCGGACGATGTGCTGGCGTCTGTGGTGCAGGGTTTGGCTGATCTTGACGCGTGGCAGCCAGGCCAAATTGTGGTGCACACTTCGGGTGCACACGGCATAGAGATCTTGGCACCTGCGCGTGCCTTGGGAGTCATCCCAATCGCAATACACCCGGCAATGACTTTCACCGGGACCTCGCTGGATCTAGCTCGGCTCGAAGGAGCAACCTTCGCAGTGACTGCGCCAGCTCCGGTGTTACCAATTGGGCAAGCGCTGGTTGTGGAGATGAGGGGAGAACCCGTAGTGCTTAGCGAATCTTCGCGTGGGCTCTACCACGCTGGCTTGGCACACGGTGCGAACCACTTGATAGTGCTGGTTGCACAGGCTGCGAACTTGCTAGCCGCAGCCGGAATCGAGAACCCTGGCCAAGCCCTCAGCCCCTTGCTGTATGCGGCGCTTGAAGGTGCGTTGCGGGCATCAGACGGTGAATCTGACCCAATAGCAACCATGACTGGCCCAATTGTTCGAGGCGATCAAGGCACCGTGGCCAAGCACTTGGACACCATCGCGGAATTCGCTGTGACCGATAAGATAACTGATATTTCTCCTACTTTNNGGAATCTCCGCAACTGTGCGAGCATTGAAATTGGGCAGGATCACTGAGGCGCAAGCCGAGGCACTCCTAGACACCCTCACGCAGGAGCGTTAGCTAGACGCGTACTGGGAAACCGCATTACGTCGGAGCCGGCACGCCTGCACCACAAATCGCCATCGAACTACTCATAGTGATGGCACCAACTGCATTGCTTGAAGAAGGAATCATGGCACGCACGCCGATCGTCGTACATACACAGGCTGACCTCTCAGACGCGCTAGCGCAGCTGGACAATGCTCCAGTTCCAGCGGGCTCAAACAAAGCACGCCGTGCAGTTGTCATGACCATGGGCGCATTACACGCAGGCCACATGGAACTTGTGGACCAAGCACGTGCAGCAGCACACCAAGTAGTAGTGACTGTCTTTGTGAATCCTTTGCAGTTTGGGCCAAATGAAGACTACGANNGGTGCTCGACGCAGACGTCACACTTTTGAGTGAGCACGGAGCAGACCTTGTATTTGCACCGGAGCGAGAAGACATGTACCCAGGGAGAGACCCTCTAGTGCGCGTAACCGCCGGAACAATGGGAACCGTACTTGAAGGGTCATTTAGGCCCGGACACTTCGACGGCGTAGTGACCGTAGTCAACAAGCTCCTGAACTTGGTAGACCCAGACCTCGCGTTCTTCGGCGAAAAAGACGCACAGCAACTACTGATCATCCAACGCATGGTCAAAGACCTAGGTCACCGCGTGGAAATCCGCCCAGTGCCCATCGTGCGCCAAGAAGACGGACTAGCGTTATCGTCGAGAAACTCTTACCTCAGCCCAGCCGACCGCATCACCGCCCTGACGCTACATCGCGCGCTCACTAGCGCACGTGCGGCCGCAGAAGCGGGCGCCAACGCCATCCAAGTGCGCCAAGCCGCTCTTGACGTATTTGCTCAGCAACCACAGATCGATGTGGACTATGTGGTGGTAGTTGACCCCAACACCATCGAAGACGCAAATGTGACGTTTGTAGGTGAAGCCCTCGTTCTCGTGGCAGCACGCGTAGGCACGACTAGACTGATAGACAACATGCGCATCGAAATCACCGAGCCCACCACGGCACAGTAATTTCATAGTCGCACACACTGCGACTCCTTCACGCGCACACAAGATGTATTGAGGACCAGACACGTGACGTCTTTGCAACGCCCGATGATGATTGGCAAGATCCACCGAGCCACCGTAACGCAGGCAGACCTGCACTACGTTGGATCTATCACCGTGGACGCCGACCTACTCGAAGCGGCAGACCTATTTCCCGGCCAAAAAGTTGACGTAGTAAACGTAACCAACGGCTCACGCCTCAGCACCTACGTCATCCCCGGTGAATCGGGAAGCGGACAGATTTGCATCAACGGGGCAGCCGCNNGGCGACACCGTCATCATCATCGCGTACGGAATGATGAACTCTGAAGACGCCCGCCACTACCTCCCGCACGTGGTGTTCGTTGACCACAACAACAAGATCATCGAACAATCCAACGAACCAGGCCTAGTGCCAGACGGGTACGGGCTGGAAGCCTCTGGCCTGCCCATCGCGCCGTTTCAAGAGTAAAATCCGTTAGGACTTCCACGCGCATTCACTGGCACTCCCACGCAGCTGCCAGCGAGTGTGTACTGTGAACTACAGTCTGCTGGCCTTAGGGAACCCTAGAGCGTCAGTAACGCCCCGATGCCGAGGAGAGCCACCCATGACGGCTGTGCCAGTAGAACTCATCCCCACTCTGCCAACCATGTTGTCAGCAGAAGAACCAGGCTGGGTCACCCACGCAGACGTCATTGTGGTGGGAAGCGGCATCGCGNNGGACTCACCGCAGCACTAGAGCTTCGCACTCAAGTGGGACGCGTACTGCTGGTAACCAAAGACGTTCTCTCATCCGGGTCAACCGTCTGGGCGCAAGGCGGTATAGCGGCAGCATTAGACCCCCAAGACTCACCAGCCGCCCACCTCGAAGACACCCTGGTAGCAGGTGTTGGCTTGTGCAACCCGCAGGCAGTTGAAGTCCTGGTCACCGAAGGGCCACAACGAGTCCGCGAACTCATGGCACGCGGAACCAAGTTTGACCGCGAACCCGACGGAGACGTTGCCCTTACGCGTGAAGGCGGACACCACGCAGACCGGATCGCACACGCAGGCGGTGACGCCACCGGTGCAGAAATCTCACGGGCGCTTGTGGCACAACTCGAAGCTGTTCGCAACGACCCTGACATCGAAATCATCGAGCACGCCCAAGTGCTCGACATCCTCACTAGCTCCGGCGCAGTTGAACCACAAGAACACGACGAAGACCGACGCGTAGCGTGCGGCGTAACCCTGCACGTCCGCGGAGAAGGCCAGCGCGATGGAGTCGGTTCAGCACTCGCACGAGCAGTGGTATTAGCCACGGGGGGAATTGGGCAAGTNNCCACTAACCCCTCGCAAACCACCGGAGACGGCGCTGGTGCAGCACTACGTGCTGGCGCAGACTTGGCAGACCTTGAGTTCGTGCAATTCCACCCCACCGTGCTGTGGCTTGGATCTGGCGCTCGCGGTCAGCTGACTCTCATCTCAGAGGCCGTTCGTGGAGAAGGCGCCTACCTTATAGACGTAGAAGGTAAGCGATTCATGCCACAAATCCACGAAATGGCGGAACTCGCGCCGCGTGACGTGGTTGCGCACGCAATTGTGGAACAGATGGCCAAAACTCACTCAGACCACGTTCTGCTTGATGCTCGCCACCTAGGTGCTGAGTTTCTGCGCAACAGGTTCCCCACCATTTATGAGCGCCTTTTGGCGCAAGGGTTTGACATCACCGCTGAGCCAGTGCCAGTAGCACCCGCTCAGCACTATCACTCCGGCGGCATCCTTACCAACCTCAACGGACGGTCCACTCTGCGTGGCCTGTATGCGGTGGGGGAATCCGCGTGCACTGGCGTGCACGGAGCCAACCGTTTGGCCTCCAACTCGCTGCTGGAAGGGCTCGTGTTTGCGCACCGCGCAGCAAACGACATTGCACACCGGATGAACGCTGGAGAACTGCCACAGCGTGAGCCCGTGCGCCGAGCTGGCCGTCAGGGATTGGTTATGGCGGCATCGCGGTCAAAGATCCAGAAGTCGATGACCAATGGGGCTGGGGTGCGCCGCAACGCAGATTCGCTTGCCGCCACACTGAAACAACTCGGGTCAGTGCGCACCGATGCGGCAATCCCAGAGCCAATTAGCGGAGATCACCACGTCACTCCGCAGGCCGCTGAATGGGAAACTACCAACATTCACCAAGTCGCGTGCGCACTCGCGGCAGCCTCAAACACACGCACCGAAAGCCGCGGCGGACACTTCCGCACCGACTACCCTGAGAAGCAAGACGCATGGCTCAAGCGGGTTGTAGTCAGGTTGGACCCAACGGGCACCCTCACCACCGACACTGCCCCGCTTGAACGAGACAACCACGCATAGTTGCAAGCCCAGTCGAGTAAACCGTAGCCGCAACCGGCGCACCAGAAGAAGGACATCGTGACTGAATTGGAACACCGTTCACCAATGGCCCCAGGAGTGACTGGACTGAGTGCTGAATGGGTTACTCGGATTGTGCGCACCACCCTGGATGAAGACCTTGGCGGTTACCCGGGCCGAGACGTGACTTCTCAGGCCACGATCTCGCCATCTACTCAGGTCACTGCGCACCTGATGGCTAGGCAAGATGGTGTGGTTGCTGGACTGCCAGTNNTAGTTCCTGAAGCTCTGTCTCAGGTGGCAAAGCGGTTCGGCATGTCCAGTGAGGACGGTCCTGTAACCCAAGTGAGCTTCGACGTATCGGACGGAGCACGTGTGTCTGCGGGGCAGCGCCTTGCAGTTCTTCAAGCGCCGGTTCAGGCAATCCTGATTGCCGAACGCACACTGCTGAATCTTGCGAGCCGTGCGTCCGGAGTAGCTACCGCAACCAGGGCGTTTGCAGATGTTCTTGAGGGCAGTGGAGCCATGGTGCTCGACACCCGCAAGACCACTCCAGGACTGCGCGAGCTGGAAAAGTATGCCGTTCGCGCCGGCGGTGGCACTAACAAGCGCATGGGCTTGTATGACGTAGCAATGGTCAAGGACAACCACATCGTTGCTGCGGGTTCGGTTTCAGCCGCGATTTCCGCAGTGCGTGAAGCGTTCCCTGAGGTTCTGATTCAGGTGGAAGCAGATACCTTTGACCAGGCGATCGAGGCCGTAGACGCAGGTGCGCGCTTCCTTCTGTTGGACAATATGACTAACGACGAGATGGCTCGGGTGGTAGCGCAGGTGCGGTCCCGCGAAGCCGAAATTGGCGCAGTGGAACTTGAAGCTACGGGTACGGTGACCCTTGAACGGGCCCCCGGCATTGCCGCCACCGGCGTGGACTACATGTCAGTTGGTGCGCTCACGCACTCGGCGCCAATTCTGGACTTGGCTTTGGACCTCATTACGCGCTGACCGGTTAAGGCATGGCCCATCTGTGCTCGAGGGTCGACCCGGTGTCATTTACCGCTGCTAATTCGGTGGAACTTGGGCGCTATGTGGCCGCTTAATGTTCGCTTTGAAGCTCCAAACATTGTGGGTAGCTACAGAACGTGAGCCGAACCACCTCGCTTGCCAGTTTGCTACTAGGCATTGGCAGATAGAATTGCAGGGTGACTCAAGACCCAAATAACACCGCGGCTAACGCCTCCACGCAAATCGATGTCCCAGAGCAGTTGCGAGTGCGCCGAGAAAAGCGCGCGCGCCTCAGCACGCAAGGCGGTGAAGCGTACCCGGTGACGGTGGGTCGCACACACGAGATCAAGGCAGTACGCGAACAGTACGCGCACCTTGAAACCGGTGAGGAAACTCAAGACGTTGTAGGTGTGGCTGGACGCGTTGTGTTCCTGCGCAACACCGGAAAACTCTGCTTTGTTGCCGTGCAAGATGGTGAAGGCAACCGTATCCAGGTCATGCTTTCAGCAGGCGAAGTGGGCATGGACTCACTCACCGCTTTCAAGTCTGATGTGGATTTGGGTGACCACCTCTTTGCTAAGGGACGCGTTATCTCGTCCAAGCGCGGTGAACTTTCGATCTTCGCAACAGAGTGGGCAATTGCTGCGAAGTCGCTGCGACCACTGCCAAACATGTATGAGCGTGAAGACGGCACCACCGCTGAACTCTCTGAAGAAGCACGTGTTCGTCAACGTTATGTTGACCTAATTGCTCGTCCACAGGCTCGTGAGACTGCACGCCTGCGTGCGGCTGTTGTGCGTTCATTGCGTAACAACTTCCACAACCGTGACTTCATCGAGATTGAAACTCCGATGCTGCAANNNNCGAGATCAACCGCAACTTCCGTAACGAAGGTGCAGACTCAAGCCACTCACCAGAGTTCGCAATGCTTGAAGCCTATGAGGCATACGGTGACTACAACACCATTGGCGCACTGACCAAGGATCTCATTCAGACTCCTGCTAAGGATGTGTACGACGGAAACACCGTAATCACTTTGCCTAGCGGTGAAGAGTATGAAATCGGTGGCGACTGGGCTGAACTCTCAATGTATGACTCCCTCTCGCAGGCTGCAGGAGTGGAAATCACCCCGGAAACGTCAGTAGAAGAACTCCTGAAGATTGCTGACAAGGTTGAGGTGAAACTCGACCCTAAGAAGGTGAACCACGGCAAGCTTGTTGAGGAGCTTTGGGAGCACTTCGTTGGAGACTCCCTATACGCACCTACTTTTGTGCGCGACTTCCCGGTAGAAACCTCTCCGCTGACTCGTGACCACCGCTCCAAGAAGGGCGTTGTGGAGAAGTGGGACCTATACGTGCGCGGCTTTGAGCTGGCAACTGGGTACTCCGAGTTGGTAGACCCAGTTATCCAGCGTCAGCGCTTTGAAGCGCAGGCTATTTTGGCTGCTGCAGGCGATGATGAAGCTATGGCTTTGGACGAGGACTTCCTCACCGCAATGGAATATGCAATGCCACCAAGCGGCGGAATGGGCATGGGTCTAGACCGTTTGCTCATGGCGCTCACCGGCTTGGGAATCCGCGAAACGATTCTCTTCCCACTTGTAAAGCCCCAAAACTGATCCCGTGGGCAAACGGGTTCCTAGATTGGAATAACAATGGAGAATTTCTGGATTGGTCTAGGGGCACTTGTCCCATCAATCGGCGTGGGAGTTCTGTTCTATTTCGTAATGCGCAACGTGATTCGCGCGGACCGTAATGAGCGTGCTCAACTTGCCGAATTAGATCGTTTGGAAGCGGAATCCGAACACACTGGCAATTCACAGATTTAATTATCGTTTGACGTGAACTTTTCTGGATGCAATGATCAATTCAAGGTTCGCAATAACAAACGGAAATGAGTGTGAATAAATGGCACAGAAGGTACAGGTTATTCTCGTTGATGACCTCACCGGTGGCTCGGCAGATGAAACTATTCTGTTCGGTTTGGATGGCGTGAACTACGAGATCGATTTGAACTCGCAGAACGCTGAGAAGCTGCGTTCAGCACTCGAACAGTATGTGGATGCCGCCCGCAAGGTTTCCCGTGCTCCACGTGGCGCCCGCAAGGCACGTGTTGTTCAGGATGGTCCTTCTGCGAATGAGATTCGTGACTGGGCTCGTGTGAACGGGTATGCGGTAAACGTTCGTGGGCGTGTTCCACAGGACGTTCGTGACGCATACGAAGCAGCACACTAGTCTCGTGCTTTGAGTGGAGTGTCTTTGCTTAGTCAAAGGCGCTCCACTCTTGTATGTGGAGATATCACTTGATTGAAATACCTAAAGGAAAATTTCGGGTATTCATCCTCCAATGCTTGTTTCGAGCACTGATTACCGTTAAAGGAAAAGAACTTCGCAATGCGTCTCATCATCGGTACTTATCCCCATGGACAAAATGAAATGCCTGATGAAGGTGTATGGTCAGTTGATTTTGACCAACATCGTGGCGCTCTTGAGAATCCGCTTCAACTGACCACAGTTGCTTCGCCATCGTTCGTTGCCGTCAACGCGCAAGCCAGTACGGTATTTGCAGTCAGTGAAGTGCAAAATGGCCAATTGCATGAATATGAGTACACCAATAACGAATTAGTTAAAACCGCATCAGTTCCTACTAATGGCGTGGAACCATGTCACGTCATCACCGTGGGTGGCTTGGCCATCGCCACGAACTACACCACTGGATCTGTGTGCGCCTATCGCACCCCACTCTCTAATGAGACGCCGGGACAGTTCTTCCAACATTCAGGCACCGGACCCAACTTGGAACGGCAAGAAGGGCCTCACGCTCACTTTGCTGGCCAAGTACCCGGCACCCAGTATGTGTGGGTAACTGACTTAGGAAGCGACCGAATCAACCTCTATGTTGTTTCATCCGCCAGCGACGGCGGACCAAAACTCGAGTCCCTAGGCACTGCCGTCCAGTTCCCCGCTGGAGCGGGCCCACGCCACATCGCATTCAGCGCACACTCGCGCGCCTACGTGGTTGGAGAACTCGATAACAACATCTACACGGTTGCCATCGACGAAGCCTCAGGCCGCGGAGAAATAGTCGCTACAACGCCAATCACAACCACAGCGTTATCCCCAGAAGACCTAGCCTCGCACATCGAACTCGACGGATCCGAACAACACCTGTTCGTAGCAGTCCGAGGTGTCGACCTCATCTGCGTCCTAGATGTGAACGAAGCAGGTGAACTGGCCCACGCTGCTTCGTTCCCAACGGGCGGCACCTGGCCTCGGCACTTCCGCGTACTCAACGCAGGAGGGCCGGAACAAAGCCACCTGCGGTACCTAATCGTCGCCAATCAGCAGTCACACGCAGTGAACGTCACCGAATACGACACCACCACCCGCGCGGCCACCCTGCGCTCAAGCGCAGTAATTCCAGCACCAGCCGCCATTGCGCCGCTCATCTAGGGAATAAGCCCGCATAGCACAATGGGCTGGCTGCAACGACTAATTCGTTGTGGCCAGCCCATTGAACAAAGAACTTATAGGCCTGGGCGCTTGCCAATTTCAACTTGGACAATGCCGGCCACAAATGGGAGACACGAACCACAACCGCCACCCGCACGAGTGCGAACCTGGATGTCATCCAACGAGTTGCACTCACCTGAGCGCACCAACGAACGGATCTCACCTGCATTGACGTTCGCGCAGGTACACACCATGGCATCGTCATCAAATGTTGCACAATCCTCAGCAGAAGCCGGAACTACGGCCGATTCTGGCTCTGAATCAAGAACAAGGTTACGAAGTGCTGCTAGCGGGTTTGCAGTGGTTTCCATATGTCAATCCTGACCGCGATCATGCAAAAATCAGTAGGACTAACGGCCCTAGCCGATGTTATCTGACACACAGCCACACCCAACATGCTGAACATTCGTAACCAAAATTCCGCGAAATTTCGCGGTCCCTATCGGATCGTCTTGCGTGCTGGCACTTCAGATTTACGGTCCCGCGTCCGGTCTGGGAAGATGAGAACAACACACTAGCCTCCAACCACGGTGGTCAATGCCCAATCACTTTGCTCCGCACCAACCAGAGCTCCACGCACCTCGCGTAGCCATGCTCTCGGTTCACACGTCACCACTAGCGCAACCCGGCGTAGGGGACGCAGGCGGCATGAACGTGTACATCACCGAACTCTCAAAAGCCTTGGCCAATGAAGGCGCCCACGTTGAAATCTTCACGCGACGCACCAACTCAAGTGACCCTGCAGTAGTTGAGATGTCAGAAGGTGTTCTAGTTCGGCATATCGAAGCGGGTCCGTACGAGGGACTCGACAAAAACGACCTCCCAGGCCAGCTGTGCAAATTCACGCAGGGCGTGCTGCGCACCGAAGCCACACACGCCCCCAACTGGTACAACGTGGTGCACTCGCACTACTGGCTTTCAGGGCAAGCGGGCTGGCTCGCAGCGGACAGATGGAACGTCCCATTGGTGCACTCCATGCACACCATGGCCCGTGTAAAGAACGCGCAACTCGCGCCGGGGGACACCCCAGAGCCACGCGGACGAATCATCGGTGAAGAGCAAGTGGTAGCCGAAGCAGACGCTCTCATAGCCAACACCAAACACGAAGCGCGTGAGTTGGCTGAGTACTATGACGCGCCCGCGGAGAAACTCCATGTGGTTCCACCGGGGGTGGACTTATCCACTTTCAGCGATGCCAACCCGCGAGGGCTTTCGCGCGCTCAAGAGCGAGCGCTGCACGGCATCGCTCCGCACCAGCGCGTCATAGTATTCGCCGGACGAGTGCAACCACTCAAGGGCCCAGACGTTCTAGTGGAGATGCTCAGTTACCTACAAACGCTGGTGCTGAGTAACAACAGTTCAGGCTCCGGTGTGGGCGGCTTGGGAGCGAGCCGTGCGTCAGCGTCCGGCGATACCGGGCACGTTGAATCGCGGCACAGCATGGACCCCACGTCTTTGCGCAAGCTTTCAGCGCACCAGCGTGACACTCTCGTTGCCCGCAGCGACTCACTTACCCTCGCAATGATCCCAACACTGGTGATTCTTGGTGGAGCCTCGGGCAAGAAAACGGCACTTCTGGAACTTAAGGCGCAGGTGCATGCACTGGGGCTCGACAGGTATGTCAGGTTTGAGCCGCCGGCTAAACGAGCTGACCTTGCCGCTTGGTTCCGTATAGCCGACTTGGTTGCAATGCCCTCACGTAATGAGAGTTTCGGATTGGTGGC
>DFNY01000080.1:2980-3286 GCA_002376595.1 Jonesiaceae bacterium UBA3555 | reverse complement strand
GAGCGTCTCCGGGCGCGCTTGAGCAGATTGCGGATGAGCATCAATTTCCAGCACGTGTGACTCGGACTGCGACGCAAAAGTGGGAAGGTTACCAAACAAAGATTCCATAGCCTTCTAAGCCTACTTGCCTTCTACGACATTGCTTCAAATGCGTGACGTGTTGTGGGTCAAAGTGACTCACTTACGAACCAAGCTGCAGCACAGAAGCGCTCACAAAGCCCGAGTTGGGCTAGATCACGGGCCTCATTCCTAGAAGGAAAAATAGTTGAGGCGTAAAATATCAAAGTGAGTATAGATAATCCCACG
>DFNY01000080.1:1957-2943 GCA_002376595.1 Jonesiaceae bacterium UBA3555 | reverse complement strand
GCCTCGCCGTCTATATAGCGGCCGCAGCCTGCTACGTTTTGGCTGACAACGCAACAACCTTGATTATTCTTCGAGTGATCCATGGATTTGGCTTCGGTGCGAGCTCAACTGTGGTGACTGCCGCGGTGATGGGCCGCATTCCCGCGCAGCGCAAGGCGGAAGGTACCGGCTACTTTGGTATCTCAACCACTTTGGCCACCGCGTGCGGTCCGCTTGTAGCGATCTTCCTCATCGATTCCCGTGGATACCATGACCTGTTCTTCTTTACGTCGATTGTTTCTGCACTAGCATTTGTGATCGCACTGTTCATTGATTATGCGCAGCGCACTCCTACGCAAGCAGAAATCGACAACAAGTGGAACTTCTCGCTTGCGAGTTTCCTAGACCGCAACACTTTGCCGCTGGCTTCGATCATGCTGCTCGCAGGCTTCGCCTATTCATCGGTGCTCTCGTTTCTGACGTCCTTTGCAAAGGATGAGGGCTTCACCTCAGCAGCCGGAAAGTTCTTCCTGGTGTACGCAATCGGCGTTTTAGCTGCGCGGCTGTTTATTGGCCGCATCCAAGATCGACACGGTGACAACATCGTCATTTACCCGATTCTCGCGTCGTTCGTTATCAGTTTTGTCATATTGGGGTTCGCTCAGTCAGATTTGCACGTACTGATTTCTGCTGTGTTCGCTGCGTTCGGATTTGGGGCACTTATGCCTGCGGTGCAGGCAGTAGTAATCGGCTCCGCGCCGGCCCACATGGTTGGACTCGCCACCTCAACCTTCTATCTGACTCTGGATCTGGGCACTGGCATAGGGCCTATTTTGTTGGGTCTCGCCATTCCGTCATGGGGCTACCAGGGCATGTACCTAGCTATGGCCGTCCTGTGCATTGTCATCATTCCCTTGTACTACTTTGTACATGGCCGCCATGTTCGCCGCGCTAGGTAATAGCGCGACACCAACGTGGGGTGGGACATAGACGCAAGGAGGGTGTCG
>DFNY01000080.1:1469-1936 GCA_002376595.1 Jonesiaceae bacterium UBA3555 | reverse complement strand
GGCTAGGTCACTATCAATCCAACTATCCAGACTCCAACTGCAACCAACGAGGCTCCGAGTTCCACCAAGATAGTGATTGCGGTGGCCTTGAGCGCAACTACCGTAGATTTCCACGCAGTGGCTGAGTCACCTGTGCGTATGAGCTCGCAGACATACACGCCAAGGATAAAGCCGAGTGGCAAGCCAGCTACCGGAATGACAAAGAAGCCAACCGCCCCGACAATCAAGCCGATAATGACCGACCTGTTATTCACATCAGAGCGCTTTAGGTGTGCACCCGCTAGGACGTACTTCAACACCATTCCTGCTACAAGAACCAAACTGGCAACCCCGAACACAGCCCACGCAGCTGACGTTGCGGTCAGAATGCTCCAGGCCAAGATGGCTCCCCAAACCAGCAACGCACCTGGGATTATCTGGACAATTGAACCGAACAATCCCAGCGCAATGACCAGGGCAATGATGAG
>DFNY01000080.1:1065-1443 GCA_002376595.1 Jonesiaceae bacterium UBA3555 | reverse complement strand
AGGGGTCCCGTTTCGCTAATAGTGCTTAGCCGATGATGTGACGTCCAGACCAGAACAATGCAATTGCAATGTTCACAAGGGTGAGCGCTCCAATAGCGGTGATCCAACCACGAGGGGCTTCGTCGCCCTTCTTCTTAGCCATGAAGGCTAGAACAACTACAGCCAAGGTAAGCAGCAACTTAATGCCGATCTTCATGTGGTTTGGGCTGCCGTCGTTCATTTCGGAGATGCCTACCATGAGAACTCCAGTGATCAGCGCAGTCAACGCAGCGTGCGGGATGCCAGCGTACAGGCCTGGCTTCTTCATCGTTGCTAGCCAACCACCGAGGATGATTGCCCAGCTAACGAGGTGCAGGAACAGCATGAGGTTATATAGGC
>DFNY01000080.1:0-1014 GCA_002376595.1 Jonesiaceae bacterium UBA3555 | reverse complement strand
ACGCGTACCGTTCCAGATATGACCTTGGGAATCACAACCCCCGCAACTGCCACGCAGACTACTCTGCGCGCTGTTTTTGTGATGCCCACGCGCATGTGTCGCTGTTGTTGATTCACTTCCAGCCCACGCCCATCAGAAGGCGAAGCCACACACTCCGGTGCAACACCTAGACACACCACGCGCATACTGCATGCGCGGAATCTAGGCACCAAAAACTCGCTCAAAGGACTGCCTAGAATGACTGCTCCACAGGCTCAAACCGAAAACACGCTCAGCACTCCCCCGCAAGCGGAAGCTCCAACCCCCGCTGCGACCCGTGAGCGCCCGGCTGGCACGGATGCCGCAAGACCAGCGCGCCCTGCCCGCGCGGCACGTCCCAACGGCCAGTGGAAAATCGATGGCAAAATCCCACTCAATGCGAACGAAGAACTGAAAGCCGAAGACAACGGTCTTAACGTGCGCGAACGCATCGAAACCATCTACTCAAAAGAGGGATTCGACTCCATACCTACCACCGACCTCCACGGCCGATTCCGCTGGTGGGGCTTGTACACACAACNNTGTGCGACTCGACGGCGGAGCACTCACCACTGAGCAACTGCGAGTTCTCGCCGACATCTCCATTACCTACGCACGGAACACCGCGGACATTACCGATAGGCAAAACATCCAGTACCACTGGATTGACGTCAAGGATGTTCCAGCGATCTGGGAGCTTCTCGAATCAAACGGGATGCAAACCACCGAAGCATGTGGAGACGTACCCCGAGTAGTCCTTGGGTCACCAGTAGCAGGAATAGCAAAAGACGAACTCATCGATCCTACGTACCTCATTGATCAAATCACCGAGAAATACGTGGGCGATCTAGAGCTCTCTAACCTTCCACGAAAGTTCAAAACCGCCTTCACCGGACACCCTAGCCAGGACGTAGTCCACGAGATCAACGACATTGGGTACGTGGCGCTAGAGCACCCAGAATACGGAATCGGCTTCGATGTGTGGGCCGGTGGAGG
>DFNY01000050.1:14362-15285 GCA_002376595.1 Jonesiaceae bacterium UBA3555 | reverse complement strand
ACCAAGATTGCAAGCAGCAAGAACATTGACGTCGCAATGATCCGGGCGGTTGGGTGCACCGGAACCGAAATCGCTTCGAGGGCAACACCGCCGGCTACAAAAGCCAGAGACGTGCGGATCCACGCCAAGAAAGTGCGCTCGTTTGCTAACGAGAAACGCGGATCGGGGTCTTCACCCACACCGTACACGGACCGAGGGAATCGCTTGTCACTCACGACTACAGGNNCTGTGGGATGAACTGCAAACTCACGGGCAAAAGTGGGAGCGTATTGTTGGAGTTAGTCGTTATATGGGTGTGCGTAGCATGCCGCAGCACCCAGCTAGATTCCAACCCACACGAAGGCAACAACCGTGAGCACCAAGAACAGTGTCTTGTCCGCCCAAGGACTCAAAGCTGGGTTCACCAGCCGCCCCTCCATTGACGGCATCAACTTGGAATTGTCCAAGGGTAGCCCCGCTGTTGGAATCACCGGCGAATCCGGCGTGGGAAAGACCACGCTCGTCCATGCACTCACTGGTCGCCTCAAGCCCGCAGGTGGGCGCGTGACCTTCGACGGAAAAATGGTTTCCCGCCTGCGTTTAGGCGAAAAGAAGCGGTTTGAATCAACCGTGCGTGTAGTGAACCAAAACGGGTTCTTTGGGCTCGACACCGAAGCCACAGTGCGCAAGCTCGTTGAAGATACCCTCAAGCAAGGACGCAAGGCTGGCCGCGCTATTGGCGCCACCCCAGAAGAAATCCTGGACCTCATGTTCCTTGAACCACGCTTCCTAGACCGCAAGTTGCGCACCCTGTCTGGTGGAGAACGCCAACGCCTCACCATCGCACTAGCTCTGGCAACCCGCCCAGAAGTGCTGATCTTGGACGAACCAACCACCGCGCTGGACGCCACCCTCAAAGACAAAGTCTCCGCACGACTGCGAGA
>DFNY01000050.1:5827-14351 GCA_002376595.1 Jonesiaceae bacterium UBA3555 | reverse complement strand
CCCCGAAGCAGTGCGAGCTCTGCGCGCCGTGGAGGACTGAGCCCGGCTTAGATGGGCGGGCTTGGTGGCCCGATTCTTGAGCGCCGCCCCGCGTCTTTCATATTTCACGACGATGCCGCANNAGGTGCGGCATCGTCGTAAAGAGATTGAGTGGGGTTTCCGCACGTGTGGCAATTCCTCACCGAGATCTAGCGGCGCTAGATCTAGCCACGCAAGTCTTCGTACAAACCTAACCGGAACAACACTTTAAGTAGCGAGTTGAGTGAATCTGGAGAACTTAGCCAGCCGAGCGCCTTCTGAGTGTTCAGATCTACTTCATATCTGATTTCGTCGACGAGGTCACCGATTGCTGGTGACTGTTCGAAGTCGATCTTGGAGTTGTTCGCTGCGATTGCTTGAAGGTCCACATGGTTCTTGGCCACACGGTACACGGAAGAGATCGCGTTGAGTTGATGTTCATCTTCTAAGCCCGAGCCTGCAAAGAGGTTATTGATTTCGCCAATCAGCTTTTCAAGCAGAATTGTTTCTAGCACCCGCGGCGTGGCCGAGCCTGATGCTGTTGGGAGGCCTGTCAAACCGGTATCTCCGCTGGCGGTGAGGCCAAGGCTTCCTAGGTCGGTACGTGAGAGCTTGTAGTGCGTGAGTTCCACTGATTCAAGGTCAAGTACGTTAGCGCTCTCCCGTTCTGGACCAATTAGGCGGATTAGCAGGCGTAAGTAGATCGACATCTTCTCAGTGTCTGTGTCCTCATAGTCGAGGATTTGAGAGTAGAAGTCATACGCCTTGATGAATGCCCGGATGGTGTGGCAGAAATCCTCGAGTACCTCCACCTCGAGAGTGTCTTGGGCGGATTTGGCTCGCTTGTACCTGTCCTTCCAAATGTCAGCTGCAGGCTTGAGCGCAGAGTAAGTCTTGTTATTGCCTTCGTTCGCCAGGACTTGCGCCACGACCACTTCAACATCTTGAGGATCGATGATGTGCTGGCTGCGAATCTTTTCTAGCGCATCGTTTACAACGTTGAAGTCAGGTTCATCCTCGAGCACCGCATCTTCGTAATACATCTGGAATGCCGCAAGAATCTCCAGCGGTTTGTTGGCGAAGTCGAGGACGAAGGTCCGGTCTTTGTCGGGTCGGACTCGGTTGAGGCGCGACAGCGTTTGCACGGCGGCGATGTCTCCGACTTTCTTGTCCAGGTACATTGCGACTAGCTTGGGCTGGTCGAATCCGGTTTGATATTTGTCTGCTACAACCAAGAACTGGAACCGATTTGAGTCCAGTTCCCGCGGGATGTTGTTGGTTATCGTTCCGTGGTTGAGGTCGTTTTCGCTGAACTTCCCGCTTTGGATAGAGTCATCCTCTAGGTACCCGGAGAAGGCGACTAGAGCTCCGTAGTTCAGGTTTCTGTCCGAGATCGCTTGGTCATTTGCGACCTTGAATCTTGCTGCTTCAATGCGTGACGAGGTCACCACCATTGCTTTTGCTTGGCCACCCAGTTCTTTTGAGACTACTTGGTGGAAGTGGTCCACAATTACGGAAGCTTTTTGTTCTATGTTGTGCGGGTGTTCGCGGACCCAACGCATGATCTCGCCATTGGCTTTTTTCTTGTCAACCTCAAGTTGGGTGGCCGTTGAGTTTGCTGCAGACAACCTAAATGCCATTCCGTAGTCAACGTAGTTTTGCAACACGTCCTTAATAAAGTTCTCTTCGATGGCTTGCTTCATTGAGTAGACATCGAACGGGACTTTCTTTCCGGTTATGGGGTCCACTGTTCCGAATAGTTCAACTGTTTTTGCTTTCGGTGTTGCCGTGAATGCGAAANNATGCGAAAAAGGTGATCTTTCCGGCAGTGTTGGCGCGCGCGCTCATTGTTTGCTGCAAGATGTCTTCGGAATCAATACTGACGGGCTCGCCGTTCTCGTTGACCACTAGGACCTCATCGGAGGCTTGCTCAGGCCCGGGCGCTCCTAATACTTCCTTCAGTTTTTTGGCCGCAGATCCTGTTTGGGAGCTGTGTGCTTCGTCTGCGATGACTGCGTATCGTTTTNNTGATTTTGGCACCGCGCTCCAATGCCACTGCCAGTTGTGTTGACTTTGACCCGCTTGCTTCTTTTGTAATTGCCGCGAATACACCTGTTACTTCTGCCAGTTCGTCAACAGCTTTTTGCAGTTGCCCGTCCAACACAGTTCTGTCAGAGATGACAAGGACAGTTTGAAAAATCGCTTCGTTGTTGTCGTCATGCAAGGACGCCATGCGGTGTGCAGTCCAGGCAATCGAGTCGGTTTTTCCCGATCCTGCCGAGTGCTGGATTAGGAGGTTTGTTCCTGCGGGTTGTGTCTTTACCGCGTGCTCAAGCCTCTTCACAACTCGGTGTTGGTGGTAGCGAGGGAATCGGATTTCCGACGACATCGCGCGTTTCCCAAATTCGTCAACTTTTTCCTCGTGCTTATAGTGCGCAAAGCGTGCTATCAGGTCAAGCCAGGTGTCCCTATCGAGGGTTTCCTGCCAGAAGAAAGAAGTCGGACTGTTGTCCTTAACGGGAGGGTTTCCGCCCCCATTGTTGTGGCCCTTATTGAAGGGTAAGAAGTATGTCTTTGAACCTTGGAGTTTGGTGGTCAGGTACACGAGCTCGTTTGAAACCGCAAAGTGCACAAGCGCGCCAGAACCAAAAGTCAACAGAGTCTCGCCGCGTGGGTCGCGATCCTGTGCGTACTGTCGTAGTGCAGCATCGACGTCCTGTGTCATATCAGTTTTCAGTTCGATGGTTGCCACGGGCAACCCGTTTAGGAACAGAACCAAATCGATGCAATTTTGGTTCGCCTGCGAATAGTGGACCTGCTGCATCACTCGCAGCCGGTTGCGTCCGTAATTCTCGGCAACAGCTTTGTTGAGTTTGCTGGGAGGCTGCTCCTGGAACAGCGAGAACTGGGCATTGTTGTGCTTCACACCACGCTTAAGAACATTGAGGGTTCCACCACCCTGAGATGGCTCCATCCGCATTTTCTTGGCAATTCGTTCTAAAACGGCTTGGCGCTGCTGCTCTTGCTTAATGGCTGGGTCTTGAGGCCTGACAGCTTTGTCCCAGGCACTAGGTTGAGTTTCCTGGAGCCAAGCGAATATGTCTTGAGGAAATGTTCCTGTGGCACGGTCATAGCCTGCATCGTTGCGTGAGTGGATCCACCCATTCGTTGCTAGGTGGTCACATATTTCTTTTTCGAGTTGGTATTCGTTCCAGGCTGCCATTTTCACTCCGCATTATGAATCTAGGAATTTCNNTGACATTGTGAAATCTCACTTATGACCCCGTCGATGCGTTGTCGGAGCGTTCATTTTGGGAGAGTGTGCGTCCATTTGGGTCTATCCAATCAGTCCAGCCGGTGGATGAGCGCCCCAATACAAAACCGGAAGCTGCAGAAGGGGATTTGAACATGTAGTCGCTGGCAAATTTGTAGCGATCATTTTCGGCCACGATTACTTCCCGCTCCAGTAGTTCGAGTTGTAGTGTCCGAAACCTTAGNTGGTGTTCGGGGGCGCCTTTCTCAACTGCACGCACGTAGCTACCTTCACGTACCAGCATTCCCTCATTGGTGTAGTAGGCATGTGCTTCATTCACAGCTGGCTTGCACCTGTACGGTGTGTATTTTTGTCCCGAGCGTTCGATAGGCTCGCGCAATACCGAGAAGCCAAGGGTAGCTAGGAGAATCTCAATAGTCTCGAAATACTCAATGCAGTCAGCCTCAAGCGGCTTGGGAAGGTAAACGTTTTCCACAGGAAGCGATGAGTTCTTTATGAGTGAACCGTTGTTACGCGCGCGCTCAAATGCAAGACGCTCAAGGTAGCGCACGTGCGCCTTTGTCCACGTGTTTGTGAGCGACACAAAGAGCACTGCACGCTGCCAGAAGTCTTTGCCTCCTGAGGCTTCTGAAGAATTGTGGGTCCGAAGCCTTCCCACGANNCGTTGTCGCTTTCCCCAATGTAGGCGACTTGGTCGCCATTGCTGTCCTCACCCACAAGAACATAAACCCCTGGCTGCGATGCCTCTGGGAATTGGCCAAGGTTTTTAAGGTCTGCACGTGGGACATCAAATGCACGAACTGTGCGAGTGGTGATCTCTGCTTGCCTTATCCCCTGAGGTTCACCGAATGGCAGATAGACCTGGATGGTTTGTGGCCGGTTCATATGTTCTTGTTTCCTTCTGGCTTGGCGTTCAGCTGTAAAGCGCGACTTACTTCTCCACGTCCGAATCAACTGGCTCGGGAGATGAGCCACCTTGGTCACCACTAACTGAGTCCATCGGTTCGGCTTCCTTTTTACGTCTGAATTTCTCGAATCCGCCCATAGACCTCAACTCGCCAACCTTCTTGGCAAAGCCTGATTTCTTCAGGCCATCGGACTCTTGTGCGCCGTCACGTTTATTCTTGGTTGGGGTTTTGGCGCTCCAGGCTTCGGCGACCCTCGTCGCCTCCTTTGGGTCATACTCGACGCCACTAGCCGTCGCGATTTTCTCCAAGGTTTCGTGAGATCTAGGCGTGATTTTTCCAAGGGCAACGCCCGTAAGCGCGGCCTTGTAGATTGCTACGGCGTCATGCGCCTGGGCAAGTCTTGTCAGGACCGCGTTGCTGTCAATGTCGATGGTGTCGCGCAACTCTGCAAGCGCTTCGGAGTCTACCCCTCGCTCCGTCGCAGTCCTAGCAAGAAGATCAAAAATGAGGTGCTGCTGTTCACTGGTGGTGCCGTTGGCATTCATCGCGTACCAAATGGTCCACAGCAACACCTCGGGTTCTTCAGTGCTATCTGCGATTCGTTGCGCAGCTTCCCTCACCNNCTGTCCGGAACACTTGCTTGGCGTGACGTCCACTTATCTTCGTTGACCAGTAGTTAACCGCAGCTGTTGTAGGCACGGAAACTAGCGGAATTGCGAACTTGATGATGTTTCGTTGAAGCAGGTATTTGCCAATCACCGGAAGCGACTTTAGAGCTCGAAGCGTTGGGCCCTTGAATACATTCTTGATTATCGGGCGGATCACCGCAGGTACGCCCTTCATTGCTGCGTTTCCCACGGTTTCGCCAGTCTTGATGGTGAATGCAATCTTGATGAACTTCAAGAGGTCTTCTGGGTCGTCTAGATCGAGGGGCACGTTGTACAGAACTGCGATGTCCCATGCGAGTTTCAGTTGCGCTTGGGCAAGATAAGTCATGTCAATAATGAATGCAACGGCACCAGCTGGGAGAGTCAGAGGAGATGCTCCGCCACCTGATCCGATGGTCGCCACCACTGCGCCGGCGTATGCCGCCGAGCTGAGGCTACCTTCAATCATCGCGTAGCGCGCTGCTAGGTCGATCCGTGCTTGCACGACCGCATCAACAGGCCGGTTGGGGTACTTCTCACGGAAGTACTCTGCATTGACTTTCTGCGTGTATGTTCTCAGAGAATGTGCCAAGAGCTTCTCAAACCAGTTTCCGTTCTTGACGTCATCTAGTCTGAGCTGTTTTACGAACTCTCTTATCTTGTCGATTTCTTCTTGGACTGCTCGTTTTTCTTCGGCGGTGACTTTCACCGCCTTGTGCTCCGACTCTAGAGATTCTTCATTGAGCTCGAATACCGTTTCAAGAATCCCGTCCTCGAGCGCCTCTAGATCCTCGTTCAGGGACACCGACTTGGCATCCAATGCTGTTGTAGTTTCTGCAGCCGATTCAGGCATCACTGCACTATTCGGGGTGGAGTCAGTTGGGTTCATTACTTTAGCCTCATTTATTTGAATAGCGCGGAGCAAGAGAAATACTGCGCATCACCAAACGTCTTTACCGAGTCTAGACTTTTGCGTATCCGATATTGGACTTCTCGCACGCTTTTAATACAGTGTCATTAAGTGCGCCAAAAACGCATTCCCGCTCTAGCTCACCTACTGTTGGTGACTCAGAAGTCCCAGTTAATTTGCATTTGGCCGGAGTTCCAGTCAATCAGTCCGGTCATGCCGGAGCCGCTTGATTGGCCGTCATCTTCCTTTTTGGTCACCGCAAGGCAACTGTATTCCGTTGACGAGACGCCCAATTCATCGTCAGTCGATCCTGATGCGGCTTGGCACTGCACTTCGAGAACTTTGTCAATATACAGGCCTTCTTTGCGGGAATCTGCGGCCAAGTCCATACCGAGTTCTTCGAGCCCATCAACTGCCATGGCGACGTCTTCTTCCCACGCTGCAAGTTCTGCGGCCTCATCAGCTGCCGCTTGCTCTTCNNATCTGCTTTCTTCTTTGCGGCGGCTTCTTCAGCCTTCTTGTCAGCTTCGGCCTTTTCTTGGGCGATTTTTGCTGCTTCGGCCTTGTTGTTTTGGTCCACTGCATACCATGCTCCCGCGCCTCCTAGCACTAGAACCGCTGCGAGAACACCGGCAATAACGCCAGTTTTCTTACGAGCCGCCGGCGGTTCTGTAGGAGATGCAAACACATTGCTTGGGGTTGCATATGGGTCTTGCGGTGCTGGAAGTGAAGCGAGTGGTGCCTGCATCTGGTTTTCCGATTGCTCAAGTGGAGCAATCCATTCGGTGCCGGTCCAGTACTTGCGCTGACCTGACTCGTCGGTGTACCAGCCTGCTGGAAGTGAATCGTTCATGGTTCTACTTTCATGGGTGTGGGGGTGGTATTTGAGTTGGATTGGCGACGAATCCCGCCGCCAATCCGGAACACTCACCGTGGGTGAGTGGTTGCGTGGGTGCGGGTTAGGCGTGGGCGTGGACGTCGATTTGGCCGGTCACAGCAGCACTGATGAGTGCCGCGCGCCGCTCCTTGGACAACTCGATGGCCCGCTGCGCATCGGCAATCAATGCGTCGATCTCTCCGCAACGATCGTTCAGATAATTCAGAATTTCCACCTGCTCAGTTATCGGCGCGAAAGGAATCGGAAGTGCTCGCAACTTTTCAGCAGTGAAGTGCATGATCGTAGAGCCATTGCACAGTTCACTAAGGTAGTCGGAGTCTCTAAGTACCCGTAGCCAAAATCCCAAAAGTGCCGGTTGATGTGTTCCATCGCCCCGCACACGATTGATCGTTTTCTGATAGAGCAAGTCCGTGGGTTCACTAATCAAAACGTTCGTTCCGATTGATCCACCCTCAACTACCAGTAGATCGTTCACCTCGAGTGAATATTTCCCCACCTCTTCATCTGAAAAGGTCATTTCTTTGAGATCAGCAAGCGTCAATCCATGATCCGAAAGGTTGCCCGCTCTGAGGTATGTTCGGAGTTGATGATCTGAGTTGAACTTCTTCTCATCCAACATCTTCCCGAGCACTACCGAATAGTGGTAGCCGACCTTACTGATTTGCCAGTGGGTGGGGATGTGGCCCAGCCAGGGGATGCCCGAGTCGCGGAGCGGCGCGGACGGGTCCAAGCCCTTAGTGACCGCGTGCGTGATGGTGGCGGTTCGGCGCTCGCTCAGCAGCTCAATCAGACGTTCCTGATCAGCAATGAACGCGTCAATCTCCGCAGTCTCCCGATCCAAGAAATCCGCAATCGCCCGCTGCTCCTCCACCGGCGGCATAGGCAACTGCAACTGTCCCAGTTTCTCCGCCGTTAGGTGCATGATTGTGGCTTTGTTGCATGCAAGCTCAACTAGACCGGAATCCACAGCGTGAACCATAAGGAAGTGCAGGAACTTCCCAACAGATTGGCCACCTCGAGCTCGAAGCCGGTTGATTGAATTCTGAAAGTAAACCTCTGGAAGATCATTCACAACGTACGCCGACCGACCTACGGATCCTCCTTCCACAACCAGCACGTCCCCAGCAAGAATCGATAACTTATAAGTCTCGTTCGGTTCGAAATACATTTCTTTAAGAGCCTGGAGGTCCAAGCCCGACTCCTGAATTGCGATCGCCGAGACATACTTTGCTAGAGCACTCTCGTCGCTTTTGGNNCCTTCACCTGCTCAAGGCGTGCGCGGATGCGGCCGAGGACCTCGTCAAGATCGGCGTCGATTTCCTCAAGGGAACGCGGTGGCACGTACTCGTAGAAGTGGCGCGTGAATGGGATTTCACAGCCGTCCTTGGTTTTGGAGTGATCGATCCACGCGTCGGGAACAAAAGGCTTCACCTCGCGCTCAAGGTACGCCTCAACGTCCTCGCCCCACGGGACATTCTCCGTGTCACGCGCATCGGTGTCAGGCTCCGGGCGACCCTTCGAATCCACACAGACTTCGGCGTTCTCATCACGCTCAGAGAGTGCAGCAAGAACAGCCTTCATCGCCGGTGCCGCGAGCGCCACACCTTCAGCCTTCAACGCAGCGCCAAGTTCCTTTTGGAACGCCTTGCGTTCCAGGCGCAACTCGCTACCCAGGGACAACAGTGCGGTGCGCAGGGACGCAACCGACTCGTCGGGAAGTTTGAGGATTGGCTTGGCCGCCACTGCTGCCTCCACGCGCTCCGGTGCGCCCGGGAAGTTGAGGCGCAGCGGGCGTTCCACCGTGATGGTGCGGTAGAAGAAGTCGGTGGTGTTGAAGATCTTGGATTTGCCGTCATTTTCAAACGACTC
>DFNY01000050.1:0-5772 GCA_002376595.1 Jonesiaceae bacterium UBA3555 | reverse complement strand
ATGTCGGTAGGAAGCGCGATGATCGCTTCGAGGTAGTCGCGCTCCAAAATCCACTTACGGATCTCGGACTCACCCGAACCCGCAGCGCCCGTGAACAACGGCGAACCGTTCAAAACGATTGCCGCGCGGCCGCCGTTGGTTTCTTTGGTGTGATTGCGCATCTTGGAAATCAGGTGGAGCAAGAACAGCATGGAGCCGTCGGAAACGCGCGGGGTTCCGGGGCCAAAGCGGCCTGCGAAGCCGCGATCACTGTGCTCTTCTTCTACTGCTTTTTGGGCCTTCTTCCAATCCACACCGAACGGAGGGTTAGATAGGCAGTAGTTGAACTGGTTGCCGGCGTGGCCGTCGTTGATGAGGGTGTCGCCAAGGGTAATGGACTGAATGTCCTGGCCCTTAATCACCATGTCAGCCTTACAAATGGCGTAAGACTCCGGGTTCAGCTCCTGGCCAGCGAGCTTCAGGGTGGCGGTTGGGTTGATCGCCTTGATGTGGTCCTCAGCCACCGAGAGCATGCCACNNGCTCAGGTGCGGGGTGTTCTGGATTTCCGCACGGTCGGGTGAAAGCAGGATGTCCACCATGAGTTCAATAACCTCACGCGGAGTGAAGTGCTCACCAGCAGTCTCGTTGGACGCTTCCGCAAACTTGCGGATCAGCTCTTCAAACACGTGGCCCATGGTGGTGTTGTCCACCTTTGAAGGGCTGAGGTCCACCCCTTCGAACTTCTGAACAACCATGTAAAGCAGGTCGTTCTCATCGAGCTTGTCAATGATCTTCTCAAACTCGTACTTTTCAAAAATGTCGCGCACGGACTCGGAGAATCCAAGCACATAGTCGCTCAGGTTGGCTTTGATGTTGATGGGGTCATTCAGTAGATTCGCAAACGACCACTGTGAAGAGTTATAGAAGCTGTACTTGTGGTTGGCACGGTTGCGGAGCAAACCCGGAGACACGTTCATCCCCTGTGCTTTCGCTGTCGAAATCGCGCTGAGGACGTCAGCTTTGTTCGGAGCGAGAACTGCGTCGAGGCGTCGTAGCACCGTGAACGGCAAAATGATTGCACCGTATTGGTGAGCTTTGTATGAGCCGCGCAAGATGTCTGCGACGCTCCAAATGAAAGAGGCGTGATTCGCCATAATTTCTGAACCTTAGGAATCGATACTTTTAGCTAATTCTAGGTAGCGCGGCGCACAAGTCCCCACGCCACCNNCCCCACTGACACTTTCGCTGGGACTAGCGGATTCGTCGGAAAACTAGAGCCTCACGTGCACAAACGCGCCGTTCCCTCTATGTCGCTGACGCTACAGTGCCGCAGCATCCACTAGGGCGGTGATGGACTCCAGAACCTGCCCGCTCGCAGCCAGCGCCTTTTGGGCGCCAGCACGAGCCAACGCGACCTCGCGCAGAGCCGCACCATACAGACGCTGCTGCTCGGCTGACGCCACCGGAACACTCAATTCACGTGCATTGACCCGAGGAATAGTCGCATCGCGCGCGATGAGCGCCACAGTCCCCGAAGCCTGCACGCCAGCCGCAATGAAATACGGGTCATAATCCGAAAGGCCAGTGCGCACAACATGCCACAAACTTGAGGTGAACCGTGCAAGCTCTCCCTCCCACACAAAGGTCTTCAGAACTCCGTGCGTAGGCAAGAGCAAGACGTCTCCAGGTTCAACAACAGGCAGAGTGTCCAATAGGTTTTCCTGGACCTCTGCTAACTCAGTTTCGTTGCGTGAAATCGAGGCAGCCGTAATGACCTTGACCTGAAGAGGATCACTCGCGCGGTCCCGCTCCTCACGGGAGACAGAGCGGACCCGCTCCAACTCAAGCCCTAGTTGCTTAAGAGTATGGCGGCGAACATCGTTCAGTGAACGCTCCACACTGCCACGACCAGCCAACTCGTGCGCCAGCGCTTGTGGAGCTGCCAATCGCTCAGACGAAGTCTCCACTAGCTGCCGCAAAGCCACTTGGAAATCTGAAACCAACTGCGAGGTATCCACTTGTTGCCCCTGGACCAACCAAGCCGAAGGGGCAACAACTGCACCATCGGTCAAGAGGTCTCGGGTGGGAACAACCACCGCAATCTCCGAGGACACCGATCCAGTGCNNAAGAAAATGTCGCCAGTGCGCAAGCCCTGGTCGAGCACCAGGCTGACAGCCTGCTCGATGGCCTCGGCAGAAACGTCCCGGCTGCGTTTTGCAGCAGCCCTAGCCCCAGACTCAACACTAGGTTCCGGAACCACCGCCATTAATACCGAATCAGCGTTTTCACCGGCAAACACACCGGCACCAACATGCTCAGAGCCACGCAAAACCAACACAACGGTAGCGATACCCGTGTTCACATGAGTATTCTGCGGCAGTTCGATGACAGCCTCAACGCGATTATCAGCCAGTAGTGCATCACGAATCTGCTTGCCCAATCCAGTTGCGTTTGCCCAAGCACTCTTACTCATCAACACTGCAGCACGCCCCTGCGATGAGAGCCGGCTCAGCGCAGCCTGAGGCCACAGCCAATCTGCACGTTGGCCCGAAGTTCCATAGGGCCAGTCCATAGGATTCAGCCGTTGCTGTTCGGCCCGGTTGAGATGAATTGCAAATGGAGGATCACATACAACCACATCGAACGTCGCGCGATGGCCAGCGCCTTCGAGCAAGTTGCCGCACTCGAACGTCGCCTCCCAGCCGTTGACGAACGCTCGGAGTTCGGCAAAACCAACCGCCGTAGGGCTCAAGTCAACTCCCGCAACGGAGGAGACACCTCTGTCAAGCAGCGACTTAGCTACTTGCCCAGCACCAGATGCCAAGCTGGCAGCAGTAAAACTCTTCGACTGCTTGGAATCCGCGCTGGGCGAAAGTGCCGCGACTCGTTTGCTTGGAGTTGCCAAGCCTGGAACCACAACTGCTGCGAGCAAATCTGCTACACCCGGCAGAACAGAGATATCGGCACCGCCGAAGCGGTCTTCTAGGCGAGATTCTGCAAGGCGCTCGAACAACTCTGAAAGGTGCTCAACACCCTCAAAGTTCTCTGCAACACCGCGAATCAGAGCAGGTTTGGCCATATCTGCTGGGCTGAGTGATCTACTACGCGACTCGGAAACGTGCCGAACGAAATCAGCTGCGGTCGGTTTGTTCTGAGCCCCACTCAGATAACGCTCTAAGTCGATGATGTGCGTAGCGGCATCGCTAGGAGAGACCCTGCCCGGCTTTGGTAGTGCGCCGAGTTGGGATGCATGAGCACAGGCAAGGGCAACTACACAGGAATCTATCGCCTCCACAGTGCCACCACTGCCCCTAAACACGGAGAGCGAGTGACGCAAGAGGCCATCGATTTGGGTCGCACGGTTTTCCTCGGTAGGCGCCTGCAATTCGCCGCGCTCCTTTAGCCATGCCTCCACAGCATCCAGTGAAAACAATGGCCTAATTTCGGTGCCCCCGATTGGCTGAGGGAAATCCTCGTGGCGCTTTCGCCAGTTGGAGACAGTTGCAGGCTTAACACCTGCGAGTCGAGCGATGTCGGCTGGTCCGACCTTGCCGGTGACAGAGTTAGTCATCAGATACCTATTCAGTAGATAAAGGAACCGCAACCTAGAAAACAATGTAATCGGTGCGGGAAAAACGAACAGAAACAGGTGCGTTGCAACAGTTCTGATTGGTTCAATGAGTCATTCGAGCTGTTAGTCCTGGCCGTCAGGTGAAGGAATATTCATCTCGGCTCAGGCAGCCACTAGTCGAGGCTTTCCCGTAATGCTCCACGCAATTCGGGCAGTGTGCGTGACATACTGCGCCGGGCTTAAGAATGTGACTTCCTGAGCCGCTAAGCGCAACCTCGTAGATAGCTGCTCAACTCTGGAACACACATGAGTCCTAAAGCCTGAGGAAGCTGCTGTTGCCAGATTCTGGGCAAAGATCCCATCCCCACTCACAAGCACAACGCGATCCACATTTGCTTTCGCCAGCTCCGTATTCATTACATCTAGGAGCGCGTAGTCTGCGCCGTCCTTCCCATGCACGCATACATTGCGTGCACCAGGAATGCCGTGATAAGCATTCACCAAAGTGTCGGCGTTGGATGAGCCTACAACTACCAGGTCACCCTCACGGTAGCCGGTGAGCATTTGGACTTGCTTCCACGCGTCCGCAATTTCAGAAGCAAATGGGGCGACCGAACCGACCATGTTTTCAGCGTCTACGAGGTAGAGAGAGCGCTGGCACTGCATTGAAACCATTTCTTACTCCTACGTGTGCTACTTACTCTTTGGCGATTTGCTGCTCGCCCCAATAACTTAACAATAACAACCATTCACCGCTATTACCAGCGTAAATATGTTTTCAACCCTGTTGAGTGAAAGAAACGATGCGCGTGAAAACATTTGCACGTGGCACAAACTGGCGGATTCTCGCGGATCTTGCACGGAAGCGCCCACCCGAGTAGGCGCGAAAAATCCGCTTTGACCGAGGGGTCTGCATTCCAAATAATGAGACATGCCCTTGGTTCCCATGCCAAAGACCATCCCGATAACCCTGTCCAGGGCACTCTGAAAACATCAACGCATAGCTCGGAACGGCTTCTAGTTTGAACACCGGCATGGCATGCAGATGGGATCGCCCATTTCCCACTACAATCCGAGTAAACACTGCTCAATGGCACAATCAGGGCAAGTGCAACACTTGCACCGACTTGCATCAGAAGCCGACATAGGAGTCGTCATGTCTGTACCGCTAACTAATATCGAACGAGCGTTCGACGACGAGAAATTCGGCGCTTGGGTGCTGAAGTCGCCTGGGCCGTTTCGCGATTTCCCAAACACCCCAGGGCGCAAATTCATGCCCCTTGCAAATCCCGATTCACGTGAAGCGCGGCTCATGCGAGCAGGCGATCGAATAGTCTTCTGGACAACCAAGAACTACGTTTTCCCATCAACCATATGGGCAATCGGTACTCTCACCACTGGAGTCAGAGCACCCCGCGCCTCAAAGAAACTCAATCCAGAGCACGCCGGAACCCGCGGTATTTATGTTGAATGGCAACCCGTACCCATCGATTTTCGCGAGCACACCGCCGTAGGGAACTTGAGACTCTTTACCCGGTTCAAAGATGCAGCGCCCCTAAAGACCGGTTCAGTAAGCTTTCTCACCGCTGACCAGTTCGCGCTCGTCCAGGAAGTCCTGAGAAAAGCTCAGGAACTACACCGTTCGAGTACCCCCGAAGACCTTCCTGTGTCGACACTCGACGTACACGACTTCTTCGAAATGACCGATGGCACTCCAATCCTCAGAGGCATCGCTCGCAAGCGGAGCAGTTCCGAAAAACTAGCACTCGCCGCAGCAGTCCATCACTTCGAAAAGAGACTCGGCTTCGCGGTTGAAGACGTCGGCTTCAGAAAGGAAGGGTGGGACTTAACCGTCAGTGACCGAAAAACGAAGAAGCCAGTGTTCCACGTTGAAGTAAAGGGAGTAAGCATCCAGCCCAAGAGCAAGAGCGCTCTCCCTCAAAGGGCAACACTGAGCTCCGACGAAATCGACTTTGCTATCAACGCCCCAAAATGGCTGCTCGTTATAGTAAANNCTACGGCGCACACTCCTACAATCAGGCCGACTTCGAACCCATTGCTCGAAGGATAATTCCGCACGGCGCCGATCACCTCAACCCCTCTGTAAAGATTCCGGGAATACGCTCAAGAGGGTACGAGTTTGATTTTGAGAAACTTGGCTTAGTTGGAACACCACTGGACCTAACCGGGTTCGAGGCCCTTCGCACTTCCCTTTACAGC
>DFNY01000117.1 GCA_002376595.1 Jonesiaceae bacterium UBA3555 | reverse complement strand
TATGCGTAGGCAACTTCGGCGGGCTGTCCAGCGCGACCAAGGTAGGTGTTGTGGCCAAACTCTGGCAATGCCTCAATGGGTTGGCCGTGGGAAGGCTGTAACGGGGTCCAAATTGGGCCTGGCGCTACGGCATTGACGCGTATGCCTTTGGTTCCTACCTGTGCGGCCAAACCTTTTGTGAAGTTGTTTATCGCGGCCTTGGTTGCTGCGTAGTCCAGCAAATGTGGGGAGGGGTCGTACGCCTGGATGGAAGTCGTATTGATGATGGACGACCCTGGTGGCATGATTTTCACGGCGTCACGGCAGAGTGTGTACATGGCAAGAACGTTGACGTCGAAAGTGGCTTCGATTTGCTCATCTGACAGGTCTTCTATCGAATCGATGCTGATCTGTTTTCCGGCGTTGTTCACCAGCAAATCGAGACCCCCAAGTTCCTGCGCGGCGAGGCCAACTAGAGCGTTTCGGTACTCACGATTTCGTAGGTCACCGGGAAGTTGGATCACGTCCACCTCAGCGGACTCAAGCGCGCGTTCGATGCTATCTGCATCAGCTTGCTCCGAGGGTAAGAAGCCGATCGCCACTTTTGCACCCTCCCGTGCAAACGCGATGGCAACTGCAGCCCCGATTCCGGAATCGCCACCGGTGATTAAGGCGCGCCGTCCTTCCAGTTTCCCGCTACCAACGTAGGACTCCGCACCGTTGAATGCCCTAGGCATCAGATTTCTGTCCAGCCCTGGCTCTGGCTGTGACTCCTGAGGTGGAGAGATTTTTGGGTAGAGGGTTCGTGGATCCCCTAGGCGCGCACCACCACTATCAGTAGGCGTCAAGGTTGGGACATCGCGGTGGTCGTAGTTTCGAACCGGACCTTCTTCTGCTGCGTGCGACTTGGGGGCATTCGTGTCAGTCGGCTCTTCCGTTTCGTCTGGTTCTTGCGGCTCTCCGGGTAGGGACTTGGTCTGAGAGGGGTCTTCCGGGTCCGCTTGTTCGCCTTGATCGTCGTCGGAGCTGGGCACTGCGGGCCCATCTGGAGTGGCGCCTCCTTCGTCTGACCAATCGTGACCGACTTCTGTGTTGAGAGCAGGGTCGCTTACGGAGTCTGGAAGCACCTGCGGTGTGGCTTCATTCTGTGAGTTGTTAGATGGCGTAGTAGTCATTCTTTTCTCCTCTACAGTACGTTGATTCAATCTCTGCCTGGCTGCGTCTGGTTTCCACTTGGGTGCTTCTCGCGGGTTTTCCCTAATGCAACGTAGGAACTACGCGCACTTTTCCCTGGCCGGGCGTGCTCCAGTGGCATACGACTGGCCGAGCGTAAACGGTACCTGGGTGGCACGGGAACTCGCTCTACCGGGCACTTTTTAACCCTCTCAGAGCAGTGGGACCTCTGCAACCGGAGCGAGGTGCTTCGTGGTCGTTATGGAGCCTTGGCTTCCACATAGAAGGCGAGGTCGCAGACCACGGAATAACGTAGGAAGTGCCCCAGCGAGGAGATTCTTTCAATGATCACAACAACCAAAGACTTATTGGATGACGTCAGAACTGGCCAAGCAAATAACGCACGAGTGTGGCTGCGGAGGGCTTGCCTTCTGGCAGTTGTCATTTTTGTTTTGATTTCAGGCTTTGGCTTTTTTGATCGAACTCAGACCATGAGCGACATGGACTCCGGTGTCCTTCTGTCAGTGGAAGCGCCACGCAGTGTGCGGGCCGGTTCCGGCATGGAGTTGTCGGTTTTGGTGGGGCGTGATTCCGCTGAAACTTCCGCGCCTAGCGCTGAAACGACCATGTGCGTGAGTGACAAACTGCTTGCGTTGTTTAGCGGCTATTCCGTTAAGCCAGAACCTACCTCAACCGGTTCTTGTCAAAGTGGAACCGAGTGGACTTTTGACCGGAGTGTCCTTCTCAGTCAGTTGCCACTCACTATCTCCGGCACAGTTGATGATGCGAGCGCAATTCAGAACTCAGGAAGTTTGAGTGTGATTACCGGTGGGGCGGCAGTCTCTGTGAAGGTGGATATTTGGAGGATCCCATGAGTGAGACAGTAATTCGCGCAACTGTTGCTTTCTCGATCCTGTACTTAATTACCCGTGCCTCGGGGCGATCAACATTGGGAGAGTTAAGTTCGTTCGATTTGCTTTTGTTTATAACGATGGGTGATCTCATACAGCAAGGTGTTACACGTGGCGACGTGAGCCTTGCCGGAAGCGTCGTTGCAGTCGCCACCTTTGCTGTGTTGGCGGTGGCGTTTGGTTTTGTGAACGTGCGATGGCCGCGAGTTTTGGGAACCCGGCTTACAGGCAGCCCGATCATCTTGGTAAAGAACGGAGATGTTGATGAGAAAGCTTTGCGGCGTGAGCGTATAAGTATCAACGAGTTACGCACAGCAGCTAGGCAATCAGAGGTGAAGTTTCTGGATGACGTCGAGTTGGCTATCTTGGAGCCTAATGGCAAGTTCTCCTTTTTCCGCCTAGAAAAGTAGGCAACGTCAGTTCTTTGCGATTGCGAGTTGGTTGCGAGTTTGCGAGCGAACCTTACGAGCCCCTTTCAAGTCATGGTGAAACAGTCAGAAATTACCTAGCCTGGCTAGGTAATTTCATGTATGGTTGCTGTGGGTCAAATCAATAAACATGTATTTCGTGATGCGGAAAACCTGACACTGAGCGATGCTTCAGGCAACGAGCCGATACTTTAGAGTCCACTTGCCGCTCATAAGGTAAAGAGTTCTCGATGAGACCCAACTAGTCCGCGAACCATGAAACCTTAGGAGTTACATTGCGTGAGTTCTCCACCCCAGCTCTGGTGTCCACTTCGGGATACCGCAACGTAACCGATCTGGTTAAGCGCCGACTAGCTTCCACCCCTCAGCTGACAGCCTTTCAACGGCCCACTAGCAGCGAAGGAAAAACTCGCTGGGTAGACGTGTCTATTTCCCAATTTGATGCGGAAGTATCACAGACCGCTCAAGGGCTCATCGCTATCGGTGTGCAGCCAACCGAAAACGTGCTCATCATGTCTGAGACCAGATACGAGTGGGCGGTAGCGGAATCTGCAATCTGGTACGCCGGAGGTGTTGTGGTTCCGGTGTACGACACCTCATCGGTTACCCAAGTGAAGAACATCCTCAAGGATTCGGGTGCCGCAGTAGCTTTCGCTGGGAGCCCAGAACAATCGGAGAAGTTACTTCAAGCGGCCCACGAGTTGAGTATTGAACTGCACATAGAGCAGCTGGATGACCAATTTGTAGCCCTGAAGGAACGAGGTCAAGGCCATTATGAAGAGCTAAATGCCCGACGTGAAATTGCTACTCAGGACGACGTCGCAACCATTGTTTACACATCTGGAACCACTGGCGAACCTAAAGCAGCGCTCATCACTCACGGCAATCTTCTGGGTCAGGTTCTCAACATTGCGGCCGCCTACTCCGACGTCATTTGGGAAGGCGGCCGGACGATTATCTTCCTTCCCCTTGCTCACGTATTGGCGCGCGGCTTGCAACTGGTGTGCCTGGCAAGCGGTATGACCATTGCGCATTTGGGTGACCCAAAATCGGTAGTTCCTACGTTGTCCGAGCTCAAACCAACCTTCCTCGTGGTTGTTCCACGCGTCCTCCAGAAGATTCACTCGGCGGCTGGATTGGCCGCATCTGAGAAGAGGCTTTCTAAGCTGTGGAAGGCTGCTGATTCGTGTGCGGTGAATTGGGCTAAGGACTTGGAGCAGGGACGCTCGCATTCTTTGGCTGACCGCGTGAAGCACAAGATTTTTGATCGCCTCTTCTATTCGCGTCTACGCAAATTGATGGGCGGAGAGCTCAAATATTTGCTGAGTGGGGCTGCCGCACTCGAGCCAAGTTTGGCTCTGTTCTTCAGGGGAATCGGTGTCCCGGTGGTGGAAGGATATGGGCTGACCGAAACCACTGCACCACTCACGGGTAACCTCCCTGGGAGCGAGCGCGCTGGCTCGGTTGGAGTTCCAATTCCCGGTTCCAGCGTGCGGATTTCGCCGCAGGGCGAAGTTCTGGCCAAGGGCGTTGGAGTGTTCGCTGGCTACAAGAACCCAGAACACAACGCTGACGCGTTTGTGGATGGATACTTCCGCACGGGGGACATAGGGCTTCTCGACGAATCCGGCAGGCTCACACTAAAAGGTCGCCTAAAGGATGTAATAGTTACGGCAGGCGGAAAAACCATCACGCCAGCGGCATGGGAGAACCTGGTTGAGAACGAACCTTTGGTGGCTCACGCGGTAACGGTTGGAGAGGGCAAACCGTACTTGTCTTCGCTGATAGTGGTGGACAACGAGACACTCGCGAGCTGGGCGCTCAACGCCGGCGAAAGAGAACTTCTTGAGTTAGTGAAAACCTCGCAAGCAGGGGTCGTTGAGATTGATAACGCGAACCTGCGGTCAGTGCTGGCCCAAGTCATTCAACGTGCCAACGAACAATTCAGCCGCAGCGAGCAAGTGCGCAAGTTCACCGTTTTAATGACCGACCTCAGTGCAGGAAGCGCAAACATTACCGCCACGCTCAAACTCAAGCGGCAATCATTCGTTGCGCAGGCCAGCGCTTTCATTGATCAACTCTATTTAGAACCTGACACTAAGAGACTCAAAAAGTAGGCCTTGGAACTCTGAATCGCGGTCGCATTTAGCGCTTCCCGCCAAACTCACGCTTCCAAACTGCACTAAACGTATCTTCCTGAAATGGAGCAAGACATGGCCAAAAACGCCACCGGAACCGGCAAGAAACTGACCATCGCAGTGCTCGTAGTACTCATTGGCGCCTTTGTGGCGTGGGCAGGCAGTGTGAACAGTCAGGAACTCTCAGGGCTAAAGCTGTTCGCGTTGGCAGTTGCTGCAGCCTATGTAGTGCAGTGGATTGCATTCGTACCTGCGTATGGGATGAAAACAGAGAAGTTCTTTGACCTCCTTGGCGGGTCAACCTACTTCATCCTGACATTCGCGTTGGTCCTACTCAGCCCACACACAACGGTGCGGTCAATAGTGATCGCAGTATTCGTAATGATCTGGTCTGCGCGCCTTGCAAGTTTCTTGTTCCTACGCGTGAGGAAGTCTGGAAAAGACGGAAGATTCGATGACATCAAACATGATGCATTGAGGTTCTTCAACGTGTGGAACATCCAAGGACTGTGGATCACCTTCACGGCAGCAGCCGCCTGGGTTGGTATCACTGCCAAACAGACCACAGCGAATTCCGTGGATGCGTTCCTTGTCCTGGGCGCACTACTCTGGATTGCAGGCTTCTCCATAGAAGTAATTGCAGACTCACAAAAGTCGGAGTTCCGAGCCGACCCAGCCAATAAGGACCGCTTCATCACCACCGGGCTATGGAAGCTATCGCGTCACCCCAACTACTTTGGAGAGATCCTGCTGTGGCTGGGAATCGCAGTAATAGCGTTCCCAGTGATGTATGGATGGTCGTATGTTGCGCTGTTCTCACCGGTGTTCGTGTTCATCTTGCTGAACTTTGTGTCCGGAGTTCCGCTACTTGAAAAGAGATCCAACAAGCGTTGGGGTGGGGACTCGGAGTACGAGAACTACAAAAAGACAACCCCGGTGCTCCTGCCAATCATAGGCAAGAAGGGTTAGCCGCTAGCCATCCGCTCCGCCTACATTCAGGACTCACACGACGACTGCACCGGCTTCCCAGCGAAACGATCTGCGGTCCACGCAACCAGTTCGTCGGGAAGCGCGGAGTCCTTTCCAAGGACTCCCATGTGAGTATTTCCCTGATATTCACGGATGGTGAGGTTAGTGCCCGCAGCGCACTGCGCATCAGCGAAATCTTGCTGAGATTGCGCGGAAATAGCCTCATCGCTGCTGCCCCAACCCAAGAACACGGGCTGTGTGAACGTGCCCTTCACTGCGTTCTCGGCTAGGCGAGTAACCAGCGGTGAACTCTCACCAACAGGCTTGAGGATAGTGGATGCATCAGCGCCAAGCGCCCCATATGTCAGCGCCGAACCAAACATAGAAGCATCAAGGCAACGCGATGAAAGCGAATCCACAATCGGGTTCGCACCAAAGCGAACCAAATCCCGGGTAGAAACATCCGCATACGCCTGTGAATACGCGTCCACCACATAACTGGAGAACAACGCACTCACCAACGTGGCGCTGCTATTACCGCGCGTCAGATTGAGCTGCGAAGGAGTCGCAGCAGGAGCCAGCGCAGCCGTGCCTGCAATGGTTACCTCCGGAGCGTACTGCCCAGCATACTGGGCAGCCCACAACGCACTATGGCCGCCCTGCGAATGCCCCCATAAGGTCACTTCATCAGCGAAAATGCTCGCGCTCTTAGTGGGTTCATCAAGGGTGGTCTCCGTAGAAAACAGATCCTCTACGCTCAGTTGCTGAGCGGCTCGCACCGCATCCAGCGCAATGCTCGCTTCGCCCTGACCAATCAAATACGGAGCAGAAGCATCAACATCCAAGCTCATCATGTCTGGAGCAACCATGGCCCAGTTGTTGCTCGCCAACTGATCCACAGCAGGAACCGAAAGCGGCGAGAAAGACAAACCAGTGACGCTAGGCGAACACGCAGGAGCAACGCCCTTTGTGCCATGGGTCCACAGCACCAGTGGTGTTTTGGCGCTCGCATCCACTGCCTGCGGAACCGCAATCACACCGCTAGCAAGCGCGCGTTTGCCGTGGGAATCGGTTGTGGTGAACAAG
>DFNY01000231.1:8974-9570 GCA_002376595.1 Jonesiaceae bacterium UBA3555 | reverse complement strand
GCGGTCGATAACTTCCTGTGGGCTACCAATGGTGAGTGGCGTCTGCGCCGAGAAGTCTTCCATGCTTGGGCCGTGTCCGTACACCGGTGCGTTGTCGAAGTAAGGGCGGAACTCGCGCTTGGCGTCCTGGGAGTTCTTGCGCATGAATACCTGTCCACCCAGGCCAACAATCGCTTGGTCAGCGGTTCCGTGGCCGTAGTGCTCAAAGCGCCTGCGGTAGAGGGCGATCATCTGCTTGGTGTGGCTCATTGGCCAGAAGATGTTGTTGTGGAAGAAGCCGTCTCCGTAGTAGGCGGCCTGCTCGGCTACTTCTGGGGTGCGGATTGAGCCGTGCCACACGAATGGTGCTACGCCGTCGAGTGGGCGTGGAGTAGAGGTGAATCCTTGGAGTGGGGTTCGGTATTGTCCGGCCCAATCAACGACATCCTCATCCCATAACTTGCGCAAGAGTGCATAGTTCTCAACCGCGAGTTCCACACCCTTGCGGATGTCGCGGCCGAACCAAGGGTATACCGGACCGGTGTTTCCGCGGCCCAGCATGAGGTCCATGCGACCATCTGAAAGGTGCTGGAGGTAGGCATAGTCTTCTGCCAACC
>DFNY01000231.1:5228-8951 GCA_002376595.1 Jonesiaceae bacterium UBA3555 | reverse complement strand
GGATCGTTGGTGGTGATCAAGGTGGTTGACGTGGAAAGAATGATTTTCTTAGTCTGCGCTGCCAAGTAGGAGAGCAGAACGGTTGGGTTTGCTGGTGCCACGAATGGTGGGTTGTGATGCTCTCCGGTAGCAAAGACATCGAGGCCTACTTCTTCGGCCTTCTGTGCAATGGCCACGGTAGCTTTGATGCGTTCGTGTTCGGTAGGGGTTTCACCGGTGGTCGGATCGGTGGTTACGTCGCCTACTGTGAAAATTCCAAACTGCATGATGTGCTCCAAAAGTTAATGCATTTGCATGATCTGATGGGTATAACCGCGCGCCGTCCCAAACAATTCCCAAGCCGTTTGTGAGCCCGCTCACGCCTTAAAAACCTGTGCCACAGATAGTGTGTAGCTATGCCTTCGTACAGACTCATAGTCAGTGTTGGAAACCTGAAGCCATCGGTAGAGCCGGATCAAATTCTCACCGGAGCTGCCAAAGATCTAGGCAGGTACGCCAACGTAGAGGCGTTCGATGTCCGCATTTCCCGNNGCAACTCGTTCTCAGATACACTGCGCCGGATAGGAACGTGGCGTTAGACGCCGCGTTGCGAACCGTGCCTCATTTAGAAGCACGATCACACATAACCAAAACCCAAGTTTTGCAGCGCGTACACGGGCGCTGGGAAGCCATTGCGTAACGCTTGCGCGTTCTCACCAAAAGGTGGCGGGAATGCTCCTATAGAGAGTCGACGACTGCGCTTCGCTCGAACGTAAGGTGTGCGGCTCCCGCACTGATGGATGCCAACTGGGCGTTAAGTTCCGGCTCCAAGTCAGGGGAGATGCTCACTTCGAATTGAACTCGGTGAGTGTAGGTGGGATTCCCAAAGACTCCACCATTCGCACCAAGCCAGTCCCGCAGGAAATACTCGAGGCGTCCAGCTTGCTCATGGAAAGTTGAAATCGAGTATGTGTTGAGCAGGCGGCGGCGAACAATTGTGGCCTGATCCAAAGCTTCACTCACCGAAGAAGAAAACGCACGCACTAACCCACCAGCTCCAAGCAAGACTCCGCCGAAATCCCTGGTTACCACCACCACTATGTCGGTCAGTTCCCGGTGGCGNNATCGGCATTCGACCCAACTATGAGCGCTGTGCAGTTATGACGTGCATCCCAGAACGCAGTCCGTTGCCTCGAAATAAACGCATCTGCTTCTTCAACGCTGCTTACTGGCGAAACGTTGGTGATGAAGCGGGACTTCTTGATGACCAACTCATGAGTAATGGGTTCAAGAATCGTGGACGGAAAGCTTGGCGTGGACACACCTAAGTATCTCGCATGGAAGCCGAGTGACCGAATCGCGGGGAGTGTTAAGACAGGGTCAACTTCGCGTCAGTCACGAGATCTGAACTCGTTTAATGCCCACACAAAGGCGCCAATAAGCGCTGCAACTCCCACCGCGATGAGTACTAGGGTCCATGGTCCGTTAGACAGATTCTGTGCGAACACTGCTGAACCAATAAGGAGAGCCGCCGTTAGTGTGCTCACCGCGATCCACTTCAGTTCAGAGAAAAGCACGCTCGCTTCGATTGTGGAATGACGGCTAGATACAGACAACACGCTGTGAGTCCGAACCATCGCGACAACACAGGCAACAATCACAAGTGTCTTCCAAGAAACTGCACGACCAGTTGGCGTGAGGAAACTCAAGGCAGCAATGAATATCGCAGAGTACATCAACGTGGGAGCATAGATTCGAACAGTGGCTGCGACTACAACCGCGTAGGCGAAAAGTGTGTAGGGCACTGCAGCTGGAAGCATTGTGTGGGTAGCACATGCAACCACTAATGCACCCAAGACAACCTGGGTGGCAAGGACCCAGCCGCGTGCAATGTCAGCGCCGGCGTGAATGGAAACCTTTGGGATCTCATCTTCAGCGCGCTGTTCTGGAGTTTTGAATGGGTTGATCATCGTGCCATCTTTCGCGCTGCGCCGTTAGTTGCCATGACGCGTGCATACTGCATGAGCTGCTGCGTGGAATCTTGCGCTGCCCATTCAATGAGCGGTACCCCAAAGGCTTTGAGGTNNGCGGGCAAGTGAGATGAGTCTGAAAGCTGTGGTGTGTCTTGGGGACAGGTTCCACAATGACACGTGGGGGAGTGTGTCTATCGCGATGACTCTGTGCCCCCTCTTCACCAGCGCACCAACGGTGTGAAGTGATGCGTCATCAAGGAAGGTAGACATCACGTACACAATTGCACCGGAGGGCACCATAGGGGCACGAACACGATCTGTGGGCGCTCCGAGTGGAGCCGCCATAGCAATTGCGTGTTGAAGGCGCATGAACTGCCGGTGACCGGTCGCAGGTAGAAGAGGTCTGCGTGGGCGGGAAATATCCTCGAACCCGACTCGGTCACCTTGTGTGATGGCGCGCTGCGCAATGGCAGTTGCTGCCTCTCGCGCCAAGTCCAGTGAAGAGCGATGATCGGAGCGGATCTCGTGGGCAGAACCCCACGTCAACACTTCGGGCCCAACTTCATCGCGCGAATCGAGAAGAATGAAAGTAGTCGATTCTGCCTGCGCCAAATTGCGGCGAACGTAGAGGGTTTCCTCGCCGTTGGCTAGTTTGGCACTTGCTTTCCAGTCAATGCGGCGTACTGAATCTCCCCACGTCATGGGACTGATGTCGCGGAACTCGAACCCTTCACCGCGACGGCGTGAAGTGCGTGGTCCAGTAAGACCAACAGTGGTCGCAGATGTTGGGATCGATGACAACGGTTTGACTGGAGCCATGACCAACGTGTTTGGAAGCTTGAGTGTCTCCCATACGCCAAACCAATCCCCGGTTGGGCCCACCGCCATTAATCGAACGGTGAAACTCGNNTGACGGCGCGCTGAGACGAATTTTCCGTTTCGAAGAGTACGCCACAACAACGGTTTGTGGGCGCGTGCCTGGGAAAGCTACCTCAATGATTGCGCGCCCAGTTTCGTTGCCGCCATTTAGAGTCAGCTCTGCGCGTGCAGTACGCGCGTCGCCATCCCCGTCTGCGGGCAGGACTTTCAGCTTCGCTTCGTGGTCAATATGGGGTGCAGAAAACTGTGCCTGAGCGGCGCACAGTGCAAGAACGATGGCCAAAATTGCGGCTGGTCCTGAACCGGTGATAATCGCACCTACAACCAAGCCAAGGGCAACAACCACGAACGACTTTACCCAAGTGCCCGGAGTGCTATCTGTGCGCGCAAGCAGTGCGCTCACACCACGCGCTGGGCTTCTCAGCGCACGCGAATCTTTGGCTTGCGGCGGCGTTGATTCAGCCATGATCAAGACACGCTGGCAGCAGGCGCCGCAGCGTGTGTGGTGGCCGGCGCGGGAACAGAGTTCAGCAACTCACGAACCAGTACTTGAGGATCAATTCCGGCAGCCCAAGCTGTCGGTGTGAGAGTGATTCGGTGTGAGAGCGCGGCAACTGCGACAGCTTTGACGTCTTCCGGCAGCACATAGTCACGGGAATCGATTACTGCATAGGACCGTGCTAGCAGCAACAGTGCCTGTGCTCCACGAGGAGAAACCCCAACTTCAATTGCGGAGTGGCGTCTAGTGGCGTGAGCAATATCTACGCAGTAGCGAATGATGTCTGGGTCCACATGCAGCGTCTCAGTTCCGGCCTGCATCGCGGTTACCTCTTGGGCCGAAACTACCTGAGCTACGTGAGTCTTTTCTTCGCGCCTTGCCAAACGCCTAGTC
>DFNY01000231.1:2463-5096 GCA_002376595.1 Jonesiaceae bacterium UBA3555 | reverse complement strand
CAAGCGCTTGGGCAAGTGACCGTGCAGCCAACGTCTTTCCAAGGCCCGGCACATCTTCGAACAGGACATGCCCACCGCTGAGAATCGCTGCGAGGGCCAACTTGAGTGGTTCGCGCATTCCAACTACTACTTCGCTCACTCCATTGAGCACTTGGTGCGCGAGCGCGGAGATTTCAGCAGTGCTTGGGTGTACGAGGTTTTCGCTCATGAGTGTGCTCCGTTGCGGTGGGATGGGTGTGAGAAGTTGTGAGTTTCCGAGACTTCAGGGGCAATCTGCGAGATCGTCTCGTGAAGTTGATCAACCTGTTCGAGTCGGTCAATGAGTTGTACGAGTTGTTGGGTGGTGATGTCGACATCGGGTTNNGTCAGTGCACGCATGGTCGAAGCACCAAAGAATTGCTCTAGCGCGGGCCTCAGACTCTGCGAATGAAGATCAATGCCAACTGACTCGAGTGAAGCCTGCGCGGTTGCGCGAACGTTTCGCATGCCCCCGAACGAGACTCTCTTGTTCTTGCCGTAAAGAAGCCATGCGAGATGTGGAATTTCGTCTCTAGCACCGGACCGTTTCACAGATTCTTCCCGCGGCCAAGCAATGTCGAATCCGGAGGGGAGCCGACCCGAAACCCACACAATCAGAGAAATCGAAACGGTCACAATGAGCGCCTCGGCAAGATTGACCACCTTGAAATAGGTGAGGAAACCAATGAGTACAGCAAGAAGTGCGAATCCAACGATGCTAGAGATCCAAAAAATCCTGGTCTTCTTAGGCTTGTTCATGTTCACCACCTACGGGCTGAGCAGGTAGCGCCATAAGGTCTTCGCGCAGTGTATGCAGGATTTCGCTGGCTCGTTGTGCATCGAGCTCAGTGATCTCATGATCGGTGAAACGCGCCTGGTGGAATAGGCGCAAGAGGTCTGTGAGTTCTTGGCTCGGAAGGTCTAGATCTTCAAGAATCCCAACAGTGTACTCGGTTGGAGTAAAAGAAGGTGAACGTTCGAATCCAGAGTTCTCAGCTGCGGCTTCTAGAGCCTGCCACGCCGCAACAATTGCGTTGCGCGGAGGCATCTGTGAACGCACTAGGTCAAGTCCCAGAGATAGTGCCGTGTGTACCTCAGGTATGAGCTGTTCGTTGAGTTCTGGGGCCTCCTCAAGTTCAGAACCAGACCGCGCTAGGCGCTCAGTGGCTCTGCGCTCACCAAGGAAGGACGTCGGCTTGCGTTGCGCAACACGTAACAGTNNAGCACCAAGAATGCGACAAACCCTAAAGCTTTGAGAACAACGTTTGATTTTTCGGTCTCTTCTGGTTCCACATCTTCAATTTCTGGCGGTGGCGACGCGGATGCCGTAGGTGGCTCAAATCCGGAAACTGGGATGGAAGGAGTTGTGAACTGGAACCCAGCACGCGAGGTCACGCCAGCCGTGATGAGGACGCCGGCGACCACGATAATCAGCAGCCACGTTAAGCGCAGGCGTGATTGGGACATGGATGAGTTACCTTACGTAGGGGGTCGAGTTCCAGAACAGGATATGCGGAGCCGACTAGGCCGTACATCCACTTCAAGTCTGGTCTTTGTTAGTTCAGGAATGAAGAATTTGGACGGCGTGAACCCCAGCTGCTGCTGGTACAAGGAACGCAAACGGGTCACGGTCATAGTTGCGACCCATGGTAGACAACCGTACCGGGCAGTGGCGAAGAGCCTCATCGAGTTGTGCGGTGAGAGGAACCGAAACAACCGTGTGCTGCGGGGCTTGAGCGGAGAGCTCTTCAATCTGGCGGGCTACTAACTCCAACAATGCCGTGTTGGACTCAATGCCTTCTGGCGCAGGGANNCGGTGTCAACCGCACCAGAGATAATCGTTCCTGGAGCCAAAGCAACGCGCCCAAGTGCGGTGCGTGAGTGATGCGAAATACCCAAGTGACGCTCTCGTTGGTCTCCGCTAGAGATTCGCAGCGAACCGATGGCACGCCCTCCAAGAATCGACGCGGCGTTCATGGCTTCGCCAACTGCAACCCCAGAGAAGCCCCACCGAGTACCGGTGCCAAGGTTTCCTGGTCCCTGAATGACTATGGCGATGTCCGCATTGACTACGTGCTTGGCGGCCAACAATCCTGAATGGACGCTGACTGCTTCAAAGTCGCCGCCATAGGCCTGGCCAACAGAGATAGTTGCTGCGATCCAGCCGCTTTCACGCATGGATGCTACGGACATGGAGACCCATGCTGGAAGTGCGCCTCCATCGGACAAAATGTAGGCAATACGTGGACGTGCAACGCCTAGAGCGTCAGCTTCTACGTTGATCCCGGTGATGATTGCGGGCAAAGCGGAATGGAGATCCGCAGTGATCACTGGCATGCCATCGAGGGAATCAGCAGTTTCCAGAACGCTGTGGAACGGTGACTCTTGCTCATCCACACCCAAAACCATTGCTTGGGTTGGCGTGTAGCGCGCCTTCACAAGGTGCCCAGGACCCGAGTTACCCGTTGTTCCCGGCCCAGCCAATTCGTCGGGAAGCACTGCCGCAACCAGCGCGTAGCCACCAGTGCCAAGCCCACGATCTAAAGCAGAACTATTGAGCACCACTATGGAACCAACCGAGACTTCGCCCACAAGCTTTGGGTTAGCCAAAGCTT
>DFNY01000231.1:2080-2437 GCA_002376595.1 Jonesiaceae bacterium UBA3555 | reverse complement strand
AACAACGACACGACTTTTCCAACACGCCAAGTAATCACATCTCTAACGGTACTGGACTAGCGTTAGTGCTGATGACACAAAACAGCCCCCAAGAAGTGCGCCTACTCAATTTGGTCATCGCGTTGCTGAACGCGAATCGGCCGATTACTAGGCAAGAAATCCGCGATTCCGTGACCGGCTACAGCCTTGGTCAGGACGAAATCGCGTTTGCACGCATGCTCGAACGCGACAAAGCGATCCTGCGTGACCTAGGCGTACCTATCAACACCGTGGAATCGAAGAGTGCTCACTCCAGCGAACTGGGTTACACCATAGATCGCGACGAATACTCTGCCGACAACTTCGAGTTGACCGCCA
>DFNY01000231.1:0-2067 GCA_002376595.1 Jonesiaceae bacterium UBA3555 | reverse complement strand
ATTCTGGCAGCGCAACTGTGGGAAAACACTGCCCTGGAATCTGATTCCCTACGAGCCGTCACAAAGCTCAAGGCAAGGGCTTCGCAGGCCGACCACAGCCCACTGACCGGCTTTCACCCCACAATCGCGCCAGACTCGCCGTCCTTGGATCCATTGCTCAAGGCTATTGGGCAACGTAAGCCCGTAAGTTTCGAGTACCGTGCGCCGGCCACCGGAACCGTTACTGCTCGTAGCGTTTCGCCATGGAAAATCGCAGTGCGCCACAGCGGTTGGTACGTGGTTGGGTATGACCACGAGCGAGAGGCGCAACGCTTATTCAAGTTGAGCCGCATTGTGGGTAAGGTCGGGCGGGCCGGTAAGAATGTCACCTACGAGGATGCACATGACATTGATCTGTCTGCGCTTGATTCACACAGTGCACGTAAATCGCATGTGGCGGTCATTGCAATTGCTCAGGGCCGAGGACATGGGCTGCGAGCCCGATCAGTGGAGTCTTCTTTTGCGGCACCTGCAGGGTTTGATGCGCGCGAAGTGCAGTACTTTGACCCAATTGAGTTCAGTGAGGATATGGCCGCGTTGGCCGGATCAGTTGTGGTTTTGTCACCCAAAGACCTTCGCGACGAAGTGGTGAAGCGGATCGCACAGGTTGCGTTGATAACTCCGGCATCGCCTGCTTCGGCATCCGAACGAAATGATCAGGAGGGGCACGTTGAATGACAAGCGCGTGAAAGATGGCAACAATGCGCCAAGTGATAAGCGCGCAGTGAATGATAAGCGCGCAGTGTCGCGCAAGCGTGCGATCAACGCCCCGGAACATTTCTCCAGACTGATTTCGATTCTGAGCTACTTGGCCGAACACGGTGAGACACCAGTGTCGGTGCTCTCAGAACACTTCGATGTTTCGCAAGACCAAATCCGTCGTGACATAGGCGTTCTGTGGACGAGTGGACTACCGGGATATGGGCCAGAAGACCTCATAGACTTTGACGGTTTCGCTTTTGACCAAGACCTCATTGCGCTGACTCAAGACCAAGGTATGGCAAAGTCATTGCGCCTTGGAACTGGTGAACTCATCACCCTATTTGCGGCCCTCAGCGCCTTGNNATGAGCGCGGTATCTACCGTTAAGGCCAAACTGCGGTATCGACTAGGTGAAGTCAACAATGCGTTCGACGTCCACCTCGATGCACCAGGAACAACAACCGCACTCAACGTTCTGCGTCACGCAATCAACGAACACATAGCCGTCCATATTGACTACGTGAATGCGCAGGACCAGAGGACCAGTCGCGTCATTGAACCTCTCGCGTTGTCTAACAATGGCGGAAACTTCTATGTTCATGCGTACTGCCGAACAGCGCAGGAACACCGCACGTTCAATATTGAACGAATTGCGCAGGTCCAAGTCCTCGAGGCAGATGTCTTTACCGCTCAGGTGACAGACGGTGCCGCTTCAGTTTCTGTCCCGCGTGCAGGCAATTTGAGTGCTCTGATACTCAAACCTCGTGGCTTGTGGCTAGCGGANNCTCGGTGGAGTTCTTGCCTGATTCGCGGATTCGGGTGGTACTCGATGTTGCGCAGCCCGAGTGGTTTGTCCAGTTGTTGATTGCTCACAGTGACATTATCGACTCAGTCGAGGACGCCTCAATGCTAAGCCAAGCTCAAGAACGCGCATCCTTGGCTCTGGAACAGTACGGATTGGTAGAGTTGGGCTCGTCTGATCAAGCAATTCGTCCCATCCAAAGCAACTGAAAGTAGGGAAGATGCAGTTTCTCCTATGGTCGGTTTTGGTGGTGTGTGCACTTGTAGCGCTTGCTTCTCTGGGATGGATTCTGTGGAAGCAGCTTGCCCACTTGCTCAAGACATCCGGCAAAGCCATGGAACAGTTGGGCGAAAGATTGTCTAACGGGCCAACGACCGAAGAACTCCTCGCCAGGGGAATCATCTCTGAGCCAAGAGACTACGACGTGCATGGTGGTGGCGCGCGCGTTGCGGAATTGAAAGCTGCGCGAGCTGATGCTCGATCGGTGAGGCAGGAACGCAAGACTCGAAATCGAGAAGAAGCCTA
>DFNY01000186.1:18856-19205 GCA_002376595.1 Jonesiaceae bacterium UBA3555 | reverse complement strand
CGATGCCCGCCCGTGTTGTTTCGTGCAGCCCCTTTGGGGCGCGTGGGGTGGATGTCACATTCGGTTTTCTCGGCACTGAGTAAACGCTGTGCTACAGTTAATGACTGACCGACCTAACGGGCTTCGAACTGTTAGGTATGCAAGCGGAGTAATCCCACCTGAATGTCGCCTCGTGCTGATGTCAGGTAAACGGGTCTATAACTAAAGAATATATGTGTGGCCACGCCATTGTGGACACCAGTAGTTTTCGTTATGACCTTTGTGATGCCTCCGCTCTGTCCAGAGTTGGGGGCTATTCTCATTTCTGGGGTTCATAACAACGTACTTTTGAGGAGCTTCAAATCAGCAG
>DFNY01000186.1:18287-18655 GCA_002376595.1 Jonesiaceae bacterium UBA3555 | reverse complement strand
GACAAGGTCAAGGTCATGATCATGTTCCGTGGACGTGAGCAATCACGACCAGAAATGGGTATCCGCCTTCTGCAGCGCCTCGCAGCAGACGTGACGGAACTGGGCTTCATTGAGAGCTCACCAAAGCAGGATGGTCGAAACATGATCATGGTGCTCGGGCCAACAAAGAAGAAGGCTGAAGCTAAGAGCGAGCAACGCCGTCGTCGTGAAGACGTAAAGCCTACTCGCGCCCAGCGTCAGCAGGAGCGCGAAGCAGCGAAGGTAACTTCACCAGAGCCACAAGCCGATGCAGTGGTTGAGGCTCCAGTTGAAGAAGCTGTTGTGGCTCCAGTGGTTACTAAGCCTGCTGCGGCTAAACCAGCCGCCGC
>DFNY01000186.1:17726-18026 GCA_002376595.1 Jonesiaceae bacterium UBA3555 | reverse complement strand
TCCACACAGACTTCAGTCCGAATCATGTTGGTTCCGAAACTGGAACTGACCGAAAGCAAGGAGAACGGCAGCTATGCCGAAGAACAAGACGCACTCCGGCGCTAAGAAGCGTTTCCGTATCACGGGTAGCGGCAAGGTAATGCGTGAGCAGGCGAACAAGCGTCACCTTCTCGAGCACAAGTCCTCGACTCGCACCCGTCGCCTCTCGGCTGACCTTGAGGTAAGCGCAGCAGACGTCAAGAAGGTCAAGAAGCTTCTCGGCAAGTGACCCTCCCAGCCGGACCAAAGTTCGGTTGATGG
>DFNY01000186.1:14149-17685 GCA_002376595.1 Jonesiaceae bacterium UBA3555 | reverse complement strand
CCTACAACTACCGCGACCGCAAGAAGCGCAAGAGCGACTTCCGCAAGCTGTGGATCACCCGCATCAACGCTGCAGCTCGCGCTGAAGGCATCACGTACAACCGTTTCATCCAGGGCCTCAAGGCTGCCGGTGTTGAGGTTGACCGTCGTGTTCTTGCAGAGCTCGCTGTAAGCGACGCTGCAACGTTCAAGACCCTTGTTGACGTAGCGAAGAAGGCTCTTCCAGCTGACGTTAACGCACCAAAGGAAGCTGCCTGAGTCCATTGGGACTCCCAACCCGTATTAGGTACGAGGTTGGACAGCACAATTCTTTGAAACACGTAAGGACGCCCGGATATGACCGAACTGACCAACCCTCGTAGCGATCGAGTAAAGGCGGTTCGAGCATTGTCCGGGCGTTCTGCGCGTTTGCGGCATTCTCAATACCTTGTGGAAGGCCCACAAGCAGTAAGAGAAGCCGTGAAGTATGCTCCGCGGCAAGTGCGCGACCTCTACATGTCTGAAGCGGCCTTCGANNAGCAAAGACGTGCTCATGGCTATGAGCCCGGATGCGCAAGGCCTCGTGGCCGTGCTGAACACTTCACATTTGCATCTAGATGACGTGGACTTCGGGTCGGTTCGTAACGTCGCTGTACTGTGCACCGTACGCGATCCAGGTAATGCTGGAACGATCATTAGAGCTGCCGATGCCGCGGGAGCAGATCTTGTTGTGTTGACTCGCGGCAGCGTAGAGCTCGAAAACCCGAAGGTGGTCCGTTCCACTGCGGGGTCAATGTTTCACCTCCCAATTGTGACGGATATAGAGCTTGGCGAACTCAGCGGCAAACTGAGATCAGTCGGTGTCCAGATATTGGCTGCCGCCGGTGAAGGTGCTCATGATTTGGACGATCTACTCGATTTTTCTTCCGATTCGGTGACCAAGTCAGGACAAACGTCCGAAGTGCCCGATCTTGCGGCTCCGACGGCATGGCTATTCGGCAACGAAGCACAAGGACTTTCGGACCTTGAATTCGAGCTTTCCGACTACGCTGTACGCGTGCCACTGCGCGGAAAGGCCGAATCACTCAACGTAGCAACTGCCGCAACTGTGTGCTTGTATGCGACGTCGCGTGCGCAACGCTAGGCTTTATTTCGAACGTTTTTCAATCGCTTTCGCTATGGATGTGGATGCCGTTTTCGGTGTCCACATTCTTTGTTTCACGAGGTTGGTATGCAGCAAGAATCTCTGAGTTCGGGACTCAAAGTCCGACACCTGACAATGATGGGTCTCGGATCAGCAATTGGTNNTAAGTCAATCGCTGCTGCGGGCCCAGGAGTCCTGGTGTCATACGCCTTAGCGGGTGTTGTCGTTGTGAGCGTGATGTTTCTGCTGGGCGAACTTGCAAGCGCCAAGCCTTCTTCTGGTGCTTTCTCCACGTACGCCCACGAAGGCATAGGCCCCTGGGCAGGATTTGCGGTGGGGTGGACATATTGGTTCATGCTCATCATGGTTCTCGGAGTCGAGTTATTAGCAGCTTCTGCGATTATCTCGGGTTGGGTGCCGCTTCCGCAGTGGGCAATTTCGCTAGCGCTGATCGCCGTTTTCGCATGCGTTAACCTGTTCGGTGTTAAGCACTTTGGCGAGCTCGAGTTCTGGTTCGCAGCAATCAAGGTAGGCGCAATCGTCAGTTTTCTGGCAGTAGGTGTGCTGGCACTGATGGGCGTGATCTCCACTCCTGACGGGGCGGGTCTGGCTCGACTATTTACATCAGAAGGTGGATTCTTTCCCACCGGTGCTGCTGGTGTTGCGGCAGGATTGCTGGCGGTTATGTTTGCATTTGGTGGAATCGAGATCATTACGATTGCGGCCGCAGAAGCAAGTGATCCACACGAATCTATTCGCAAAGCTACGATTTCAATTGTCGGCCGGGTTCTTACTTTCTACTTTGGCTCCGCGCTAGTTATGCTCTGCATCTTGCCGTGGAACGACCCGAGTCTGGAACAGGGGGCATTTGTTGCAGTTCTTGATGCGCTGCGTTTTCCAACCGCTTCGGGGCTCATGGAGATTGTCATCGTTATCGCACTGCTATCAGCCTTCAACGCGCAAATCTACGGTACGTCTCGCATGGCATACTCCCTAGCTACGAAAGGCGAAGGCCACGCTGCACTTTTGAAAGTGTCCGGTAGGGGAGTTCCGGTGACTGCATTGTTGGTGTCGGTGGCGTTTTCGGTGGTTGCAGTTGTGTGCCACATGATCGAACCTCATTTGGCTGGAATACTCCTCGATGCAGTTGGGGCTACGCTGTTGATAATTTGGGCAATCATAGCGATTTCGCAGATTCGTTTGCGTCCAACGTACGAAGCACAAGCAATTCTGAGACTGCGTACGTGGTGGCATCCATGGCTCGGGCGCTTGACAGTGCTAGCAATTCTTGGGTTTGCGGTGCTGATGTTGTTTGATTCCACAAGTAGACGCAATTTGATTCTTGCAGTGGGCATCTTCGGATTCGTGGTGGCGATCTATTTTGTACGCCAATCGATGTCACGCCGTGTCCGTGTGGACAATAACTAGAAGATTTTGCTGAGGCATTAGAATAGTTAATGGTCAAAAACTGGCCATGGAAGAAAAGCCCGAAAGGCATGTATGTCAACGCCTGTATCTGACGACAACGTCTCGTCATTCTCGCCTCTAGATGCCGCTGCGGTGGAAGAGGCACTGGAAAGCGCGTTATCCGATATCGCTGCAGCATCGACTCTTGATGATCTGAAGTCCGTGCGTATTGCACACACTGGAGACAAGAGCCCGCTCNNTCGCCAACCGAGAAATCGGTAAGCTAGAGCCACAGGATAAGGCGAAGGCCGGAAAGCTTCTTGGGCCCGTACGTGGCCGGATCAACAAGGCGGTTGCTGATCGTCAGGTTGTCCTAGAGGCCGAGCGCGATGAGCGCGCATTGGTCGAAGAAGCTGTTGACGTTACTCTCCCTGTTAACCGCCGCCCATCCGGTGCGCGCCACCCATTGCAGTCCCTGCAGGAAAAGGTCGCAGACTTCTTCGTATCGATGGGTTGGGAAATCGCTGAAGGCCCCGAGGTTGAGGCCGAGTGGTTTAACTTCGATGCACTCAATANNAACCCCGCACGCCAGATGCAGGACACCTTCTTCGTGCAGGGCATGCAGGGTCAGAGCGGCCAGGGCGAATCCGGCTTGGTGTTACGCACTCACACCTCGCCTGTTCAGGCTCGCACTATGCTTTCGCGTGACCTACCGCTCTACATTGCCTGCCCAGGCAAGGTATTCCGCACCGATGAGCTGGATGCAACGCATACTCCTGTGTTCCATCAGGTTGAGGGTCTCGCGGTCGATAAGGGCCTGACGATGGCTCACTTGCTGGGTACGCTCGATCACTTTGCCAAGGCGATGTTCGGTCCAGAAGCCAAGACCCGCATTCGACCTTCGTTCTTCCCGTTCACTGATCCTTCTGCCGAGATGGACTTGTGGTTCCCACAGAAGAAGGGTGGCGCAGGCTGGATTGAGTGGGGAGGCTGCGGAATGGTGAACC
>DFNY01000186.1:6549-14071 GCA_002376595.1 Jonesiaceae bacterium UBA3555 | reverse complement strand
AGCACGACATCATCGAGGGCGACGTGCGCTTCTCCTCACAATTCGGAATGGACATCTGATGCCAAATATTGCACTTCCTTGGCTCGCTGAACACGTCGAGGTTCCGAGTGATTTGACTGCTGAACAGCTCGCAGCAGCGCTCGTAAAGGTTGGACTTGAAGAGGAAGCCATTCATTCTTCGGGTATTACCGGTCCACTGGTTGTGGGTCGCGTTGTATCGCAGGTGAAGGAACCTCAGAAGAACGGCAAGATCATCAACTGGTGCCAGGTTGATGTGGGGGAGCACAACGTGCTCGACGCCGATGGCAACCCAACTGTTGCGCGCGGCATCATCTGTGGCGCTCAGCNNCAGAACTTCTCTGAAGGCGACCTGATTGTTGCGGCTCTTCCTGGAGCGGTGCTTCCTGGCCCATTCCCGATTGCCTCACGCAAGACCTACGGACACATTTCAGATGGAATGATTTGTTCGCAGCGTGAGTTGGGTCTTGGCGATGACCCCAATGGCATCATCGTCTTGACCGAGAATGGCTTTGCAGAGTCGGAGCTCACTCCAGGCCAAGATGCGCTTGAGTTGCTCGGCCTTAACGATGAAATCCTTGAGATCAACGTGACGCCTGACCGCGGCTACTGCTTCTCGATCCGCGGCGTGGCCCGCGAATACGGGCACTCTACCGGCGCGAAGTTTACCGACCCCGGTCTGCGTAGTGACCTGCCGCTTTCGAATGAAGCAGGTTTCGCTGTCGAGGTTTCGGATGACGCTTCGATTCATGGTTTGGTCGGTTGCGATCGCTTTGTGACTCGTATTGTTCGGGGCGTAAACGCTTCGCAGCCGTCACCGAAGTGGATGCAGAAGCGCCTTGAGCAGGCTGGAATGCGGCCAATTTCCTTGGTAGTGGACGTTACCAACTACGTCATGCTTGACCTTGGTCAGCCATTGCACGCCTATGATTTGTCGTCGCTCGCTGCGCCTATCGTTGTTCGCCGCGCAGCTGCCGGTGAAACGTTGACCACGCTAGATGACGCGAAGCGCACGCTTGACGTTGAAGATCTACTGATCACCGATTCGCCAAACGGCGAGCGTGGATCGCGAATCTTGGGTCTGGCTGGTGTCATGGGCGGCGCCGAGACTGAAGTGTCGGAGTCGACCACTGACGTGCTGATTGAAGCAGCACACTTTGACCAAATTTCAATCGCTCGCACAGCTCGTAGGCACAAGTTGCCAAGCGAAGCAGCAAAGCGTTTCGAACGTGGTATTGATCCTCAGTTGGCAGGCGTTGCAGCCGCTCGAGTTGTCGATTTGCTCGTTGAGTTTGGTGGCGGAACTGCAGATGAGGCAGTGTTTGATCTAGATGAGACAAAGGCGCCTGCGACCATCAAGTTCTCGCTCCGTGACCCTGAGCGGTTGTGTGGCGTGGCGTATCCGGATGAACAGGTCGTTGCTATCTTGCGAGAGATTGGCTGCGAGGTCACTCCGGTTGAAAACTCGACCATTGTCAACGTGGTTCCTCCGACGTGGCGTCCAGACCTAATTGGCGCTGCCGAACTGGTCGAGGAAGTGGCACGTCTGGTCGGTTACGACCAGATTCCGTCGCTTCTGCCTGTTGCGCCTGCTGGACGTGGTCTGACTGCCGCTCAGCGGGCACGCCGGACTGCCTCACGTGCATTGGCGGAGTTTGGTTACACCGAGGTGCTCACGTATCCGTTCGTGAGTGCGTCCCAGCTTGATGATCTGCAGATTCCACAAGATGACGCTCGCCGTGTCATGTTGAACTTGATCAACCCTTTGACAGGTGACAAGCCTTCTATGCGCACTAACCTGCTGGTGACCTTGCTTGACGCTGCGCGCCGGAATGTGGCGCGCGGAAACACTGAGGTTGCTTTGTTCGAGCAGTCCCTAGTGACGCTTCCAGCAGCAGATGCGCCTGTCGCGCCTCAGTTGGCTCCTGCTGTAAAACCTTCCGAGGAGCAGCTTGCTGCTCTGCATGCTGGTGTTCCCGCTCAGCCTCGCCACATTGCTGGTGTTATTGCTGGTCCAGCCGCTCCGAGCGGTTGGTGGGGTGCTGGACGGGTAGCGGACTGGACTGATGCATTCGCATCGGTTGATTTGGTGGCAAAGCGAGTGGGCGTTGAGCTTGTTCGGGTTGCAGACACTGAATTTGCACCGTACCACCCTGGCCGTTGCGCTAGATTCGAGACCGCCGAAGGTGTAGTTGTGGGTCACGCCGGCGAGCTGCACCCACGCGTCATTGAGGCGTTTGGGCTTCCTGCGCGAGCTGTTGCGTTCGAAGTTAACTTGGATGTCATTGTGGATCAGATTCCGCAAGACGCATACCAAGCAGCCCCAGTATCCACCTATCCACTGGCTAAGGAAGACTTGGCGCTGGTAGTCGATTCTGACGTCAGTGCACAGGACGTGTTTGACGCAATCGTCGTGGGTGCTGGCGAAAACCTTGAGTCATTGGAGCTGTTTGATGTCTTCGAGGGCGCCCAGATTGGCGAAGGAAAGAAGTCATTGGCTTACTCGCTTCGCTTGCGTGCACATGACCGCACACTGACGGCTGCAGATATTGCAGCGATTCGCGACGAGGTTGTAGCAGCCGCGTCGGCTGCTGTTGGGGCAACTCTGCGCAGCTAAACGCGCGAAAGTCGACGCAGTTCACTAGGCGGTGCTCGACAGCAAGCCTACAAAACGTGAAGGCCGGCAGAAACTCGATAGTTTCTGCCGGCCTTCAGATTGTCTATCTACTTTTACGCAAGACGTACGGTGAGCGCCGAACCGTTAGGGTGTGTCACACGGCGGTGCCGGTGGAGTCCGAAGTGCACGTGTAGAACGGGGGAGAGATGCTGAAATGCAAGGTGGTTTCGGTGCCGACTTGTTCGGCAACGCTGTCACAGTATTCGTGTGCGTTGCGGTACTGGTTGCCAATGACGCCAGCAATAAACCCAGCGGTCAGCAGAATCGCCAGAATCTTGAGGATCTTGCTATCTCGTTGCCCCTCTGGGTTGTAAGGGTTATATCCCGATTGTGGTTCTGACATACCCATCCTTGTGGTGTAGGTGTCGCGCTCCTAGTGCACTCCACGCTCTTCGCGGGGCTTAGGTGGCGTTTTTGTCCAGTATCTTACGGGATTAGCAGGATCTTTCCGGTGGTTGAGCGTGATTCCAGTGCGATGTGTGCGGCAGCTGCCTGATTGAGTGGGAAGGTGGCTCCGACTCGAAACTGGAGAGTGCCTTGGCCGAGCCACGTGAGTAGATCTGCNNAAGGACGAACCACGGATATAGAGCCCGAGGCATTGAGCCTTTGCAGATCGAATGGTTCAACTTGCCCAGAGGAGCCCCCGAACAGAACTAATGTGCCGCGCACTCTAAGGCTTGCGAGCGACGCATCGAAAGTGGTTCGCCCTACGCCGTCGAAGACTGCGTCTACTCCTGACCCTCGCGGGTCCAAGGCATCGCTACTGCGGAGTTCATCTGAGAGTTCCCGTACCAGTGCAGGAAGTTGTGCACGAAGGTCGGTGAGTTGGTCGTACCGGATGACTCGATCAGCACCATTGTTCAGTGAGAGTTCCTCTCTCTCGCTGGTGGAGACGGTGGTGATGACTGACGCCCCTAGAATTTTTGCTACTTGGGTGAGCAATAGGCCAACTCCACCGGCGCCAGCGTGTATGAGTACTACGTCATCTGGGCTTATGTGGTAGGCACTTGTAGCTAGGTAGTGTGCCGTCAGCCCTTGTAACGGTATCGCCGCTGCGGTGACAGGATCAATGTGGGCTGGGATGCGTATTGCATTCTCGCTTGGCACCAAGACGTGAGTTGCGTATGAATGTGGTGCTGCATTCCACATTATTGTGTCTCCGTTTGAGAACTCTGTAACTTCGGAGCCGCATGCGATGACTGTTCCAGAGCCTTCAGTGCCAGGGGTGTAGGGAAAGGTAGTGGAATAGGTTCCTGATCGGAAGTAAGTATCAATGAAATTGACGCCCACCGCTGTGGTTTGTACGAGGATCTGTTTGGGGCCCGGCTCGCCTGGAATGAACTGTTCAGGCACAAGCGCGTCTGCTGCTCCTGGGGTTTGAGCGGTGATCCGCACGCCCATTGGTTGGGTACTCATACTGCAACGCTAGTGGTGTTTTTCATCTAGGAAAAGCCAGACGGCCGGTCCGCATATAATCACAGTGCGTCGTACCAAAATATGGAATTTATGGCTAAAACGCGGCACGTTAACTGTATTTTCTTACACTCGGGTGTATTGTTATGCACATGGTATTTACAGTCGCGGTTGCTGGAGCAAGCGGATATGCGGGCGGTGAGATTCTTCGGATTCTCGCTGATCACCCCGAGATTGAGATTGGTGCACTTACAGCGCACTCTAATGCTGGAACCCTGCTTGGGCAACACCAGCCCCACCTCACATCTCTGCATGGACGAGTACTCCAAGACACCACAGTTGAAAACCTTGCTGGCCATGACGTCGTTGTGCTCGCATTANNTGCCAGAACTATTCGTCGAAAAGGGAAATGCCGCTGCAAAGCAGCGTGCTAACCTCGCCGGAGCCACGCGGATCGCAGTACCCGGATGCAACGTAACAGCAGTAACACTCGGCCTGCAGCCGGGCGTCGTTGCTTCTCTAGTGGACACACAAGACATTGTCTCGGTGTTGGCAGTTGGATATTCGGGCGCTGGAAAATCACTGAAGCCAAACTTGCTCGCATCTGAAGCTCTCGGAAACGCGGCCCCATATGCGGTTGGCGGAACACACCGCCACATCCCTGAAATCGGGCAGAACCTGCGAAAGGCCGGAGCTCAACAGTTCTCAATTTCGTTTACGCCAGTTCTCGTGCCAATGTCGCGAGGAATCCTCGCAACAACCACCGCGCGCCTCGCACCAGGCGTGCCTGAGCCAACTACTGAGCAGCTGCACGATCTGTGGACGCAAGCATACGCAGACGAACCGTTCATGCACGTGCTCCCACTGGGAGTGTGGCCCACAAGCGCGCCAACCATCGGCGCAAACACTGCCCACATCCAAGTGGCATGGGATGCAAAGGCACAACGAATCGTCACTGTGTGCGCATTGGACAACCTGGTAAAGGGAACCGCAGGCGCAGCAGTACAGTCAATGAACATCGCCCTAGGTTTACCAGAGAACCTCGGCCTCACCACGCAGGGAGTCGCGCCATGAGCGTCACCACACCCAAAGGATTCAGCGCAGCTGGCGTTGTGGCCGGCATCAAGTCGACTGGCAAGAAGGACGTCACGGTTGTCCTCAANNACCGAGTCTTTGCTGCCCCAGTTGCGTGGACTCGCGAGGCAATTGCAGATGGCCGGGCTCGGGCAGTGGTCATGAACTCTGGTGGAGCAAACGCCTGCACCGGACCTGAAGGATTCGCGGACACTCACCGCACAGCAGAGTATGTTGCAGAAAAACTTGAATTGTCTGCGCAAGACGTCATCGTCGGTTCCACCGGACTCATTGGAATTCGGTTACCCATGGACAAACTTCTCACTGGAATTGACCAAGCCATTGAGAACTTGAGCCCCGAAGGTGGACCAGATGCGGCGCTAGGCATCATGACCACAGACACTGTTCCCAAGACATCGGTGTATCACGGCAATGGATGGACAATCGGAGGAATGGCGAAGGGCGCAGGCATGCTTGCCCCGGGGCTAGCCACCATGCTCTGCGTGATCCCAAGCGATGCCGTAGTTGACTCAGCTACTGCTGATAGCGCATTGCGAGCTGCCACCAAAACCACGTTCGACCGTGTCGATTCTGATGGTTGTATGTCCACCAACGACACTGTTGCACTACTGGTGTCCGGTGCCTCCCAGGTGACCGTCGAAGCTGAAGAGTTCACTGCTGGGCTGACTGCTGTCTGCGCGGATCTCGCACGTCAACTGGTAGCCGATGCAGAAGGTGCCTCGCACGATATTGCGGTCACTGTGATCAACGCAAGCAGTGAAGACGCCGCGGTCGCAGTCGCTCGAGCAGTGACTCGATCCAACCTATTCAAAGCTGCTGTGTTCGGCAACGACCCAAACTGGGGACGTGTGTTGTCCGCAGTGGGCACCGTNNGGAGTCGGCGAAGACCGCGACCTAGTGGATCTGGCATCCAACAGGGAAGTCCTCGTAGAGATCGACCTGCACGCTGGCAACGCCACGGCAACAGTGTGGACCAACGACCTCACCCACGACTATGTGCACGAGAACAGCGCTTACTCATCATGACAATTTCAGACAACGGCATTGACGCCACCCAAGATCTCACACCAATCCAAAAGGCAGAGGTCCTACTGGAGGCACTTCCGTGGCTCCAGAAATTCAAGGGCGCTTTGGTAGTCATCAAATACGGCGGCAACGCCATGATCGATGAGGAACTCAAAGCAGCTTTCGCGCAAGACATGGTGTTCTTGAAGCACATGGGCCTGCACCCAGTCGTGGTGCACGGAGGCGGACCTCAGATCTCTGAAATGCTTGGACGACTCGGCATTGAAAGTGAATTCAGAGGCGGCTTCCGNNAGTGCGCATGGTGCTCACCGGAAAAGTCTCACGTGAACTAGTGGGTCTCTTGAACGCCCACGGCCCATATGCCGTAGGCCTTTCAGGTGAAGACGGCGGACTCTTCCAAGCGCGCAGGCGAACCGCAACTGTCAACGGTGAATCCGTGGACGTTGGGCTCGTAGGCGATGTAGTCAAGGTGAACCCACAAGCGGTTTCGGATTTGCTCGCGTCGGGTCGCATCCCAGTGGTGTCCACCGTCGCGCCAGACATCGATGACCCAACCACCGTCCTCAACGTGAACGCCGATACCGCAGCGTCTGCGCTTGCGGTAGCACTCGGGGCGCGCAAACTCATTGTGCTCACCGACGTTGAAGGGCTGTACACCAACTGGCCAGACAAGGGTTCCCTAGTGAGCCAAATCGGCGCCACAGAACTAGCAGCACTACTGCCTACTCTAGAAAGCGGCATGGTGCCAAAGATGGAAGCGTGCCTACGTGCCGTAGAAAGCGGCATCAGTGAGGCACACGTAATCGATGGACGGGTAGCCCACTCAATCCTCATGGAAGTATTCACCTCCAAGGGTGTGGGCACCATGGTGGTACCAGATGGAAAGGTCGGACAGTGAGTATTGAAGCCCTCAATACGTCAGACGCAACCGTAGCTGCCCACTCTAACGCTGAGTGGACTTCGCAATACGGCAGCGCAATCATGGACACTTTTGGTCTGCCTCAGCGCATTCTTGTGCGCGGAGAAGGCCCATACGTCTGGGACGCTGACGGTACCCGATACCTTGACCTCCTGGCAGGAATTGCGGTGAACGCGCTGGGTCACTCCCATCCAACACTGACTGCCGCAATCTCATCACAGCTAGGCACCTTGGGCCATGTGTCCAACTTCTTTGGTACGCCAACCCAGATCTCGCTCGCTCACACACTGCTCAACCTTGCGCAGGCTCCTACCGGTTCACGCGTGTTCTTCACAAACTCCGGAACCGAAGCCAACGAGGCCATCTTCAAAATG
>DFNY01000186.1:6033-6492 GCA_002376595.1 Jonesiaceae bacterium UBA3555 | reverse complement strand
AAAGGAAGCATACCGAGCACCATTCGAGCCGTTACCAGGCGGAGTGGAATTCTTGCCGTTCGGAGATGCAGCGGCCTTGGAAGCAGCCTTCGCGAACAACGGCGATGACATTGCCATGCTCATTGTGGAACCGCTCCAAGGTGAAGCAGGGGTGCGGCCACTTCCTGCAGGGTACCTGTCCCTCGCCCGTGACCTCACCACACAATACGGTGCCTTGCTGGCTATTGATGAGGTGCAGACCGGCGTCGGGCGAACCGGTGCGTGGTTTGCACATCAGCTCGAGCATATTGGAGAAGGCGTCCAACCCGATGTCATGTCATTGGCAAAGGGACTCGGAGGCGGATTCCCAATTGGGGCTGTCGTCGCATTCGGCGAACACGCCGCAACGCTACTGACCCGCGGACAGCACGGAACCACCTTTGGGGGAAACCCAGTGGCAGCAGCGGCAGCACTTGCAAC
>DFNY01000186.1:0-5942 GCA_002376595.1 Jonesiaceae bacterium UBA3555 | reverse complement strand
AGACTTGCTCCACCGCTGAACCTGACCCAAGCACAGGTACGGCCTTTCCTTGATTTCCTTGACCAACTACCGCAGCTCGCAGACGAGCTCGAAACCCAGCACTGAGGAGCCCTCATGACTCGTCACTTCCTCCGCGATGATGACCTCACACCAGCAGAGCAAGCACAAGTGCTGGAACTAGGACTTGAACTCGCGCAGAACCGCTACCTTAAGCGCACGTTTGAAGGCCCTCAAGCGGTAGCAATCATCTTTGACAAGCCTTCCACCCGAACCCGAGTGTCGTTCTCAGCTGGCGTAGCCGAAATNNCCTCTGGTCATCGACGCAGCCGGATCGCAACTAGGGCGTGGGGAGCCAATTCCGGACACAGCACGGGTTCTGACGCGTATGACCTCGGCAATTGTGTGGCGTACGTTCGGTCAGGAAAACGTAGAGCAGATGGCGCATTACGCCACTGTTCCCGTGATCAACTCGCTCACCGACCAGTTCCACCCATGCCAGATCTTGGCTGACCTGCTTACTGTGGCTCAGCACAAGGGCGGTGTTGAGGCACTTAAGGGCCTCACGCTCACTTACGTGGGGGATAGCGCCAACAACATGGCACATTCCTACCTTTTGGGTGGAGTGACGGCTGGAATGCACGTGCGCATTGGTGGACCTGCGGGATACCTACCAGACCCAGCGATTGTGAGCGACGCAGAGAAAATCGCAGCTCAAACCGGTGGATCAGTGCTGGTGACCACGGACCCTGCACAGGCATTCCAAGGCGCTGACGTTATTGCCACCGACACCTGGGTGTCAATGGGCGATGAAGCCAACGCAAGCGAACGCGCACTGCCGTTTGTCCCGTTCCAAGTCAACGAAGAAGCTATGAGCATCGCAGCCAAGGACGCATTGTTCCTGCACTGCCTGCCTGCTTACCGCGGCAAGGAAGTGACCGAAGGCGTTATTGACGGACCGCAGTCGGTTGTCTGGGACGAAGCTGAAAACCGNNAAAAGGCACTCATGGCGTGGTTGGTGGAGAACTCATGAGCACGATGACACCGGGTTCAGTACCTGCAACGAAGGCCGCGCGCCACGCGCGCATTGTCCAGATCCTTGGCCGGTTGCCCATTCATTCGCAAGCCGAATTAGCTAAGGCTCTGGCCGAGGACGGCCTGTATGTCACTCAGGCAACTTTGTCCCGCGACCTCATTGAGTTGCGGGCAGAGAAGATTCGCGACGAGCAAGGCGGGTTGGTCTACTCGGTTGCGCAGGAGGGTGTGGACCAGGGGAGAGTGGCTCGTGAAACCGAAGCGTCTCTTGCTCGTCTCGCGCGTCTGTGCGCAGAAATGTTGATTTCAGCTGAGAGCTCCGGAAGTTTTGTTGTGCTCCGCACGCCGCCTGGGGCAGCGCAGTATTTCGGTTCAGTCATTGACACCACCGGCGTGAACGGAGTCATGGGAACCATTGCAGGTGACGACACCGTACTGGTGATTGCCCGAGAAGGAACCAACGGATCAGACATCGCTGCTCGGTTTGTCTCCCTCGCTTCAGAGGGGCTAGGGGAGTAGCTTTTCCCTCGACTTTCTGAGACACCCACACCGCAATACAAACTGGGCCGCCAGCCCTGAACAAACTAGGCCCCGCGCCCAGCACATACTTCGAGACAACACCCAAACGCGATTGTGAATCTGGCAGAATCAGATCAATCGAGTCCATGAAGAAAGAGAAGAAAAACGATGACAAAGGAACGCGTAGTACTCGCCTACTCAGGTGGGCTAGACACGTCCGTTGCAATTGGCTGGATCGGTGAGGCTACCGGTGCAGAGGTTATCGCTGTAGCAGTGGACGTAGGTCAGGGCGGTGAAGACCTTGAGGTCATCCGCCAACGTGCACTGGACTGCGGTGCAGTTGAAGCATACGTAGCTGACGCTCGTGAAGAGTTCGCTACTGAATACTGCATGCCAGCACTCCAAGCAAACGGCTTGTACTTGGACAAGTATCCTTTGGTTTCGGCTCTTTCACGCCCAACAATTGTGAAGCACTTGGTGCGCGCCGCCCGCCAGTTTGATGCGACCACCGTGGCACACGGATGCACCGGTAAAGGTAACGACCAAGTGCGTTTCGAGGTTGGAATCACCTCACTGGCGCCAGACCTCAAGTGCCTTGCTCCAGTGCGTGACCTTGCTCTGACCCGTGAGAAAGCTATTGCCTACGCAGAGGCAAACAACCTTCCAATTGCAACCACCAAGAAGAACCCGTTCTCCATTGACGCGAACGTATGGGGCCGCGCAATTGAAACAGGCTTCTTGGAAGACATCTGGAACGCACCAACCAAGGACGTGTACTCCTACACTGACGATCCAACCTTCCCACCCGTTGCAGACGAAGTTGTCATCACCTTCAAGCAGGGTGTACCAGTGGCAATTGACGGAGTGGCTGTTACGCCACTGCAGGCAATTCAGGAAATGAACCGCCGCGCCGGCGCTCAGGGTGTTGGACGTATCGACATCGTGGAAGACCGCCTCGTTGGTATCAAGTCCCGTGAAATCTACGAAGCTCCAGGTGCCATTGCACTGATCGCAGCACACCAGGAACTCGAGAACGTCACCCTGGAACGCGAGCAGGCTCGTTTCAAGCGTCAAATCGAGCAGCGCTGGTCAGAACTCGTATACGACGGCATGTGGTTCTCCCCGCTCAAGCGTTCACTGGACACGTTCATCGCAGACACCCAGCGTTACGTCACCGGTGACATCCGTATGGTTCTGCACGGCGGCCGCGCAACCGTTACCGGCCGTAAGTCCGAGTCATCGCTGTATGACTTCAACTTGGCCACCTATGATGAGGGCGACTCATTCGACCAGAGCCAGGCACGTGGCTTCATCGAGATCTATGGTTTGACCGCGAAGCTTGCTGCTGCGCGTGACGTGAAGTTTGGCAATGGTGTTGACCTGTCTGGTTTCACTCTGAACACGGAGAAGTGATTTTTCATGACGCAACGCGAAGACACCCCTTCGCAGTCAGTCGGAGCGCAGGCGGCAGAAGCAGATTCTTCTGCCGCCGTTGGCGCGTCTAGCACCCGCGTTTCTTTGTGGGGCGGACGTTTCGCTGGCGGTCCTGCTGATGCTTTGGCTGCATTGTCTAAGTCCACGCACTTTGACTGGCGCCTAGCCGGACAAGATATCGCTGGTTCAAAGGCTCACGCGCGGGTTCTTGCTAAGGCCGGATTGCTGTCTGATAAAGAACTCGAAGGCATGCACGAAGCCCTAGACCAGTTATTGGCTGACGTTGAATCTGGCGCCTTTGTTGCTGGCGAAGACGACNNCGGTCTTATTGAGCGCGCAGGTGCAGAACTGGGCGGAAAACTCCGTGCTGGCCGTTCCCGCAACGACCAAATCGCAACCCTCGTTCGCATGTACTTGCGTGAACAGGCCAAGGAGATTGGCTCCTTGGTGTTGGACGTGGTGGATGCACTGATCAAGCAGGCGGACGCGCACCCTAACGCGCCGATGCCTGGACGCACTCACTTACAGCATGCNNNNATCGACTGGGATATGCGTGCGGCTAAGTCTCCGTATGGTTCGGGGGCGTTGGCTGGCTCATCGCTGGGTCTGGATCCTGCAGCGGTTGCTGCTGATTTGGGCTTTGATGGTCCGGTGGAGAACTCGATTGACGGAACTGCATCACGTGACGTCGTTGCTGAGTTTGCTTTCGTTTCTGCGATGCTCTCCATTGACTTGTCGCGGTTCTCGGAAGAAATCATCATTTGGAACACCAAGGAATTTGGTTTTGTCCGTCTAGATGATGCGTTCTCCACTGGATCGTCCATCATGCCGCAGNNTCATTGGTGATCTCACTGGCCTGTTGACAACGCTGAAGGGTCTCCCTCTCGCGTACAACCGTGATCTCCAGGAAGACAAAGAACCTGTATTCGATCAAATCGATACCCTTCAGGTCCTGCTGCCAGCTTTCGCCGGCATGGTTGACACCATGACGTTCGATACCGAACGCATGGCATCTTTGGCCCCTCAGGGCTTCTCGTTGGCTACCGATATTGCAGAGTGGTTGGTGCGCGAAGGCGTGCCATTCCGTATTGCACACGAGGTAGCCGGTTCGTGCGTACGGGTTTGTGAAGAGCGCGGCATCGAGCTGTGGGATCTTACTGACGACGACTTGGCACAGATCTCCGAGCACCTAACGCCAGGTGTGCGTTCAGTTCTCTCGGTTGAGGGTTCGCTGAACTCTCGCGATGCGGTGGGTGGCACGGCGCCTGCACGCGTTGCCGAGCAATTGGCTGAGGCTAAAGTTCAGGTGGCGGAGTACCGTTACTGGGTGAATGGCTAGTTTGATCTAGCGTGAGTTCACACTGAGACATAGAAAGTTGTGGGTCCGGTTCGTTTGAACCGGACCCACAACTGTATGTAGCGCCTAGAGTAAGCAGTCACTGCTGAGTGTTGGAACAACGGCCTTCCGCAGAAGATTGCGTGTGCAGGTCACGATTCTAGGCGTTTAGGGGAGTTCTTCAACGACTGGACCATTGTCCAACTGCGTAGTTTTGGCCCCAGACCCATCTGACCTGTACAGGGTGAGACTTTCGAGCACTGCGTCGCCATTGCCCACCGGAACTTCCGGGTCAAACTGCGGATAGTCAACGCGCTTCATCACAATGAAGTAGCCGTTCTGTACAGTGCCAGTAACCTGTGTACCGTCCGCAAATGCGGCTTCGTATCGGACGAACTCGGATGAGGTCTGCTCAAATCGCAGTATGTCCCCAAAGACGTTGCCCTTGGAGCCGTCCCTCAATGTGAAAGTGCTGAAGAAGCTGCTGTAAATACCAGGTTGCTCGGTTTGTGAGGACAGCGGTGATAGGGCAGATACAGCTTCGTTGTCTTCGACTTGACAGGCGCCAACAAGAGAGTCGCCTATGCTGAACCAAAGCCCTGTTGCCTTGCCTCGTTGCTCTGCAAACTGCATGGTGGCTTGGGTNNTCGAGTCGTTCTACTTGGCCTGAAACTGGATCGTTCCAGATGAGGATGCTTCTATCGGTCTCATCAAGGCTAAATTCGGAAAGATCGTTCCCTCCCACGGCATTGCGAATGCACTGGGAAACGTACTGGGCGGCCTTTGCCGGTGCGATGCGCACGCCGTCAGCCCACGAAGAGGGTTGGTGAACGATTGAGGCGGTTGCCCAAACGGCCACCCCTAGAGCCGCGGCACATGCTGCAATGCGTGCAAGATTCCGTCCTAGTGTCTGCGACCGTCTTGGCAGCTGCGTAGGAACTGCATCGCTATCGGCTGTATCGAGGTGGTTGCCGGCGAGTGATGCAATCTTCTTGTCAACCTTTGCTTTGAGCACGTCTAGGTCTTCTGGATTGACTGCAATCTCCCGTCGTTGTCCAGTAATGATCTGGGCTGTGTGGTCGTCGTTTTTCATCGCTTCTCCAACTGTGTCTCAGCATCAGCCTGCGAGGTTTTTTCATAGTGTTTGCGGAATCGTGCTCTGGCTCTCGAGAGCCTCGTACGCACAGCTAGAGATGTGATCCCGAAAATCGATTCAAGGTCAGCGGAGACTAACTGGTCGTGATACGCCAAAGTGAGAATTTCGCGGTCGGAGGCGGTCAGTTCCGCCCACGCGTGGTCGTAGTGTTCGTTGTCGTAGCGTGCACCGGAGTGATCAGCGGCGCTTCCCTGTACTTGTGATTCCTGGAATGCGCTGAGTACAGCCGGTTCTGACGCAATCTCCTTGGCAGTGTTGCGCAGTGTATTTCGGTAAAGGTTGTACACAGCAGTCAAGAGCCATGCACGCGCTCGTTGCTGCTCGTACCTATAGGCTCCTTTTGACCACGCCAGCACGAAAGCTTCTGCTACAACGTCCTCTGCAAGGTGAGCAGGAAGCCTTCTGCGAGCCACGGAAAGAGCAACTGCAGCATTGCGTGTGTAGAAAACATCAAACGCATCTTTA
>DFNY01000233.1:3850-6406 GCA_002376595.1 Jonesiaceae bacterium UBA3555 | reverse complement strand
CGATTGCTGCTGGCAGAGGAAGTGCAGCAGGGTTCCTAGCTGTGGCGGTTTCAGGTGCGTGCACTGCACTGATGTTTCTGTCGGTGCAGTTACCTCTGTTTTTCAGGTTTGGGTACATGCGTGCAAGGTTTTGGGGCTATGCGGCGTTTCTGGTGCTGACCGGTGCGTTTGGTGGTGTGGTCATGTTGTTCCCCAACTTCGCACTGTTCATGTTCACGGGACTGATGCCGTTGTTCCTGCTGTGTGGGGCGCTCGCAGTATTTTGTGGATCAGCGTTGCTGTCTTCGCGAGTAGTCGCAGTCAGGGAAGTGTGAATCAGAAGAGTTAGCCCAGCCGCACTTATCACGTAGACCCAGCCGCACCTATCAAGCAAACCCAGCCGATTCGTCGGGAAGTAGGTGCGCGCCACGCACCCAAGGGAACCGAACACAAAAAGCCTCCGGTCAGCCTAAGCGGAACCGGAGGGTTTGGAGAGGTCTAGAAACTAGGGAGCGTCAATCCAGAGGCGCTGTTCAAGTTCGGCAATGGTGGCGGCAACCTTGCTGGCGCTAACAGCCTCGCTGAAGTACCAGCCTTGCGCGTACTCGCAGCCTAACTCGAGAGCGAACTGGAGTTGATCTGCAGTTTCGACGCCTTCGGCAAGCATCATTGAGCCGTTTGCTCGAGTCTCAGCAATGAGGCTTTCCAGGCGTGCCCGGCCACTTGTTTCATGCATGGCGCGCAACAAAACTAGCCGATCCAGCTTTACCACGGACGGCTTCACGTAGCGGATGCGCAGTTCATCAGAATTGCCGCAGCCGGCGTCGTCAATGAACAGAGGATAGCCAAGGTCCTTGATGCGCTGCTGGAAAGCTTCAAAGTTGTGGATGCGTTCGGAATCTTCGAGTAATTCGATTCCCCAGTTGCGTTCCTTGTGGCTGGTGAGCAGTGCAAAGAACTCGTCGCTCATAATCGCGTGAGCTGACACGTTCAAGGTGCACAGCAAGTCCTTGGGGAGCAAGGCGGCTTCGCGGATTGCGGTCTCGATGAGGGGAATCTCAATGGATTTGTACCAACCCTCGCGTTTTGCGCGCTGAATTAGAGGGTAGGCTGATTCGCCTTCCTCCATCCGGGCTAATGATTCAACACCCGAGACTCGCCAGTTTTCCAAATCCATAATGGGTTGGAAATATGTGGTTATTTGAGACATATCTGCCTCTACTTTTGCGACCGCCATGGAAAGCGCCACCCCCCTAAACACAACTGTACGCGCATATGCATGCACATGTCAGCCGAAGTTTTGAAAATTCCAACTGGAATGTCCGTGGGTTTCTCGTAATATGAGGATGCGCATCAGTGGATTTTTTGGAGGGCAGCAGTTCTGGTTACGTTCATCCGTGATCGAGCTCAAAGACTTGTCAACGCGGTTTCAAGGGCGTACCAGAGACTTTTTGAGCACGGTTCCTCATACTCCGCCGTGACTGCCCTATTTGCGGCAATGTTCCTAGTTTCACTCCTGCTGCAGTTGATGGATGAGAACCGTACTGCCCTGCCACCTTGGGCAATCATTGCGGGCATCGCACTGTGTTTCGCAGTTGCCTACTACGCCATCAAGAAGGGTAAGAACCTTCCCCGTTATGTAGGATTGGCCGGCGTTGGCCTGCACGGCGTTGTTACAACATTCGTGCTGGGTACGGCACCATTCTTGGTCAAGGCAACGGCGAACCTCCAAGAAATGCCCCTCATGGCAATGTACTTGGCGTGGTTCTACCCTAAGAAAACTGCGTGCTGGTCACTGGTTGTGTATGTAGCTGGTGTGCTTGGGTTCGCCTCGATTGGGCACGGTAGGTACCTCAGCGAATCAGGTTCAACCCACGAAATTGTGCGTCTCATCTTGTTCATGACGCTGTGCATGGAATTGGGGTTCTTATGGCGCGGCCGAGTGCGCGCTGAAGGTCAGGTGGACTTGCTCACCGGGGCGATCTCGCGCGAAGGATTCTCCGCTAGGGCATTGCGCGAGCTGGATAGGGCGCGACGTAACGGCTTCCCCATCTCGCTGGCGGTCATTGACTTGGATGGCTTCAAAACAGTCAACGACGAGCACGGCCACGCCGCAGGCGACCGCGTACTTAAAAACGTAGTGAACGAAATTAGGGCGAATATTCGCAGTTCAGACGCGATCTTCCGAATCGGTGGGGACGAGTTTGTGCTCCTGCTCCCACACACTAACGAGGAATCTGCATCCGGTACCCTGGAGCGCTTGCGTGCCACCTCATCGCNNCGTGGTCATGGGGAGTAGCCGAAATGGCCGCTCACGACACCCCAGAATCCATGGTGATGCGCGCCGACAAATCCATGTACAAGGACAAGCGCCGCAGATAGTCGCACCTGCGCTATTTCCCGACGAGTCCCCGTCGTGTGCGGCCAGTCTCGCGGTAAGTGGATGGCTAGTTGGCGTCTGGCGCGGTCCGCCTTGGGTTTTGGTTCGCGTCTTGGGTGGTCCGTCTTGTGTGGCCATGCTCCCGCCGCGCGGTTTGCACCTTTGCATTCTGGTTCCCTGACATTTTTGTTTGTTTT
>DFNY01000233.1:2846-3820 GCA_002376595.1 Jonesiaceae bacterium UBA3555 | reverse complement strand
GATGCAAAGTGTCTGAGTGCGAACGAGGGGTTCCCCCTCGATGAGATGCGGTTTTTTCTCTGATTTGAGCCAAAACTTGGGTCAGAATCAGAGGAAAACCCGTATCTCGCGGTAAGAGGGCAGTTAGTCGGCGTCCGGGGCAGCATGAGCACCACCGCGACGCGGTTCTGCTTGGAAGTTTGGTTCTGCTTGGACAGTTGGGCCCGTTTGGGAGGGTTGCGCCTGGAAGAGCGGCTCCGGCTGGAACCTTGACTGGGCTACTTCAGGCGTATCCCCTGTTGAGAGTGCCTGGCCACCCAGAGCATGATCCACCATTGCTTGTGCCTCGATGTCTTCGCGTGACAGCGACTCGATGGCTAGCGGGGCAGCCGCGCCCCGGGATTCAGCAGCCCGTGAGCCAGCAGAACCAGCTGCAACAGCCCCAGCAGACCCAACCCCAGCGGAGCCAGCCTCAGTCTCAGACTCGTCGGACTTGATTTGTTCGCGTGCGGTTTTGGCCCAGTTACGCGCGCCGGTGAGTTGGCGGAACAGTGCGCGGTACACCACTGGGTAGATCATCCATGAGTACACGAGGTACAGGTGTGCGAATCCGATGTTGACTAGGAACCCTTTGAATCCGCGCCTCCGGTGTGTGAACAGTACGCCGATGATGCTGGGCATGGCCGCGAACATGTACAGAACGATGATGAGGATCCACGACCAGTGTGGTTCCACTATGCCGAGCGCGAGGAATACGAGGGAGAGGACGAGTACGAATCCGAGCCACGCTTGGATGAGCGGCGTGAGGAGGTACCAGAATTGGTCGGTTTTGGCGCGCAGTGAGATGTGCGGGTTTTTGAGTGAGGGCCTGATGAGGTCGAATACTTGCCAGGTGCCTTGTGACCATCGGGTTCGTTGGCGCATGAGTGCGCGTAGCGAGTTGAGGCCTTGCTGGTTAATGGCGACTTCGGTAGATTGTTCGCCTTTCCAGCCGT
>DFNY01000233.1:2535-2722 GCA_002376595.1 Jonesiaceae bacterium UBA3555 | reverse complement strand
ATGCGCACTTGGGATTGGACGCCACCTACGCGTTCGTCGGTGAAGTGGCGTGCTACGCGGCCGGCGGTGGGGTCGAGGCGTCCGTCGGCGTCTACTATCGCCACGATTACTTTGTTTGGGTCCCAGCCGGCGTAGGTTCCGCGTGCGAGTACTTGGTTGTGGAGGAAGCGCCAGGCGTCGTTGAGGG
>DFNY01000233.1:0-2485 GCA_002376595.1 Jonesiaceae bacterium UBA3555 | reverse complement strand
TCGTTGATGACGAGGATCCGCGAGTGTGTGACTTCCACTTTGTTGAGCCGGTCTACGGAGTCAGCTATGGTGACGGCTTCGTTGAGGGCGGGAACCATGAATACCCACAGGTATTCGGCTTCGGTTTCGGCGGGGTCGTGGTTTTGGCGCACGAGTTTGCGCGCCTTGCGGTATTGGCTTTGCGCTTTCGCCACGAGCACCAGCAGGAACACAAGCGACAGCACGATCATTGCTAGGGCGAGCCAGAACATGGGGATTGCCCAGAGTGGTAGCCCGCTATATAGATTCCCGACGAATCTCAGGGCATCTGCGATTACGTCACCTGCGTTGGTGGTCCAGTTGTGGACGGTGTCGGTCCAGCTGGTAGAGGCTGTCCAGCTGGTTGTGGGGGTCGACGTAGTCAAAGGACTCAGCGTTGGGGTCATGGGGCGGTGTCCTCAAACGACTCCAGCCCGAGCCGGCGCAACACCGCCGTTGCCATCTCTCCGCTTTGGAAGTTTTCGGGTGCTGGGCCACCAAGGAAGATGTGGTCTAGGGCTGCGACTATGCGTTCGGATGCGCGGCCATCCCCGTAGGGGTTATCGCGACCGGACCTGCGGTAATACTCAGCCGTGTCGTCGAGAAGCAGGCTAGCTTCGCGCACTATGAGGTCGGTGTTTGTGCCTACGAGCCGCAGGGTTCCTGCGGTGACACCTTCTTGGCGTTCGGTGGTGTCGCGGGCCACGAGCACTGGGGTACCCAGTGCGGGGGCTTCTTCTTGGATGCCGCCAGAGTCGGTGATGATCGTGTGCGCGGCGCCCATGAGCTTGGCAAAGGAAAGGTAGTCGCGTGGACCTACGAGGTGTGCGTTCGCTACGTTGCTCAGCGTGTTAATCATGGGTTCGCGGGCGATGGGGTTTGGGTGCATGGGCACAACGAAGNNGATGTTGGCGAGTCCTTGTCCCCAGTTTTCGCGGCGGTGTGCGGTGACTAGAACGAGTCGGCGGGTGTTGTTTTCGCTTGCCTCGCCTAGGTATACCTCTTCAAGGTGTTCGAGGCCCGGACCAAAGCCGCCTTGTTGTTCGGTGGCCCAGTGCAGCATGTCGATGGAGGTGTTTCCGGTGATGAGGATGCGGTCGTAGTCGACACCTTCGCGCACCAAGTTCATCTTGTTGTTTGTGGTGGGCGCCAAGTGGAGGGCGGCTAGGCGCGAGATAAGTTGGCGGTTTCCTTCTTCTGGGAAGGGGGCCAGGAGGTTTGAGGTGCGCAGGCCTGCTTCTACGTGGACTACGGGGATTTGCAGATTGAAAGCTGCTACCGCGGCGGCCAGTGCGGAACTGGTGTCTCCGTGTACTAGGCAGACTTTGGCGCCGTGGACTGAGCGGCGTCCGGCGTCTTGGTATTCGGCTGGGAGTTCTTCGGAGGACCAGACCTTGTCTATTCCCACCATGATGCGGGCGACGACTTCGTTCAGGGTTGGGCGGCGTCCGTCTTCGAAGGGTGCAGAGGCTCGCAGGTTGACGTCAAGGCGTAGGCCGGATGCTTCGATGAGGTCTTCCACCATGTCGGTGTGCTGGCCGGTGGAGACCACGACTGGGCGGAACTTGCCGGAGTCTTGCAACGCGCGGATCACTGGAATCATTTTGATAGCTTCTGGGCGGGCGCCAAATACTACGAGGACTCGGGGTCGTTCGTTGAACGGGATCATCGTGGGGCTCTCCAATGCTGCGTTGCGGTGCATGGGCTACGTCTTGAGGTACTGAATACGTAAAACTATTGTCTCCTAAGTGCGGTGTTTTGTGGGGTCTATAAGGAAATATGCTGGGTGGTAGGCGTGTGTGAGGGGCTAATTTCTGGGGTTTCCTTGCGCTTTTGTGAGCGGCCTCCCATTGATTACAGAATACCCCCAGGGGTATGTTTGTTGCAGGAAGCAAGAAGAGCCGAGAATTCGGCAACAACCTAGCCCCTAAGGACTTGGCAATGAAGATTGTGATTGTAGGTGGAGTAGCGGGCGGCATGAGCGCCGCAGCACGCGCGCGCCGCCTGAGTGAGACCGCCGAGATTATTGTTCTGGAACGCGGACAGTACCCATCGTTCGCCAACTGTGGACTANNGCATTGGCCACGAGGTCACCGCGGTAGATACTGCCGCTAAGACGGTTACTGCAACCACGGCGTTTGGAACCGAAACCATCTCCTATGACGCACTGATTCTTGCGCCTGGAGCGTCAGCCTTTGTGCCGCCAGTAGCTGGAATCGACTCTGCGCGTGTGACCACGCTCCGGACTGTCGACGACGCCCTCGCGCTACGCGAATCCGTCACCTCCCAGCAGGGTGCTGGCACAGGAACAGGCGCTGGCGCCGGGACAACCGCACATGCGGACTCTGGTTCTGGCGCTGAGTTAGCTGCAGGCGTACAGCACAACGGCCAAGCCGTAGTTATTGGTGCAGGATTTATTGGACTTGAAGCAGCCGAGGCGCTCGCCATTGCTGGCTACAAAGTTTCC
>DFNY01000194.1 GCA_002376595.1 Jonesiaceae bacterium UBA3555 | reverse complement strand
ATCCGCAACGGCGCCCATCAGCCCTGTTTTCCCGCCCCCGTATACGATTTCAATTCCTGATTGAGCTATCGCGATGGCCGCTTGTTGGGCAGCACGCATGTATCCGGGGACGCTGCCGCTGGCAGATCCAGTGAATATGGTTACCTTGGAAATTTGAGGCGCTGTTGTCACGTCATTAGTTATATCGGAGCCCACTGACATTGATGCCTCGAGACACGCTAGACACAACATATTGTGCTAATCGCAATGTATCGACACTAAATATCGAGTTCCAGCATTTTTATCTACGGATAGGTGGGGCCTCGATCGCGTTCCCCCGCCACCCATACGCATGCGCTTCGACAACCAACTAGACCGCTTCGTCGCAAAGCCCCACAGACTGTGTGAGAGCGCTACCATATTTACAACGATGAGCCCCTTCACACCTCGCTCGTCACCAGCTAGGAGAGATCATGACCGACCGTTATCCTTACCGCGACGCAACGCTGCCGATCAGCGAGCGCGTAGCCGATCTGATCTCGCGCATGACGCGTGAGGAAAAAGTCGGACAGATGATGCAACTGGACGCCAGGGACAACCTGGACCACCTCATCAACGAGCGCCACGTAGGATCCATCCTGCACACCTCGCCAGAGAACCTCATCGAAGCGCACGCGCTGACCGACCAGTCCCGCCTGCAGATCCCGCTGTTAGTTGGCGAAGACTGCATCCACGGTCACTCTTTCTTCCCTGGCACCACCATCTTCCCTACCCAACTGGGAATGGCCGCCACTTGGAACTACGATCTCACCGAGAAAGCAGCGCGCGTTACTGCTGTTGAAGCAGCCGCAACCGGCATCCACTGGACCTTCTCACCTGTGCTCTGCATTGCCCGCGACCTACGCTGGGGCCGCGTCAACGAGACCTTCGGCGAAGACCCGCACCTCATCGGTGAACTCGCATCCGCCATGGTTAAGGGCTACCAAGGAAGCGGCCTCACCGATGAAACCGCGATCCTCGCAACCGCGAAGCACTTCGCCGCCTATTCCGAAACACAAGGTGGCCGCGACGGGTCCGAGGCAGACGTTTCCCAGCGCAAGATGCGCTCTTGGTTCTTGCCTCCGTTCGAGCGTGTAGCCAAAGAAGGCTGCCGCACCTTCATGCTCGGCTACCAAACCACCGACGGCGTCCCAATCACCATCAACGACTGGCTTCTCTCGGACGTCCTGCGCGGCGAATGGGGCTACACTGGCATGCTCATCACCGACTGGGACAACGTCGGCCGCATGGGGTGGGAGCAGAAGGTCCAGCCCGACCTCACGCACGCGGCTGNNTTGGTGTGGGAACAAAAGGTCATGCCTGACTACACCCATGCCGCTGCCGCAGCGGTGAAGGCCGGAAACGACATGGTCATGACCACGCCCAAGTTCTACGAGGGCGCCCTCGACGCGCTTGAGCGCGGCATGCTGACCGAATCCGACCTCGACGCCGCAGTCGCACGCATCCTCAACGTGAAGTTCGAACTCGGCCTGTTCGAGAACCCGCGCCGCCCAGACTCCGCTCGCATCGCGAGCGACCTGGGTACGCCAGAGCACACGCAGATCAACTTGGAGATCGCACGCCGCGCACTCGTGCTGCTGGAAAATGATGGTGTCCTGCCAATTGCGGCAGACTCGTCGGTAAGCAAAAAGATCGCGGTTGTGGGCCCGAACGCGCACGACCACCAGTTCCAACTCGGCGACTGGGCCGGAAACTCCGGCCAAGCCGGCTGGATGCCAGACGGCCACAGCGCAGAGCAGATCACCACCGTGTTCGAGGGGCTGCGCGACGCAGCCCCAGCCAACTGGACAGTCGAGTACGCCAAGGGCGCGAACATCATCACGCTCGAAGACGACCCAGCAGGCCAGTACTTCCCAGATGGCCAGCCGCGCCCACAGGTCGCGGTCCCAGCCGCCATTGACCAAGACCTTCTCGACGAAGCCGTCGCCTTGGCATCAGACGCCGACTACGTGGTCGCGGTAGTTGGTGACGCGATTCCGCTGATCGGCGAGGGCCGCTCAACGGCAACCTTGAACCTGCTTGGCGGACAAGAAGCCTTGCTGGATGCACTGGCCGCCACCGGCAAGCCAGTAATCGTGGTTCTCTTGGCGTCCAAGCCTTTGGTGCTGCCACCGTCAGCGCTGTCGGCGGCGGCCGTGGTGTGGGCCGCGAACCCAGGTATGCGAGGCGGACAGGCTTTTGCCGAAATGGTGTTTGGCGAGATCGAACCTTCTGGCCGCCTGCCCATCACCTTCGCACGCCACGTTGGACAGCAGCCTACCTACTACAACCAGATCCGCGGCCAGCACGGAGACCGTTACGCAGACCTCACGCAGGATCCGCAGTGGGCTTTCGGATACGGGCTGTCGTACACGAATGTTTCGTATTCGGGCCTGGAGTTGGCGTCCGATGAACTGGGTGTGGACGATGTAGTGTCCGCAACTGTTCAGGTCACCAATACCGGCTCACGTGCCGTGGTTGAGACCGTTCAGGCTTACGTCTCCGACGTGGTCACCTCCGTGTCATGGACCGACAAGGAACTCAAGGGCTTCACACAGGTTTCGATTGCACCAGGCGAGACCGTAACGGCGCGTATCGATGTGCCGGTGGCGGACTGCACCATTGTGGATGCGCGGGGCAACCGCGTTGTGGAGCCTGGCGCGTTCGAGTTGCTGGTTGGGCCGTCATCGCGCAACGCAGACCTGCTGCGCGCTGGGTTCAGCGTAGCGGGCTAGCTGAACGTTGGCGCTGCCCCCTTCGCGCACACGGCAACTTTTCCGTGACTAGGCAAGATTTCCATGTCTAAGTCACGGAAATCTTGCCCACTACGCCAGTCTCGGGTCAGTTGCCTGACATTTTTGTTCGTTTTNNATTTATCCCTCCTAACGGGGGCAAGGGCCGTCAATCTTCGGATTGCTGGCCCTTGCATTTCCCCGCCCAGCAGCAGCCCCACAAGCTCCGCACCCGAACACCCGAGCACCCGAGCACCTCAACAACACCCGAACAGCAACGAAGGCCCGCACCAACTTGCGGTGCGGGCCTTCGAATTCCAAACNNGTCGCGGAATACGTCTTTCACTTTTTCGCCGGCTTGTTTCAGGTTTGCCTTGGCTTGGTCTGCTTGGCCCTCGGCTTCGAGCCGCTCGTTGTCGGTTTTGTCGCCGACGGCCTCTTTGACCTTGCCCTTGATTTCTTCAGCTGCATTGCTGATTTTGTCGCCGATACCCATAGGCAATCTCCTCACAAACTTGGGTCTCCCCAATCGGATGGTTTCTCCATGGTGCACCTATCGGCCAACCCTCGCATCTTGAACGTGAGTTTTTGTTCACCTAGTTCGTTTAGACTGGCGCTCGGTTGTTGTTTCTTTGCAGATCGGAGCGGTTGTGTCTACCCCGTCAGTTCTTTTTGTGTGTATCCATAATGCGGGCCGTTCTCAGATGGCTGCTGGTTTTGTGCGCCATTTGGCTGGTGATCGGGTTGAGGTTCGGTCCGCTGGTTCGGTTCCAGCTGATCAGGTGAATCCGGTGGCTGTTGCTGCGATGGCCGAGCTTGTNNTTTTGACCTCTGCGTCTGTTGAGGCGTCGGATGCGGTGATCACAATGGGTTGCGGAGACGTATGCCCTATCTTCCCTGGGAAGCGTTACGAGGACTGGAAATTGGATGACCCGGCTGGGCAGGGCATTGAGTCGGTGCGTCAGATTCGCGACGATATTCGCGGCCGTGTAGAGGATCTTCTGTCGCAGTTATTGGCTTAGTTGGTCCAAGGCATAGCCTTGGAACATGAGCACTTCTTTTTCATCTAACCCTGCAGCACCTGCGTCTCATTTTGCTGAGCCGCGTTCCGCAGACTCTTCGCGTCTAGATCTGGTCAATGTTCGCCCGTGGGGCGGCGCGCCTGTTGATCTGGCCATTTCTGAGGGCTTCATTTCGGCTGTTGAGCCGCATGATCCTGCGCGTCCTATTCCTCAGGACGCCCGGCTTGTTGATGGCAAGGGCCTGCTTGCGCTGCCTGGTTTCGCTAACGCGCACGCTCACACGGACAAGTCGTGGTGGGGTAAGCCGTGGGTGTCGTACGGCGGCGAGGCTACGACTGCTGGACGGATTGCGCATGAACGCGCGCACCGTGATGAGTTGGGCATCCCTGGTGTTGAGGTTTCTACCGCGGTGATGCGCGAGTATCTGCGTCACGGCACCACGGTTCAGCGCACGCACGTTGATGTTGATCTTGGTGTGGGGTTGCGTGGCATTGAGGTGGTTTGTGAGGCTGTCGCTGGTTTAGACAACACGATCACTACCCAGATTGTGGCGTTCCCGCAGGATGGCGTGTTGCGTCGAGAGGGTGTTTTGGAACTCCTTGATGCGGCTGCGGCGGCTGGCGCTGACTATATTGGCGGTTTGGATCCGGCCACGATTGACCGTGATCCGGTGGGCCAGTTGGATGGTATCTTCCGGATTGCTGAGAAGCATGGTTGTGGCATTGACTTGCATCTTCACGATGGCGGTGAGCTGGGCGCGTTCCAGATCGAGCTGATGGCTGATCGCACTATTCGTGCTGGTCTTGAAGGCAAAGTGAATGTTGCGCATGGTTTTGCCGTGGGTCAGTTGTCTCCTGCGCGTCAGGCTGCGTTGATTGAGCGTATGGCTGAGGCTGGGATGTCGATGACTACGGTTTCGCCGTTGCGGGTTGAGCCGCTTCCGGTGCGTGAGTTGTTGGCTGCTGGCGTGCCGGTGGCGTTGGGCACTGATGGGTTCCGCGATTTGTGGGGTCCGTATGGTGACGGCGACATGTTAAAGGTGGCTTTGAAGTTTGCTCAGGTTTCTGGTTTGCGTTACGACGAGGAACTTACGTTGGCATTGGAACTTGCGACTACTGTGGGGGCTCAGTTTGCTGGGGTTGCGTCGCATAATTTGTCGGTTGGGGACCGTGCGGATGTGGTGCTTCTTGAGGCAGAGAATCCTATGGATGCGCTGGTTCGGTCTCCGCAGCGTGCGGTTGTGATTGCGGGCGGCAAGATTGTTGTTGCCGGTGGCCAGCTGGTTAGATAGTTTTTTTGGTTTGAACCGCACAGGGTGTCATCAGCATTTGCTGATGACCCCCTGTGTGTATTTCGAGACTCGACTGGGCAGGTTGAGTGAGGCGATCTGCTCGCCTGACCACTTCGTCGGGAAACTAAGAATATCCACTATGTGGATGTTTACACTGCGAAAACCAAGATATTTGGCCCAGCGTAAAGCGCTAAACGATTGCAAGATCTGGGATAAATTACCAGTTCAGAGGGGTTTTTTCCATCGTCTTAACAAGTGTCCAAATGGCGGATGCTCGGTTGTCGTCCTTGCGCAACCGCATAAGACTAAACACACCGATCCATCCAGAGCGGTCGAGAGTCCTGGCTCATTGACACCGCAGCAACCCACCCCGAACGGAAGCCTCCACAGGGGACCGGGTGCTAACGCCAGATCCGATGGAGTAATAGCAACATGGCTTCCTTTGACGTATCTCACGCTGCCCGCGGGTTCGCACGACCAACACTGTCGTTCGAGCTCATGCCGCCGCGCAACCCCGACGCCGCACCCAAATTCTGGAACGCCGCGCGCAAACTCATCGAAGCACAGCCAGACTTCATATCCGTAACCTACGGAGCGGCCGGAACCGACCGCAACACCGCGCGCACCGTAGTGGAGCGGCTCATTAAACACACCAACGTCCTACCCATCGCCCACCTCACCTGCGTGGGCGCAACCAGGGACAACGTTGCAGACACCATTGACGACTTCCTTGCAGTAGGAGCACGCACCTTCCTCGCGCTCCGCGGCGACCCACCCAAGAACCAACCGGACTGGAAACCACCAGCCCACAGCGTCAACACGTCTGTGGAACTCATCGAACTTCTCCGCGAAGTCGAATCCAACCGGTGCTTCGCAGATGCTCCCGCAGCGCTGCGAGGAGCAGCAAAACCGCTCACCGTTGCAGTAGCAACCTTCCCAGAAGGCAACCGCGACGCAGGCACCACCCGTGAACAAGAAGTCCAGCGACTCCTAGAAAAACAAAACGCCGGAGCAAACTTCGCCATCACACAGCTGTTCTACCGGGCAGAGTCATACACCGAGTTTGTGGAACTCGCGCGGCGCGAAGGCGTCACCATTCCCATCCTCGCCGGAATCCTGCCCATGACTGACCCCAACCGGCTTCGTCGGACTGAGGAACTCACAGGAGTAACGCCGCCAGCGGAACTCCTCGCAGAACTGGACGCCATCACCAGCTCCCACATGCGTCACTCCCGAGGGATCGAAGCCTCGATCAAGCTCGCGCAAGACGTACTAGAAGCCGGCGCCCCAGGACTGCACATCTACACCTTCAACAAGTACGAAGCTGCACTTGACCTGCTCGAGGGCGTACACCTCGGCAGCCTACTCGCACCAAGTGAGTTGGGTTTGGCCACTGGGCCGCAGGTTGGCGCATCGCCAGTCTCCCTGTAATCAATCTCGTTCTCCCCAGACAGGAAAACCATGTCACCAACTGCGATTCCATTCCCAAAGGCATCCGTACTCGGATACCCACGCATCGGCGAGCGCCGCGAACTCAAGCGCGCCGTTGAAAGCTTCTGGGCCGGAAAATCAACTGTAGAAGAANNCCGCAACCGCAGCACAGCTGCGTAGCGCAACCCGCGAGCGCCTCGCTGAACTCGGGCTAGGCCGCGACGACGCCTCCATCCCAGAGTCCTTCTCGTTCTACGACCAGGTGCTCGACGCATCAGCAGCCTTCGGAGTAGTACCAGACCGATTCTCGTCACTCCTAGACGAATCCGGTGCACTCTCACTCGAAAACTACTTCACCGTAGCCCGTGGTCAAGGCGACAACCTGCCACTCGAGATGACCAAATGGTTCGACACGAACTACCACTACCTCGTGCCAGAACTCGGCCCAGACACCACGTTCAAGCTCGTAGGCACCCAGTTCGTAGACCAATTCAACGAAGCCAAAGACCAAGGGTTCGTTACCCGCCCCGTCATCGTTGGCCCAGTCACCTACCTTGCACTAGCGAAGCCAGCCGACGGCGCACCAGCCGGATTCAACCCACTCGACCTCTTGCCAGCGATCCTGCCAGCCTACGTAGAGTTGATCGAACAACTCGGCGCAGCGGGAGCCCCATGGATCCAGTTCGACGAACCAGCGCTAGTCAACGAAAACCTTGCAGCCTCCGCAACTGAACTCGCTGACGCGCTCAGCGCAGCATACGAAGTCCTCCTGGCCGTGCCACAGCGCCCGCAGATTGCACTAGCCGCACCATACGGTGGACTCGAAGACCAGTTCACAGCCGTTGTGAACACCGGCGTTGAAACAATCGCAATCGACGCAGTCAAGGGAGCTCTACCAACAGCAGGCATCGACCTCTCCTTCGTAACCATCGCAGCCGGCGTCAACGACGGCCACAACATCTGGCGCGCCAACCTAGAATCCAAACTCGCTGTACTTGAGCAACTGGAAACTCTAGGAGCCAAGGACGTCACCGTCACCACCTCAACCTCGCTCCAGCACGTTCCATACACCCTGGACAACGAGACGCTACTAGACAACGAACTCAAGTCATGGCTAGCTTTTGCACAAGAAAAGACCGTTGAGGTAGTAACCCTCGCAAACGGCCTCATCAACGGCGTAGCAACCATTGCCCAAGAAGTTCAAGACTCCAAGGATGCTCTCTCACGCCGTGCCGGCGCCGCAGGAGTCAACGTCTTGGCTGTACGCGAAGCCACCGCAGCACTCAAGCAGAGCGACTTCTCCCGCGAATCAGCAGACGCACGCCGCGACGCTCAAGCAGAACGCCTACAGCTCCCAGCACTGCCAACCACCACCATCGGGTCGTTCCCACAAGCCACCTCAATCCGCAAGGCACGCGCAGCGCACGCCAAGGGCGAGCTAGGCACCGACGGATACGAGCAGGCCATGCGCGACGAAATCGCACAGGTCATCACACTCCAAGAGGAAATCGGCCTAGACGTCCTAGTACACGGTGAAGCAGAACGCAACGACATGGTTCAGTACTTTGCCGAACTCCTAGACGGATTCGCAGTCACCGAAAACGGTTGGGTTCAGTCCTACGGTTCACGATGCACCCGCCCATCCATCCAATGGGGAGACGTGTCACGTCCAGAACCAATGACCGTTCGCTGGGCAACCTACGCACAGTCCCTGACCCGCAAGCCAGTCAAGGGCATGCTCACCGGACCAGTAACCATCATGGCGTGGTCCTTCGTACGCGACGACGTATCGCTGCGTGAAACCGCAAACCAGATCGGCCTCGCACTACGCGCCGAAGTCAACGACCTCGAAGCCGCCGGCATCGCCGCAATCCAGGTTGACGAACCAGCACTGCGCGAACTCCTTCCACTGAAGAAGCGCGACCACGCAGACTACCTCGACTGGTCCGTAGGTTCCTTCCGACTCTCCACCTCCGGTGTACGCGTAGACACCCAAATCCACACGCACCTGTGCTACTCCGAATTCGGTGAAGTCATCGACGCAATCGACGGACTAAACGCAGACGTCACCTCGATTGAAGCTGCCCGTTCACGCATGGAAATCCTGCCAGAACTCGCAGACGCAGGATACTCACGTGGCGTTGGACCCGGTGTCTACGACATCCACTCCCCTCGCGTGCCATCCGTGGAAGAAGTTCAGGAACTCCTAGAACTCGCAGTCAAGTCCGTTGACCCAGCACTGCTATGGGTAAACCCAGACTGTGGCCTTAAGACTCGCGGCTACGAAGAAACCAACGCCTCACTAAAGAACCTTGTAACCGCGGCAGTAGCAGTACGCGAGCAGCAGGGCGCATAGTAGGTTTTCGGGCTCTGAGCCACTGAGTTCGTGCGCGTCGGTGCGCGTCGGTGCGCGTCGGAACTCGGGTTCGGAGCTCGGGTTCGGGTTCGGAGCTCGGCGTCGGAACTCGGGTTCGGAACTCGGCGTCGGTGCTCTGCGCCGGAGCTCGGCGGTTCCGCGCCTTTGCGCCCAGCGCCCGTTACCTTCCACCGAGTGATGCGTTTTGAGTGCGAGTGACGCACTTTCGACGCATCACTCGAGGGGAAAATGCATCACTCGGCCGAAGGGCAGGATGTTCAGGGCTTCGACGGCTTCGAGACATTCAAGGTCTTCGGTATCAAGAAACAACCAAGTACTTGGCGGACTAGTACGGATGGTGACCTGATCTATTCCGCCACATGAACCATGTTTAGCCACATAGGTTCATACGCAGTTGAGCCGGACCACCATGTCTTGGCAACACTGGGGAACGAGTCAAAGGGCTGGTAGCGCGTCTCTCCTGGGCCGCTATCAGCCCTTCGGCATGCCCGGCGCATTAGTACTCGCTCGCACCACAAAGTGTGGCGCAGACTCGTCAGAACGGCCTAGAAATTGGCGCGAAAAATACCTTTGAATGCGCCAGCAAGATCGCCCATGATCGACGCAATAAGTGTTCGAACTGAGGTGCGTCGCTTTTCAGTACCGTCCACGATGGACACTGTGATTCGTTCTGCTTGCTGCCCGCGGTTTCGGTAGCCGGGGAGGTTTTCAGTTTCAACTCCAGTTGCTCTCGCTGAAGACCATCGAACGTTGCTGAAGTCGTCAGTGCATGCCTCTACATGTTGAGGTTTTGCAAGAAGCGTTGGAGTGGTCATGTGTCCTCTGTGGGGTGGGAAAGTTAAGAGCGCTTAGCAAGATTCCTACACAATTCGCCTTCTTTT
>DFNY01000167.1 GCA_002376595.1 Jonesiaceae bacterium UBA3555 | reverse complement strand
CAGCATGTTCGTGCACCACGTTTGCCGCGAGTGGAATCTGGTGTGAGGCACTTTCAAGAATATGCATGAGATAGCCCGCGGTGTTCGGGAAAGCAAGAACGTCCGATTGCCGCACTCCTTGAGGGAAGTTGAACGAGCGCCGCAAAATGAGCTCATCTTCAATGCAGTAGCTTCCAACGAGGAACGCTCCACTGACGGCCTTGGAAGTTTCCCGATGTGTAGCCGCATGAGTGCCGGACAGCGGCGAGGCCTGAGCTTCTGCAAACGTGGGAGCAGCGAGCATGCCAGGGCGCACAAGAATTGGATCCACGAGGAAATCCGCGGATGNNGATGTTGAACGAACTTGGGTGCGATTCATGTGGAGACCAACAAGCGGAATGTGATCGGAAGTAGTTTTGGTGAAAGCTACGCGGGCCAGTGTCATTCCGCAACCGTCCATGAGGGAACGGCCAGGCTCACACCGCAACTGCAAACTCCGGTCAATCAAGGCTTGCGCAATAGTCTCCCCGCCCCTTTCTGGATCCTCTTCTTCGTATGGCGATGCGAGAATTTGGTCCAGCCATTCACCTCGCGTCAGGTTTTGGAAGTAGGGATAGGTAGCAGGTGACGGCCTATCCAACGTGGGGTCCTTAAGTCCAAGGGCGTCATTGCGCCAAGTCAGCGGTGAAGAGGCCGGTGCCAGCTGCGGATCTGTGGATGATTCACTGCCTCCATTCGCAATCGCTGTCAGACTCACGCCGTTAGGCGAGAGGACGTCAGGCAGTGGAATGGAAGGCGATGGAGTCCCAGTCAGTGGGGTCACGGGTGGGCCACCCCAGCAACTTGTGGCGAGTGTGGATTGATCGCCAACGCCTTCCGAATCGTTCAATGCAAGGTCCTCTCGCGCAAATTCGCCAGACCCAGAGCCAAAGCCAGACCCAAAGCCAAAGCCAAGGTGCGCGGGGTTCAGCGAGCGCGTCTGGTCTTGTGCACTAACCGCTTGGTTTGGTGTCATGCCCGCCTGGTCTGCTGCATCACCCGCCCGGCCTGGTGCCATGCCCGCCTGCTGCTTGGCTACGGCATGCCAGAAGGCCTGCCACTGTTCGTGCGATTTCAAGTAGTTCATGGGGATTCCCCCGNNCTACAAACTCCATAACGTGACCAAGTTGCTTGAGTTGGTCCGATAGCGCCAACGTCTGCCTGAGCGCGATGACTCTTTCCTGAGCTGAGTAGCCGTTGAGGTGGAAGTGCAGGCCGCGGATGCGAATCCCGTCTTGGCTTTTTATGTTCCGCGCGAGCTCGAGCCACACCTCCACTGGGAGACCGAATCGGGTTGGGGCAATCGAGGCATGGGTTACTGCGATTCGTAATGCAATGGCTGCTTCCGTGGAGATAGCCTTGGCCCGGGTGGCAATGAGTTGCAGTTCGTCGTGGTTGTCTACGCTGATTACCACGTTAGATGAGATGGCTAGGTCCACCGCTTCTTGGGNNGGTTGCTGCGGTGAAGATGATGTCGGTAGCGGGGATATTGAGGGTCAGGCACTGCCGTAATTCTCTGTACGAAGCTACGTCTACTCCCGCACCCGCATTGTGGGCGGCCAATGCTGCTGCGAAAGTCTTATTAGCTTTGCGAGCAAAGTACACCTTGAAGTCGACTTTGTGTTGCGCAGCCACTTGGGTCAGTTCGCTGATATTTCTGCTGAGGGGACCAAAGTCGTGCACGTTTACAGGTGACCCGTATTTCCTCAGGAGCTGGTCACACTCTTGGGGATTGCGGACCAGAGCATCCATCCATTCTTCGGTTTTGGCTGCTAACGGCGCGGTGCCTTCGCAGGCTAGCGGTTCGGTCATTTGTGCTCCTGCGTAGTTGAGACGAGTGAATTGGCTTCGAGTAACGCAACCATGTGTTGTGCCCATCGTTGGGCTTCGCCGTGGAGTGCGTGGTTGAGTGTGTCGTTTCCTATGACGGGGTCTTCTGTTGGTCGTCCAATGCAGTACAACCCTTGTGTTGGATTTCCGCTGGGTCCTAAGCTCTGGGTGTCGGTTGTGGTGATAATCCCGCGTTCATTCAGCCGAACATGGACGGCCTTTGATCTCAAGAGTTTTGTCCACAGGTCAGAATCCACCCTGTGCGTATCTGGATCCATCACACCGGGCTTCTTGGTAACGGAGTCGATCTCGAAAATGTCCGTAGGTTCCTCTTCGACTACCTGCCTGTGCGCCCCAACGGGAATGACAGTTGGGCCTACCTTTTCCCAGCGCACCACGCCTAACTTGCTCAGTACGAGGAGTTTAGCAACGCTTTTCTCTGGAGGGCCGAACNNTCTCTGGTGGCTCTGTTCAGGCTGCTAATGATGTTGGTATAGCCGATGTTCCAGATCCTCCCCCAGATCCACTCGTCGCTAGGTTCAACGAGTCCGTGATTCATACCCATGTGCTGCTCCATGCGTTCAAGTACGGCCAGAGTGGAATCACAGGTGTCTTGAGCGAAAAGACTGCGCCTTAGTGAATCTTTGCTGGTGTTGTATCCCATAACTTCGGCAACATTCCATGCGGATTCGAGTAGCGTTTCCCACCAAAGATTGTTGGGCAAAAGCGCCCCCGAGTTGAGTGGAACTAGGCTCCCAGTAGCTTCCACTATCAGGTGAGCGAGGGTGGGTGAGATATTTGTTGGTTTGGGCGACATTGGCACGTTTGATCTTGAAACCAATGTGATGCTTTTGGGCTCTAGCCCCACAGGTTCGTAAGTGAAGAATGGCATTCCATCTTCACGTGGGCTCGGGGCGAAACTCCCGCCTCGTCCTTCCGTGAGGGCCAAAACCCAGTCGAGTGCAGTGAGGGCGGCCCCTCGTATTCTTACGTGTGAATGTGCGGGTGGACCGGTTTGCGGGTTCCTCACCAGTTCGATATCTGCAGGTGAGAGTGGGTTTTCGTGTCCAGTTGCAATTAGCACGCTCTGATAGAGGNNGTCGTCCACAACCAGTAGTTCATTGCCGACAGAGTCGGGCTGTGACACCTCTACTCTCCAGCCATCGTCAGTAGGGGTGAGGTCGGTGACCCGTTGGCGGAAGTGGGTGACTTCGATCAGCTGAGAATTAAGGAGCGCTGTGGCGGCCGCTTCGAGGTACCGACCCATGATTCTGCGCGGCGGGTACTCTTGGAGCGCTACCGAGTTCCCCGATAACAGCAGACGCTGCTCTGGTTCAATCCCCTGTTGTTCAGCCCATTGCACGTAATTCCATGGGAACGACGGGCATGACATGTCAACAATTCGGGGTGACACATTCATCAGGAGTTCTGGCGGCAAGTTCGTTGACCACACCGCCCCCGATCCAAGGTTGTGTTGTTCATACACATCAACAACCACGCGTTTGGGAGGATTCAGACCTGTAGCACTCAGAGCCTTTTCTAGTTCAACCAGTGCAGCCAAGCCCTTTGGTCCGCACCCTATGAGCGCGATCCTCATTGCGCGTGTGCCGCAGTAGGGTATTCCGCCACGGTCATCGTCTGGCCATGTCCGCCATGAGTGCCGTGTCCGCCATAAGTGCCAGGCCCTCCGCCGTCACCGCCGCCACCGCCAGGAGCGCCGCCGTCACCGCCTCGAGTTAGGTTGAGTTCATGAGCAACGCTCGTGAACGGGTTCTGCTCCCCCAACTCACTATCCGCAGATGGATCGTAAGCCAACGTGTTACGCACCCATTCGTCGTCAAATAGGTTTGGCAAGTACGGCAAACCACCATCATGGACGAGGAACACCCACTTCTCTCCTGCCGCAGGACGCAACTCCTCACGAGCAAGGCTCACCCCAATAGCTGCAACGAGGGCACCCGTTGAAGCGCCCGCCAAGATCCCCTCGCGCTGCGCGAGGATTCGGGCACCGCGNNAATCCGGCTCCCAGTCCGGGCAGATACCTCTCTTTAGCGGCCCCGCCAAACAGAACTGAACCCTGAGAGTCCACTCCCACAACCTGGGTATCGAGGCCCCTAGCGGCCACTCCATTAAGGCACCCAAGGATTGTTCCGGTGGTACTAGTGGCGACGAACAGGCGGGGGGGCGCTCCGCCTAACGAATCGCAGATTTCGGGGAGCGTACTAGTGGAATGCGCCTTTGGATTAAGCGCATTGCCATACTGGTTCGTGGTTATTGAGCCGCTGATACTGGCCAACAGTTCTTGGACTCGCTCCACTCGTGCCCGCAACCTATTGCCGTCTGGTGGGGTCGCTACCACGTCAACTACTGCCCCAAAGGCGCGCATCACCTGACAGGCCGCGGCGTTTGCTCGTTCATCGACTACCGCAATGAAATGCACCCCACGCAAGGTACATTGTCGCGCCAATGCCATCCCTAAGTTTCCGGAAGTTGATTCGACTACCGTCCCACCTACCGCGAGTTCACCGCTAGAAAGCGCACCATCCAACAAGGACGCGGCAGTGCGTTCCTTCGTACTCCCAGACATCTGAAGGTTGTCCAACTTGGCAAAAATCCGAGGAGTTGCGTTGGGAAACAGCCTAGTCAGTTCCACTGTTGGCGTGGGCAAGAAACCCGTGTGGGTCACGGTTAGTTGTTCTGGGTTGAGCTCTTGGCCGTTTTCAACGTGAGAGGACAAATGCATTCTTCTCCAAATCGCCGAGTCGGTTGGTCACTCCCCCTGTCATGTTGGTTCATGGGAGTGATGGAGCGAGACGGTTGCTTACTCGCATTTCATGAGTGTTGTCCTGCGGAAACAAGACACTAGACGGAACTACAGACTTTCACCGATCAGGCGTTCCCGCTCGTTGAGTAGCCCCTGGCGTGTGGTGAAACTATGTCTACGCCAACAAGAAACTGGGCCGCGTTCCTAATGGAACGCGGCCCAGTTGAGGCACATCGGTACCCAATTTGGCGACGAGGTGGTTGGCTCAGCGCCACCCGCCATCTCGCAGAGATGCCTGGGTTGCTAGCTCCGCGCGGGGTTACGTCCACCGCACGGGGTTGCTACACCGCACCGGGTTGCTACACCGCACGGGGTTACTTCCACCGCACGGGGTTGCTACACCGCACGGGGACACCTAGCCCCTGGCGATACGCCTAGGAATCACTTGACCTTGACATTTACCGTTTTGGAGCTGGCGCTGGTGGCGTCAGACCCTTGGTAGTTGACTGTAATCTTGTGAGTTCCTGCCTTGAGTTTTGGCAGTTTTACAGTTGCGGTTCCGGCTGGTGACAGTTCAATGTCTGCTACCAAAACCTTGCTGCCTGAGCTCACAGTGACAAGCCCATCAGGTGTGATCCCTGGTGTCTTTACAGTTACCAAGAGTTCACCGTTTGTGGTTGGTGTGATCTTCTTGCTTGTCACCTTCGCGTTTACCTTGGATGCCACCTTTTTCACGGTGACGGTAACCGTGGTTTCGGATCCTGCGTAGGTTGCGTTGCCTAGGTATCGCACAGTCAAAGTGCGCTTGCCTGGTTCGAGGCCTTCAACCTGCAGGTTCGCTGATCCGTTGCTGACCTTCCCTGTTGCAACCTTCGTGTTTCCGTCGAGTACTTCAACTTCGCCACNNTCGCCACTCGGCTTTCCTGAGGAGGAAGTGACGTTCACCTTGATCTTGAACTTCTTGCCGTGATCAACATTCGCGTCTGCTTTCGCTGAGAGCGTGGTTGCTTTCAGTTCGGCGCCCTTCTTTGGAACCACTATTACGTTGGCGTCTTCTACGTTTCCGGCCTTGTCCACTCCTCGTAGGGAGTAGGTGGTTTCGGTGGCTGGGGCGGTGATGACGCCGTCATAGGATTGCCAGTTTCCGTCGCCTGCGTGGTACTCGATGCGTGCCAGACCTGAGCCTTCGTCTGCTCCTCGTAGCGTTACGGTGCGTGCGGTCAGATCGATTCGGGCTGCGGTGACTGGTGCAATCGTGTCCACCTTAAGGTTCACGGTGTCCGCAGTTGCACTGTTGCCGGCCTCATCTGTGGCACGGAATTCGAGAGTTGTG